>SVFE01000018.1 GCA_015057055.1 Lachnospiraceae bacterium | reverse complement strand
CACCAATTCTTCGTTAAGGCGAAGTGCCTTGGCAATTGTGCGGGCATTCTGAGATACCTCCAATGTATGGGTCAGTCTGGTGCGGTAATGATCCCCTTCCGGCGTCAGAAACACCTGGGTTTTATCTTTTAAACGGCGGAAGGATTTGCTGTGGATAATACGGTCCCGGTCGCGTTGAAAAACCGGCCGGATGTCACACTGAGGCTCATCCTTTAACCTTCCTTTTGATTTTTCACTCCATGTGGCATAAGGGCTAAGGTTCTCCCTCTCCATTTTCTCTAATTGTTCCCGAACAATCATTTTCTCTCTCCATAAAGCTTTTGCTTTTGTGTGTACGCTTCCCCACTTATAATATTCTGCTTCCGCGGCGGATTTCCTTTTTTATTTTGCATAAAAATCTTGAATAAATAAAAAATAATACTTACAATGTCTTATGCAGGAAGGAGACATACCATGAAATATCTGATTCAAATCGGCATTATTACAGCAATTTGTTTTGCAGGGGAAATCCTGTCGGTTCTTCTGCCTTTTCCGGTTCCGTCAGGCGTATACGGACTGATTTTACTGTTTCTGCTTTTATGTCTGGGTATCATTAAACCGATACAAATTCAGGAAATCAGCGACTTTTTTATGTCCATCCTTCCCATTCTGTTTATTTCCCCCTCCGTAAAACTGATGACTTCCTGGGAACTTATTGCAGACCACCTTATCGCCATACTGGTACTGCTGTTTTTGTCCACGGTATGCGTAACTGCCGTAACGGGCCTGACTGCCCAGGCAATGCTTCAAAGGGAAGCTAATTCCGGGGATGAACTTTCGAAGGATGGTGAAGGCAAATGAATTTAAATGAAATTTTACAAGAAACCGTATACTTCGGTGCAGCTCTCAGCATCTTCTTTTACTGGCTCGGCACCTTGATACAAAAGAAATGGAAATTGTCGATTTTAAATCCGTTACTGATCTGTCTGGTTTTAGTCATTCTGTTTCTTAAAATTTTTCACATTGATTATGAAACCTATGATGCCGGCGCGAAATACATTACCTATTTTCTGACACCGGCTACCGTGTGTCTCGCCCTTCCGTTATACCGGCAAATGCAGATATTAAAGAAAAATCTTCCGGCCATTCTGATCAGCATATTGCTCGGATGCCTGGCTCACTTTTTTGTCGTATGGGGCATCGCTGCGCTGTTTCATTTAGACGATGCACTGTTTTTATCTTTTTTACCCAAATCCGTCACCACACCGATTGCCCTCGGCATCAGTGACAAAATTGGCGGGCTTCAGGAAATTACGGTAATCGGCGTTACATTTGCCGGATTGATGGGCGCCATCTTAGGGCCGGCCCTCCTCAAACTTTTTGGCATCCGCAATCCCGCCGCCCAGGGACTTGCTCTCGGAAGCGCTTCCCACGCCGTGGGAACGTCCAAAGCCGTAGAACTGGGCGAAATTCAAGCCGCCATGAGTTCTCTTGCCATCGTAGTAACCGGCATACTCACCGTTATAATCTGTCCGTTATTATTATCGGTCCTTTAAACTCTCGGAAAATGAATTCCATACTTTGTATCTGCACTGCTGTCGGATACAGTCGACGGCGAGGCAGCAACAGTCCCTTTGGAATTTGCATTTTCCCATGCTCCTGCCGGAGCATCAAAAGTTACCGGAAATTGCTCCAAAAATCCCCGCAGTTGCTCATACGGATACGCTTCCGCACCTTTAAAAACCTCCGTATCCCGGACACGCAAGAAATCAATTACCACAACTTCCCTGCGTCCGCAATTCTGACACTGGGTCACCGCCATACGACACGCCCGGTTTCCCGTAGGAATCTGTGAGACATCACCGATAAATCTTCCGTTATTGATATAATATTGCAACTCCTTCACATGGGGCGCATCAAAAGAAGAAGGAATCAGAAAAAGATATTCTTCCCGGTCCATCACCGGACCTTTGCACACATCACACTTTACACCTTTTTCTTCCGCATTTTTTATCCAGACCCGCATGAGATTCGGCCAGATATAGCGGCCAAATATGCATAAAAGCAATAGTATTCCGGGTATCCACTTTAAAACTTCAAACAAATTATCCATCTTTACTTCCTAAATAATTATCTTACGCCGAGGCGAATTGCATTTTCCTTTGCCTGATTTAATAATTCCGCATAGGCATCCGCTTTGGACACTCCTTCCAGTACTTGCACGGAATCCAACCGATACATGGCCTTTATTGCCACAAAAGTCGGAATACGGAATTTCTTTCCCTTATGAAAAAATTGAAAATACACATAATTGGTGCCACCAAAAGGACCTCCCACATAAGAGGATGTTACATTCTCAATTTCCGCAGCGGAAATCACCTGAAATTCAAAGGGGTTAAGCCAGGAGATAAAAGCAATCCTGCCGGTAGGCACATCCACTTTTAAAATTGCATTATATGCGGTAAATGTTCTGCAGGCCACAAAGCCATAACTTCCTTCATACTTTTTCACCGTTTTCTTCATAATACTGTCAGATATGGCATTGGAGGATGTGAAAAACCAAACAAAAACCGTAATGCCCAGCAAAAACAAGGTCATGATAAAGAATCCGATGAACGCTTCCGGATTTCCTGTATAACCTCCCAATAATATTCCTGCAAGCGCAGAAAGCAAAAGCACTGCAAATACATACGAAAAAATATACAAACCACTGACTTTTTTCATTTTTTCTCCTTATCTTACCGATACTGTATCATCTTTGCAAAGCACCTATCATATGCCTGATTACCGTCTCTTTCAAACATGTAATAGATTTTAACCGGCCGATCCTGTCCCTTAATTTTTATGTACAGGTAGTAATACCCTTTTCTGAGTTTTGCCCGGTTTCTTCCGTGATTTTTCAAATACACATCTTCCATCTGAACATACGGAATGATATGAAAATCATCCGTTGCTGCGACAAATGCATGAATTCCGCCCAGCCTTAACCGCCCATGGTTCTCCGCCATATTAAATTCCCCTTCCAGAGCCTCTTCTCCGTAAGGATAGGTACGGATATATTCCTTTGCTTTTTTACTGTCATTTTTTATATTCGTAATCCCGGCAATTATATAAATCAGCGCTGCAACGCCCCAGCAGATACTTACCGTAACAATTGCTGCCGTTTCCAATTCCTCTTTCTGTACCACCAGTACAAAAATCACCACTACCGACAGAAGAAGGGCAAACAGAATTTTTACAATGCCCCGGACCTTCATTTTCCGCATTTCCTTTCGCATGCTTCTTCTCCTTCTCACTTTTTGTTTTCTTCCCACATTATATCTTCTTAAGCCCTGCCTTTCAAGTCGCTATCCATTTCCTAAGAAAAGCAATACCAAAGAAAAACAGCAAATTTACTTTTCCGAATTTCTCCGCTGTGCTAAGATAGTGTCAAATAAACGATACGAGGCCATCCCTATGAATGCAAACCGTCTGATAAAAGAAATTACTGACTTTAACGATCCCGGGCTGGATATTTATGCCCGTTTAACCGAAAACCAATTGTTGAATCGTCATGAACCGGAAAAGGGCATGTTCATTGCAGAAAGTCCCAAAGTAATTGAACGGGCGCTGAATGCCGGATACGAACCGGTTTCTTTTTTGGTGGAAACCAGGCATGTCACCGGCGAAGCTGCCGGGATTCTTTCCCGTTGCCCGGATACCCCGGTATTTACTGCCGGAGAAGAAGTACTAAAAAACCTTACCGGCTTTCCCATGACACGGGGCGCCCTCTGCGCCATGAAGCGAAAACCGCTTCCTTCGTTTTCCGCACTATGCAAGGACGCCACCCGCATTGTCATCCTGGACCAAGTGGAAAATCCCACCAATGTGGGGGCCATTTTCCGCTCCGCCGCAGCCCTTGGAATGGACGCCATCCTTCTGACTCCGGGTTGCAGCAATCCCCTTTACCGACGTGCCATCCGCGTCAGCATGGGCACCGTATTCCAAATTCCCTGGACCTATTTTAGCGGAGAAATGCAAGAAACCGCATCCTATGTGGACGCGGTTCGAGCACTTGGATATAAAACAGCCGCCATGGCACTTTCCAAAGATTCTGTTAACATCAACCACCCGGCCTTAATGGCAGAAGAAAAGCTTGCCGTTCTCCTGGGTTCGGAGGGCGATGGTCTGCCGGCTTCTACAATTAGTGCCTGCGACTATACCGTCTGCATCCCCATGGCCCATGGAGTCGATTCCTTAAACGTAGCAGCTGCCAGCGCCGTCGCTTTCTGGCAACTGGGACACCAGCGCGGCGACAGCTAACCGATAGCTTCTTCCCACGCCAGCAACACTAATCATAGAAAAAGGCACCTTCAAAGACTTCTTCGCTTTGCATTCCAATCTCCGTCACTACGGCGTTTTCACTGTATACCCAGCCCTCGGTACCGTCTTCTCCCCGTACCAGCGTCCAGTGATTTCCTTCCGTAGCGATAAAGTACACCGTCTGTCCTGCAGTTAAAACTTCTCCTGCAGAGTCCAAATCCCTACTGTAATGAATGGGTACATCCGCCAAAAGCACATGGGAATACCAAGGTTCCAACTCCACATAGGTATTCTCCGAATAAACCAATTCTCCCGTGGAATAATCCGGATACCATACGCCATAACCATAGGCAGTTTCTAACACATCCGAACGAACTCTTCCCATGACATAATTATCCTGAAAACCGTCATAATAATTTAAACTTTCCATAGGGAATCCGCTTACTCTTCCGATAGAACGAATCTCCCCGTCATAGACCACAAAAAAGGTTTCCGGGTCGTCACTGGGACCATCTGCCGTAAAGGCCAATTCTTTTCTGTTGTCACCCGTCGATATATCGGTTAAATAAAAATGAGCGCCGTGTAAATGATCCGGATAGATACCAAGTTCCTGCAAACTTCGTTCCTCACCATTTATGGATATATAACCGAAGTTGTCTCCCCACTCATCCGTTTCCACGCGATAATAAACCGTTTCATTCACACCATCCTGATTCAAATCCACTTCGTATTGCTCTCCGACATTTAACGTAAGACACTCCGTATTACGCTGTTCCCGCATCGCCTGAATCATCGCTATATTATTTTGGTCAATCAGGGTGATTTCCGAAGAGTCAAATTCATCCCCTCTGTCCTCATACCAGCTGCAACGTTCGAAATATGCCTGCAAATAGGGATAGTCAAAATGATAACCGTACCTTGCCAGAATTTCATTTTCTCCAAGATACAGCTCGTGTTCACTAAACATAAGCAGGTCCTCTTCACTAAGCATTTCATATTCGCTCATGGGGAAAATATATTCATAGGTATGATAGCAAACATTCTCTGCATCAATCCAAAGTGTACGCAGAATACTTTCCACATCTGCCGACATTTCCATATAATCCTGCGAAATCTCTTGGGAATCGTAATCATAACATACATCGGTGGGATAACTCACATAGTAATTATTTTCCGGTGAATACGCAATGGTTCCTCCGGACGGGGCTCCGTACAAGGGACTTTCGCTTCTTCCGATGGCAAATACAAATCCTGTCCCTTCGGAAAAATCATAGGATGCTTTTTGATATACCAGAAAGCAATCCTCCGTCTCTTCGATCACATAACGGTCCTCCCAATCCGCGGGAAAAGTAATGGTAATTTCCTCGAAAGAATAGGTCTCTCCTTCGGCATTCCCTTCATTTTCCTCCGGGTTTTCGCTCTCCGCTTCTTCTTTGCTTTCGTTTTCTTCGTTATCGGTCTCTTCCCGCACGGCCTCATCTTCCGTATTCTCTTCGTTTTCACTTTCCTGTGTACCGGTCTCTTCTTCCCGCAAATTCTCATCCCAAAGCTCCGGCGTACATGCCGTCAGTATCACAGAAAGTAAGAAAACCAATGCCAACCCTGTTTTTCCTTTTTTCATTTCAATCTCCTTTTTTTCAAAACACACTACCCTACTATGAGGAAAAGACGTACAAAACCATAAAATCTTGTACGCCTTTTTGTTACTGATTATTTAAAATAAGCCACACCGGATTCAAAGATCTTAAGATCCTGCTGTCCGTAAATATTCATTGCTACTGCTGTGTCACGGCGCTCTGCATGTGCCATCTTACCAAAGCAACGTCCGTCCGGAGAAGTGATACCTTCAATTGCCATATAGGAACCATTGACGTTCCACTCTTCATCCATGGAAATATTGCCGTTAAAGTCCGCATACTGTGTTGCAACCTGACCGTTAGCAAACAGCTTATCCAGCCATTCCTTCGGTGCAACAAATCGTCCTTCTCCGTGAGAAGCCGGGGAACAATAGGTTGCTCCAAGCTCAGCCTGTGCCAGCCAGGGTGATTTATTGGAAACCACCTTGGTATAAACCATCTTGGAAATATGACGGTTAATGGTGTTGTAAGTAAGGGTCGGCGCATTTTCATTCTGTCCGGTAATCTCACCATTCGGAACCAGTCCGAGTTTGATAAGAGCCTGGAAACCGTTACAGATACCAAGCGCAAGACCGTCTCTTTCATTCAACAGCTTGGTCACTGCCTCTTTCATCTTTTCATTCTGGAAGGCCGTTGCAAAGAATTTTGCACTTCCGTCCGGTTCATCACCTGCGGAAAATCCGCCGGGGAACATGATAATCTGTGCCTGACCGATGGCTTTTTCAAATTCTGCCACAGAATCACGGATATCTTCTGCCGTAAGGTTCTTAAACACTCTGGTGATTACATTGGCACCGGCACGCTCAAAGGCACGTGTACTGTCGTATTCACAGTTAGTTCCGGGGAATACCGGAATAAATACCGTAGGCTTTGCTACCGGGTTCTTGCAAATATGAATGCTGTCTGCCTTATAAATCGGCGTATCCAACTTCGTGGTATCCTTGACTGCCTTTGTAGGGAATACCTTTTCCAAAGGTCTCTTCCATGCCGCAAGTACTTCCTCATGGGAAAGCACCATGTCTTTGCAAACAAAGTCTCCCTCTGTCACTTCACCGACAACGGTATAATCCACCGTAATATCCGCCAGATACTCTTCCGGAATTTCTGCGATAATATCACCAATCCGGTTTGCAAACAACTCTTCTGCGTTCAAATCTTCTGCAATCTTAACGCCCAGTCCGTTACCAAACGCCATCTTGGAAACTGCTGCCACAATACCCTTTGCATCCAACGCATAAGCAGAAGCAATCTTTTTCTCCGCCATCAGCTTGGTAATTCCGTCGTACATTTCCATTACATCAATGTATACCGGAATATCATACTCATCTTTATTAACTTCAAATACTACCAGTTTATTGCCGGCTTTCTTCAATTCCGGCGTAACGATATCGCCGTATTTTGCCACATCTACCGCAAAAGAAACCAAGGTAGGCGGTACATCAATGTGATTGAAGGTACCGGACATACTGTCCTTTCCGCCGATGGAAGCAAGTTCAAATCCCATCTGCGCATCATATGCACCGAGAAGTGCGGTAAAAGGCTGGCTCCAACGGGAAGCATCCTCTGTCATTCTGCGGAAATATTCCTGGAAGGTAAAATGAATCTTCTTATAATCGCCGCCGGATGCCACAACCTTCGCCATAGATTCCATAACCGCATAAATTGCACCGTGATACGGGCTCCAAGAAGAAAGGTAAGGATCAAAGCCATAACTCATCATTGTTACGGTTTCCGTGCTCTTGCTGCCCAGCATCGGAAGTTTTGCCACCATGGTCTGTGTCTCTGTAAGCTGATATTTTCCGCCGTAAGGCATAAACACACTGCCTGCTCCGATGGAAGCATCAAACATTTCCACAAGCCCCTTCTGGGAACACACATTCAAATCGGAAACGGTTGCAAGCCATGCAGCTTTCATATCATCTTTTGCCACTGCATCTGCCACATCATCCAACGCAATCTTATTAAAGTAATTATCTTCTTCCGAAGGAACAGAAACCTTAACTTCGGTTTCCTGATGCGCGCCGTTGGTATCAAGGAAGGCTCTGGATACATTTACAATATCCTTTCCTCTCCACTGAAGCACCAGTCTGGGCTCTTTTGTTACATTTGCCACGGGAACGGCTTCCAGATTCTCTTCTCCGGCATATGCCAAAAACTGATCTACATCTTTGGGATCAACCACAACTGCCATACGTTCCTGAGACTCGGAAATCGCAAGTTCCGTTCCGTCTAGACCGGCATATTTTTTCGGTACTTTATCCAAATCTACCACAAGACCTGCTGCCAACTCACCAATGGCTACGGATACACCGCCGGCACCAAAGTCATTACATTTTTTAATCAGACGGCTGACTTCTTCTCTACGGAAGAGACGCTGAATCTTTCGTTCGGTAGGAGCATTTCCTTTTTGCACTTCCGCGCCGCATACTTCAATGGATTTTTCCGTATGTACTTTGGAAGAACCGGTTGCACCGCCGCAACCGTCACGTCCGGTGCGTCCGCCGAGAAGAATGATAATATCACCGGGATCCGAAGTCTCACGGATTACATTCTTTCTGGGAGCAGCACCCATAACGGCACCGATTTCCATTCTCTTTGCCACATAATTCGGGTGATAAAGTTCTTTTACAAATCCGGTTGCAAGACCAATCTGGTTACCATAGGAAGAATATCCGCTGGCCGCACCGCGAACCAGTTTCTTCTGGGAAAGTTTTCCTTTTAATGTATCTGCCACGGAAACGGTAGGATCTGCCGCACCGGTTACACGCATAGCCTGGTACACATAGGAACGGCCCGACAAGGGATCACGAATCGCTCCGCCAAGACAGGTAGCCGCACCACCAAAGGGCTCAATTTCCGTAGGATGGTTGTGGGTTTCGTTTTTAAAACTTACCAACCACTCTTCCGTATAAGAGTCCGTGCCGTCGCCGGGGTTAATTTCCACCGGAACAACGATGGAACATGCATTGATTTCTTCGGATTCCTCCAAATCATTGAGTTTTCCGTCTTTTTTCAATTTACGCATTGCCATCAGGGCAATATCCATAAGGCATACATATTTGTCTTTTCTGCCTGCAAACATTTCGCTTCTTGTATCAAGATAGCTTTGATAGGTTGTTTCAATGGGCGTACGATAATAACCATCCTCAAACTCCACATCCTTAAGTTCCGTTGAGAATGTAGTATGACGGCAATGATCCGACCAATAGGTATCCAGAACGCGGATTTCCGTCATGGACGGATTGCGCTTTTCTTCCTCGGTAAAATACTTCTTAATATGAAGAAAATCCTGGAATGTCATGGCCAAATTTAAAGATTCATACAAATCTTTAAGCTGCGCCTCTTCCATGGAAATAAATCCGTCAAATACAATAACATCCGCCGGTTCCTCATAGTTAGTCACCAGCGTATCCGGCTTCACCATATCGGTTTCACGGGAATCTACGGGATTGATACAATGCTGTTTGATTGCTTCAAATTCTCCGTCCGAAATATTACCTGTAATGAGGTAAGTGGTGGCAGTTTTAATAATCGGCTGTTCGTCTTCTTTCAAAAACTGAATACACTGCACAGCAGAATCTGCTCTCTGGTCGTATTGTCCGGGAAGATATTCCACACTGAACACTCTTCCGCCTTCCGGAATATCGATTGTCTCACGAACCAAAATATCAACCGGCGGCTCGGAAAATACGGTTTTGCAAGCACGCTCAAAAATGTCTTCGGATATATTTTCCACATCATAGCGGATAAATACCCGTACATCTTCCAATCCGGCAATTCCCAGATAACCCTGTAATTCTTCTTTGAGTTCAACCGCTTTTACCGCAAACTCTTTTTTCTTTTCCACATAAATACGTTTCACACCACTTATGTCACTCATGTTACTCTTATGTCTCCTCATAAAATATTTATAATATTTTTGTATCTATAAAGAACTATAGACACACAACACATTATACTTACTTTTCCCGCCGAATTCAATTCTTTCTTACGCTTTTGCCCTACAATTTATTCGGGCAAAACACCTTTCAGTAACCGTACCAGCTCTGCGTCCACTTCTTTTTCACTGATCCCCACGGTTTTTGCAAGAATTTTCATTCCCTCCAACACATACAGCATATGACGCACCTCAGCCTTAACATCGTCGCAGGCGATTTCGCCTTTCGCTTTGCCATCCTCTAGCAGTTTCTCCAACAGAAGGGCTCCCTGCTCTTGCTGGGCGCGGATAAGATTTTCCGGGCTTTTCTTGCCCTTGGCAAAACTGTATTCGTAAATTGCCAGGGAAAGACACTCCTTCTCCTGTAAAATTTCTTTCTTCTGCTCTTTGAAAAACAGACTTAGTATTTCAAGACTGCCTGCGGCATCGCTTAATCCCCTTTGCAAATCTTCGCTGCCCCGGCCTGCCTCTTCCTTCAGAACTTCCAAAAATAACGTGTCCGTACTGTCAAAATACAAATACAGACCACCGCGGCTTATTTCACATGCCTCTACTACATCCTTCATGGTCACATTTTTGTATCCCTTTTCGGCAAATACCTTTCTGGCCACTTCTACAATATATTTCTTCTTTTCTTTGGATTTTTCTCCCATACTCTGTCACCATCTCTCTGTTTACATCGGTACCGTCCAATATTCAATCAATTCCTTCATTTTGGCCACCACTTTATAAAATACACCGTAGCGGATTCCTTCCGCCCATACGGAAGATTTTGTCATCCCCTTCATCACGTATTTTGCCAAAATAGAACCCAAAATTTCCATATCCATAATTTGCGCCTTCTCAATCACCCGCAGTTCATCTTCTACGGTCTTCATCCGCTTTTTGGTATAAGCATAGACATAATTGCGCGTGATGAATTTTGTATTTTTGGCAATTTTAATAAAATTCAGGAAATTAGAATCATACACCGGGAATTTCATGGTCCCGCTGCCTGCGGTGTCCGGGTCATAATTTACCGATACTTCCTGGCCGCTCATTCTTTCCAGCCACAGAAGGTAGGGCAGCATTGCCTCCACATCGTCTCTGTATTTTTCAATAATCTCTGTAACGCTCGCTCTGTTTTCTTCCATTTCTTCACGCACCTTTCTTTTCTCTGCTTCTGCTTTTCGTTTATCCGAGTGCTGCGCCCGGATACTACAACAATTGTCTTACCAATTCCAAGGCTTCATCATACTCAAATTCATTAATCGCATGCTTAATTTCGATTAGCTGTTTCCGGATTCCCGCATCCAGAGGATAGGTCAGCAGGTTATCTGTTTTTCTGGCTGCCTCACCCTGCTCCAATAAATCCAAGCTTCCCTGCAAAGAATGCAACATATTGCAAAATTCTTCCCATGTCAGCTCCTGCTCACGGATTTGGATAATCTCCTCCCGAAGCATTCCGGTTTCATTCAGCACCGTTTTAATATTCTCCAGCATAGCCTCATACTGCTCCAGCATGTAATGAGATTCCCGGTTGATAACCTCAATATTGCCGTCCCGGCCGGCAAACTCCTGAATTCTGGCAAATTCCGCCAACTGGGTTGCCCCGATTCCCGCCATCAATCCTTTTAATGCATGTACTTCAAAGACATATTCCCGGTAATGCTTCGTCCCAAGATAATCCTGAATCCTCTGCAAATGTCCGGGACCGTCGTCATGAATAAACTTCAATATCTGCAAATAACGACCCTTGTCATTTCCGTAATTTTGAAGTCCCGCTTCCACATCCACATAAGGAATTTTGATTTCTACTTCGGAATAATCCGTATCTTCCTCCTCTACCTCAACATAGTGAATGGTTTCCTGCGGGAGATATTTCTTTAATACCGCCTCCATACTGGACAGATTGATAGGCTTTGAAATATATTCCTGAAAACCGCTCTGCAAAAACATTTCCCTGGTTCCTGCAATGGCATTGGCCGTAACTGCCACCACCACCATATTTCTGACTTCCGGATTTTGGTGAAGACGGATGAGTTTGGTGGTCTCAATTCCGTCCATATCCGGCATCATCTGGTCCATTAAAATCATGTGGTAATTCTGCTTTTCGATTTTTTCCAGACATTCTTTACCACTAAGAGCAGTATCCACACGCACCTGATACATGGTAAGAATTCCCCGGATTACCTTAATATTGGTAATGTTATCGTCCACCACCAAAATCTTGGCAAGGGGTGCAATAAAGGATTTCTTCCCGCTGTCCCTGCCGCCGTGGAGTTCCAGATAGTCATAATTCCCCATAGGCTCCCGGTTTGCAATTTCCTGTTTAATATAAAAGTTAAACACACTGCCCACACCATAGGAACTTTTTACTCCAATTTTACCTTCCATACCTTCCACCAGACGCTTACAAATCGCAAGTCCAAGGCCGGTACCTTCAATGGTACGGTTCTTAATCATATCCGCCCGTTGAAAGCTGTCAAACAGCGTATCAATATGTTCGTCCTTGATTCCGCAGCCGGTATCTTCCACCGAAACCTTAATAACAGCCCTTCCGTTCTCCTCTTCCCAATCGATATTCATCCGGATGTAGCCCCGCTTGGTGTATTTTGCCGCATTGGTAAGAATATTGGTGAAAATCTGCCGCACATGAGTTTCGTCTCCCCGCAAAAGCGACGGAATAGATTCCCGCATATGTACAATAAGTTCAACGTTTTTGTCCGCCAGACGGAAATTTATCATGTTACAAATGTCTTTTATAACAAGGCCAAGATTATAATCCACACTTTCCATCACAACATTGCCGGTTTCTATTTTTGAGAAGTCCAAAATACCGTTGATAATGGATAACAGATTATTGCTGGCACTCTTAATATTATTGGCATTTTCTTCTACATTGCTGTTGATGTTATCGTTCAAAATCAGCTCCGTCATACCCACAATGGCATTCATGGGGGTTCGGATTTCATGACTCATATTGGCAAGGAATACGGTTTTAGCGTCATTGGCCTTCTCCGCCTCTTCCTTCAGTTCAATCAGTTTGCGCCGGGCCTGATAATCTTCCGTAATATCCTTCATCCAGATGGTGGTTCCTTTATGGGTTTTCTGGTCGTAGAACGGTACCGCGGAAATTTGGTAATGCTTCTCTTTGACAATCAGAACCAGCTTATCACTTTTGATTAGTTTCTCGATTACCTGCCCTTGGGTAGCTTCATACTTCAGTTCCGGGAAAAAGCGTTTGGCCCTTTCATTTAAAAACAACACATTTTGATTTACGTCCACTACGACGAAACCGTCTTCGATCGTCTCCAGAATATCATCTTTCACCATCTGCATGGTATCAAACAAACGAAAGCGGTACAGCGCAAAAAGCAACACTCCCGCCGTAAAAAACACTGCCAATGCCATAATCGGATAACCGTTTTCACGGAAAAGTATCGCCAAAATCGTACCGGCAATGGGAAACAAATTGGCAAACGCCATCATACGGATTCCCTTGTTTTTCTCCTTTTCCCGAGAACGATATGCCTGATACGTCACATGAAATGCCATAATCCCAAATACCACGGACAATACAATATCTACAATTTTTACCACACCGTATTCGCAAACAATACGATTATATAAACCACTCTCCAAATAAGTTATGTTCTGAAAATAAACAGGAAACAGGGAAGAGACGGAAATGGCAATAAAAACCACCGCCCAATAGATAAACATCAGATATTTAATTACTCTGGGAATCTTGATCCGACAACTGGAAATGGTAAAAATGCATAAAGACACAATAAAAAGGCTCGTACCGATGCATTCCAATTTAACGCCGGCCAAAACCTCTCCTTCACTGGCTGAAAAAATTTCCATGGCACAACCGATGAAAACCATCACCAATGCAACACCTATTCCGAATAACGTTTTTTGCGAATCCGATGTTTTTCCCATAGTATTTCCTTGCTCCTTAAATTATAGGATAAGTATTACTATTATACAAAAAAAAGACGCAAGTGTCAAAAACTGCGTCTTTTCTAAAACAGAGCAGGGGCGGAAGGAGTCGAACCCTCTTCGACGGTTTTGGAGACCGATGTTAGACCGTTTAACTACGCCCCTATATCATGTCGATATACACTCGACGTTTGCTATAATACCACGTTTTTTTATTTCTTGCAAGAAGTTTTTGCAAGATTTTTCTTCGTTGTACTTTCCCTTCCCTAATTTCACGTAAAAAAAGGCAGACCATCGGTCTGCCTCCTCTTTTTTTATTTTTCTTTAAATGTCTTGCACTGTGTTCCCTTCGCACTGCAGGCACCACCGCCGCTGATGTCCACATGCTCGGCATTGCATTTGTAGTTAGAATTGTACATGCACTTAACTGCTTCGCAATCAATGCTGATTACTCTGCTGGGATGTTCCAAAGAACTGCTGTAACTGTCCTCTTTTCTTTCGCGGAAAGAATCACAACAGGTTTCTTTGCTTTCGCAGGCATTGCTGCCACCCACCATAATATCGCCCTTGCAGCAAAGAGATTCTTTGTTGTAGGTACATGTATCAACACCACATTTTAATTCAGCCATTTCACTACCTCCAAAATTATTCTTCGAAGATAGTATGCGCTACCGGCTTAAAACTTATTCAAAATAAAATCATTTTTCAAAATTAACTGTATTTTTCCTCAAACTCTTCCACCGGAACGGGTTTTGCATAATAATAACCCTGAATCAAATCACATTCCTGGGCAGCCAAAAACTCCACCTGTTCTTTACTTTCAATTCCTTCGGCCACAATCTTCATATCCAGTTTTTTTGCAAGATTTATAACCTCAGAAACAATCAACATACCTCTCTCCACGGAATCCATACCACGGAAGAAATCGGCATCAATTTTGAGAACATCAATGGAAAGTTCCTTTAACGAGTTCAGCGAAGAATATCCTGCTCCGAAATCATCCATCGAAACAACAAAACCGGAATCCCGGAGTTTTTTTACCGTACTGATCAAAACATTTTTGTCATCAAAGAACGCACTTTCCGTAAGTTCCAACTCAATGAACTTATGCGGAACCTCATATTTATCTACGATTCTGCATATATGCTCCGCCAAATCCTCTCTGGTAAAATGGGCTCTTGACACATTCACCGATATGGGATAAAGCGCTTTGCCTTCCCTAAGCCACTTAGCCTGCTGCATCGCAACCTGTTCCAGCATATAATCATCCAAATGCAGGATAAATCCGTTTTTTTCAAATATCGGTATAAAGCGACCGGGCGGAATAAAGCCTTCCGTCGGATGAATCCAACGGACAAGCGCTTCCGCGCCGGCTACCTGTTCCTCTTTTGTACTGTACTTTGCCTGTAGATAGAGTTTAAACTGTCGATTTTCCAAAGCCTTCTCCATTTCATCCTCTACCTTACGTTCCCAGAGCTGTTGCTTTCGCATCTCAATGTTATAAAACGCGTATTTTTCTTCCGAATCCTCCGGCATCATCGCCAAGGCATTGGTGGCGTTATTGTACAAACTGTCCACATCCCGGTCACCATTATCCGCCAGACAGATACCAAAACGGAAATACAGTTTAATCTGCGGCATCAAGCGGTTAATTTCGCTTTCCATCTTCGCGATACGATGCAGCAAATCCTCTTCATTTGCGTAAATTATCAAAAGACCAAAGTCTGCTTCGTCATGATGAGCCAGAAGTTCTTTCCGTTTCAACTGCTTCTTTAATACCAGATAAAACCGCTCCAGAAGTTCTTCTCCTTCTTTCACACCGAAGCAAGTACAAAAACTCCGGTATTTATCCATCCGAAAATCAATCACCGCGTAATTATTCTTCCCGCGATTCTTTTTCAACAGTTTGTCACCCTTTTTGGTGAAATACAGCCAGTTATTTCCTCCGGTAACCATATCCGTATAAAGAATCTTGGTTACTCTCGACTGGTTTCTTGCGATATCAACAATGGATATAATATGGTAAACCATAAATACCAAAACCAGAATCACAATCATTGCCATGGTAAGAATTACCATAAGCAAATCACCGTTCGTTACAGTAATATCATTTAACACAAGAACCGTCTGACCTTCCGCGGCAATGGCAATCCACACCTTTGTATTAAGTATCGGATTGTTTCTGTATTCCAGAAAATCAATCCCCTCTTCCAGTGCTTCCGAATTCCAGTCTAAATTCGTAAACAACTGCCGGAATACATTACTATCGCCTTTTAGAAAGCCGTTTCCTTCGCCTTCGTCTTGGAAAATCATCTCAATGGATTCATTAAAAAACTCATTGGGGTCTGTATACGTCGTAATTTTTCTAAGATCCGGAACATCATCACAGTTTTTCCAGATAATATCCCCGTTTTCATCAACCAACACCACAGAAGGAACCTCACCGAGAATTTCCATGTGCTCCTTCAAGTCTTCCGGCGTCATCTCCGCAGCGTCGTTGCGAAGCATATAATCTGCCACATGCTGTGAAAACTGATTCGCTTCCAGCATTTTTCGGTTAATGACATCAAAAACGTAAATCTCCAAAATGGCCACAATAATACCAACCATAATCGACGACAAAATAAACAAACCGATAATGGACGGCCAGATGCTTTTTTTATTAAATTTCCGAATTCTTTTATCTTTTGATTTACTCATTTCTTACCTATTGTTCGTTTTCTGCAACTTCCTTACGAATTTCTTTTGTACGGATTTCCTCACAAATCTGATTAATAAATTCGCCAAGGGGCTTCACGCCTTCATCTCCTGCGTAGCGGCTTCTTACGGATACGGTCTTATCCGCTTCTTCCTGCTGGCCTACCACGAGCATATACGGCACTCTTGCAAGACGGGTTTCACGGATTTTGTATCCGATTTTTTCCGAACGCTGGTCCACTGTTGCCAGGATACCGTTCTTTTTCAGCTGCTTCATAACTTCATTCGCATAGTCCGCATACTTTTCGGAAATCGGAAGAACACGCACCTGTTCCGGGCAAAGCCAGGTAGGGAATTTGCCCATGTATTTTTCCGTAAGCCATGCCAATGTACGTTCATAGCATCCCATACTGGTTCTGTGAATGATGTAAGGACGCACCTTATCACCATTCTGATCCACGTAGTACATATCAAACTGTTCCGCCAAAAGAGCATCCCACTGAATGGTAATCATGGTATCCTCTTTACCATATACGTTCTTTGCGTTAATATCCACCTTCGGTCCGTAGAATGCAGCTTCTCCTACATCTTCCACGAAATCAATTTCCAGCTCGGTCAAGATTTCACGGATGTGCTGCTGGGTCTCTTCCCACACCTCAGGTTCACCGATGTATTTTTCCTTGTTGTCCGGATCCCACTTGGAAAGGTGATAAGTCACTTCATCTTCCAGGCCAAGGGTCTGCAGGCAGTGTTTTGCAAGGGCAAGGCAGCCTTTGAACTCTTCCACCATCTGGTCGGGACGCACAATCAAATGTCCCTCGGAAATCGTAAACTGTCTTACTCTGGTAAGACCGTGCATCTCACCGGAGTCCTCATTTCGAAACAGCGTAGAAGTCTCACCGTAACGAAGCGGCAAATCACGATAGGATTTCTGGCTTGCTTTATACACATAATACTGGAAAGGACAGGTCATGGGACGAAGCGCAAATACTTCCTTGTCATTTTCCTCATCTCCCATAACAAACATACCTTCTTTGTAATGATCCCAGTGTCCGGAAATTTTATAAAGGTCACTCTTTGCCATAAGGGGTGTCTTGGTACGAACATAGCCCCATTCGTTATCCTCCAAATCTTCAATCCAGCGCTGCATAATCTGAATCATTTTGGCTCCCTTGGGCATGAGAAGAGGAAGTCCCTGACCGATTACATCCACGGTAGTAAACAGTTCCATTTCACGACCGATTTTATTATGGTCTCTCTTCTTGATATCTTCCAAGTATTCCAAATATTCCTTCAACTCATCCTTTTTGCCGAATGCGGTTGCATAGATTCTCTGCAAAATTGCTTTGTTGGAATCCCCTCGCCAATACGCACCGGAAGAAGAAATAATTTTGAATGCTTTAATATTCTTGGTGCTCATAAGATGAGGACCGGCACAAAGGTCCACAAAATCACCCTGTTTATAGAAGGAAAGTTCTGCATCCTCCGGCAAATCCTCAATCAGTTCTACCTTATAAGGCTCCTGCTTTTCCTGCATCAGTTTAATGGCTTCTTCCCGGCTCAGGGTGAAGCGTTCCAATGCAGCGCCTTCCTTAATTATCTTCTTCATTTCCTCTTCGATTTTATCCAAATCTTCTCTGGAAAATGCGGGGGCATCAAAATCGTAATAAAAACCGTTATCAATTGCAGGTCCGATGGTAAGCTTCGCTTCCGGGAACAATCTCTTTACCGCTTCTGCCATAACATGGGCAGCCGTATGGCGATATACCCGAAGTCCTTCCTTATCATTCGTTGTAAGAATGCTTAAGTTTACGTCACTGTCAATAACCGTGCGCAAATCCACTACTTCCCCGTTTACTTCACCGGCGCAGGCTGCTCTTGCCAAACCTTCGCTGATATCCTGTGCAATTTCATATACACTCATTGCACCTGCGTATTCTTTCGTACTTCCGTCTTTTAATGTGATAATCATTTTCTTTCTTTCCTTTCTCTCACTAATATTTACCTAACAGCATTTCGAACTCTGTGATGACTCTATTTCTTTCCAAGCAACCTTCCTGCCTTACCTCCTTTTTAAATGTCTTATTATCTGAATATCTTACGAATATAAAAAATCCCTCACACTGCTTACGCAATGTAAGGGACGTATCATACGCGGTTCCACCCTTTTTGCCTTCCGGCATCTACCCCTTTTCCGAATCAGAAAAAAGGCAACCAAAAGACCACTCATTTAGTGATGATAACGGAATCACCGGGTTCCGATTAAGGACCTCTCAGGGATGGTTTTCACAAATTACCTGCCTGCGGTGTTTCCAGCCATGACACCTGCTCTCTGGCGACAGTTCCTAACCTGTTACTGTTCCCGTCAACGATTTTTCATATTGCATCTATCATATTCCTTTTTTTGAATTTTGTAAACTGATTTTCAGTATTTTTCTTTTGCCGATTTATTTTTCCCGCACCAAATCTTTTACAACTTCGGAGGCCATAATCAGCCCTGCTGCTGCCGGCGCAAAAATCAAACTGCCCGGTACGATTTCCCCGTTTTCCGTAATGCATTTATGGGGCTCTTCCTTAGAATACACCACCTTGCACCGGGTAACACCCCGTTTTTTCAATTCCCGGCGCATCACCTTTGCCAGCGGACACACACTGGTTTTGTAAATATCTGCCACTTCCATCATTTCGGGATGCAGCTTGTTTCCTGCTCCCATAGCACTGATTACCGGTATTCCAAGCTGCGAACACCTTACAATAATTTCCAATTTTGCCGTTACGGTATCCACCGCATCCACAACATAATCATATCCGGAAAAATCAAATTCCTCTGCCGTATCCGGCAAGAAAAAAAGACGTTTTTCCGTCACCGCAGCCTCTGGATTGATTTCTTTAATCCGCTGTGCCATCAGAGTTGTTTTATATTCTCCCAAAGTTTTAGTCGTCGCAATAATCTGGCGGTTGATATTGGTAACCGATACCACATCACTGTCCACAAGTTCCAAAGCACCTACGCCGCATCTTGCCAACCCTTCCGCCGCGTAGCCGCCCACTCCGCCGATGCCAAAAACCGCCACTTTTGCTTTTTTTAGTTTTTCTATTCCGGTTATGCCGAGTAACCCTTCCCCGCGGCTCAACCAATGCTCTGCCATAATTTTACTCTCTTTCCTTTTTGTTTTCTCCTTTGCCCACCGGTTCCAAATCGTACAAATTTTCAAACGGTATTTTGGTTTGTACAATTTTAAGAATGCCGGCCGTCACATCCAGACGGGCCACCATTCCGGTGATTTCCAAATATTCCCCGTCTTCATAATACACCGCTTTTACCATGTCATTCTTACGGATAATGTGCAAAAGCCGGTCCAGTTCTTCCTTTTTTTCTTCCGACAATTCCACTTTTTCCCGTACCACCTTTTCCACCTTCCGCAGTGCATCCTCATATCCTTTCAAGGCTGCAAAGGGCATAAACTGTTTGGCCCGTTCTGCCGCCGTCATCCGTGCTCCGGTTTTATGATTTGCCACTTTTGTGCCCTCCAATCTGCTGATTTCTCTCCCGGGTGGTGGCCCCCTCCTGCAGATTCATTCCTTTCAAAATCGCATTATTACCGAATTTCTTTTTGATGGAAAGCATGGCCTTTTGCATTTTCTTTTCCCGTTCCAACTCTTCCGCATCATAAAACAAATCATATTGCCGGTAAGTCTCGTCCGTAACATCTGCAAAAGTCAGCGTTATCCTGCGAATGGGAATGTCCGGACGCACGATTTCCCGATACAATTTTTCCACATAAGGAAGCATCATCTTCGCCGAACTTCCTGCTGTCTGCAAATTCACATGCCCCTTTGCTCCGCTCATCTCAACCCGGTTGGAATATCCTACATACAAATGCACCTGCTGTGTAATCAGTCCCTTGTCCACCAGTTCCAAACAGAGTAAATCCGTCATTTCTTTTACAATCAGACAGCCTTCTTCAAACCCGTAATCCCGGGAGAGTACCTGTCCGCTGGAAATGCTATTATTCTTGGGCCGGTACATCTTAATATCCCGGATTGTAGTAATCTCCCTGCCGTAAGCATGGTCTATTAAAAGCTCCGCATCCACGCCAAAGGCTCGATACAGCCTGTCCTCCTCCACCTCGGCCAAATCTTTCATGGTATAAATCCCGAAGCTTTCCAGCCGCGCGGCAATTCCTCTTCCGATGCGCCAAAAATCAGTCAGCGGACGATAGTCCCAAAGTTCCCGCCGATACCCCTCTTCATCCAGCATACCGATAAAATCCGGTGCATGTTTGGCCAGAATGTCCAGGGCCACCTTGGCCAGGTATAAGTTGGTACCGATACCACAAGTCGCAGTAATTCCCGTCTGGCTTAAAATATCCTGCATTATGGTCAACGCCAGTTCCCGGGCGCTCATCTGATACATTTCCAGATAATCCGTCACATCGAAAAAAGCCTCATCTATGGAATAGACATGAATGTCTTCCTTGGCCACATATTTCAGATAAATACTGTAAATCTTGGCCGAATAATCGATATAAAGCTGCATCCTGGGCGGTGCCATAATATAATCCAGATGCTCCGGTATTTCAAACACGCGGCAGCGGTTGTGTACTCCGGCCTCTTTCATCGCCGGCGATACCGCAAGACAAATCGTTTTCTCACTCCGCTCCGGATCCGCCACCACAAGGCGGGTTTTCAGCGCATCCAGCCCCCGTTCCACGCACTCTACCGAGGCATAAAAAGATTTTAAATCAATACAAAAATACGTCCTGTCTTTCACGATTCCTTCCGTTTCCTACTTTATTAATTCCGTCTCATGTTTTTACCATCGCACAAGTATAAAAAGGAGGAAAACTCCTCCTTTTTTCTTTGGTTAAACTTTTCGGAATGTAATGGACTCCAATTCCAATCCGTTGCTTCCCACATTCAAACGGAACAGACCAAACCGGTTGTGACAATCCATCTGCTTGGAGATAGAAACACTCTTTCCGCCGGTTCCGTGGAAGGTATAAGAAATAAACGGCACTCCCGTATAAAACAGTGTACAGGACATCTGCGCCACTTCCGTCATGTTGGATTTTCCGGTCAGTGTCACTTCATACATTCCCGTATGAACGATATCCAAGGGCATAATGTAATCCGTGCCGGCTTTGGATTCCCGGTCATCCAGTCGAATGGTAATCTCACCATCCAGTTTTTGGTACTGAGCATCACTCGCTTCCATGAAGCCGCCTTCTTTTTCCCCGTTGATAATAGTAACTTTATCACCGCGGTTCAACAGACGCTCCATTGCCTTACTGTTCATTGCAAAGCGGCAAATATTCGCCGCGCATCGCTGCAATTCCGCCCGTTTCAGCGTTCCGTTTTCCAACGATTCCATGGTATTGTCGCCGTGGGCATTCACAGAACTGTCCGCGACCACCATATACAAATCATTCTGAGCCCGAACCATCGCAGCAAAATTTGTCTTGCTGGCTTCTTCCGTACGGGTGTTGGTTTTTGCCCACCAATCCGTCATAACGATGCCTTCAAAGCCCCATTGTTTCCGTAAAATCATGGTATTTAAATCATAATTGCCGGCAGTCCAAAGACCGTTTACCGCACCGTAGGTCGTCATTACGGAGCTAACTTCCCCTGCTCTGACAATCATTTCAAATCCTTTAAGATAAATCTCCCGAAGGGCACGCTTGGAAATCACCGCATCCACATCCAAACGACTATACTCCTGGTTGTTTCCGCAAAAATGCTTCACGGTACCGGTTACGCCATGCGTCGCAAGTCCGCGAAGGCAGGCCCCCGCCATCTTTCCGGTCATGAACGGGTCCTCGGAAAAGTATTCAAAATTTCTTCCGTTCAACGGATGTCTGTGAATATTCATACCGGGTCCCAAAAGGCATTCAACCTTGTTGGCTACCATTTCCAGGGAGGTAAACGCATACAGCCGCTGGGTCAGTTCTTCGTTAAAAGAGGCCGCAACCATAGTGCCGCATGGTAAGCTGAATGCTTTTTCCCCGCTGTCAAGACGCATTCCGGAAGGACCGTCATCACAACATACGCAGGGAATTCCCATCTCCCGAAGATGCTCGGATACACCTCCGAAGGCCGAAGCGGTACCGGGCGTAACAAGCGCACTTCCCATACCTTCGCCCCGGACAATACACGCCAAATCATCATCGGTAAACTGGGCAATAAAATCATCCATGGATACTTTGCCGCATTTTACATCTTCCAATACATAGGAAGTGGTAAAATTCTGCTTTATTTCCGCCGGCATTCCGTCAAGCCGTCTCTGTTTTTCATCAATATCCGATACGGGACAATCCGCAAATACAACCACCGGCGCATCACCCTCAGCCGCAACCGCCTTCATTCGCTTCATGGGAAGTACCGGTGCCAGTGCGCTTTCCATCTGTTCCAGCACCACGATTTCCGGCAAGGTAAACTCCGCCATCTTCGAAGCCGTACGCACATTATCGCCGGCAAATATTTCATAGGTTCCTTCTTCCAACAGGAAAGCATCCTCATATCCGGTCACGCCTTCATCATCATAAGAAGCCAGCGCATCATAGGAAACCGTAATCGTCATGGTTTCTTCTTCTCCGGGCGTGAGCGTCTTCGTCTTACCAAAACCGCAAAGTACCCTCGAAGCCTTGCCTAATTTTCCCTGGGGTGCCTTTCCGTATACCTGCACCACTTCTTTGCCTGCCACAGTTCCGGTATTTTTCACCAGAACCTGCAATTCCAAAGACTTTTTCTCCGGTTCATGTTTAAAATTCCCACCAGAAATCGCAAAATCGGTATAAGACAAACCATAACCGAAGGGGTATCTTACCTTGTCCTTGGCAAAGGTTTCAAAATAGCGGTATCCCACGAAAATGTCTTCGGAATAGAAATTCCTGTCTTTATCTCCGAAATACGGGTGAGAAGGATGATCCTCCAAAGTATACGCTACCGTATCTGTCAATTTTCCGGAAGGCGACGCCTTGCCGCAAAGCACATCCGCGGTACCGAGTCCGCCCACCATTCCGCCCTGCCATACAATCATAAGGGCATCCGGCACGCATCGGTCAAAATAATTTAAATCAATCAAACTTCCGATATTTAACAAAACAATCATTCTGGGGAAAGCAGCCCGTACACCGTCCAACATGGCTATTTCTTCTTCCGCCAAACGATAAGCGCCCGGAATATCCTTAATATCTTTGTCTTCACCGGCGGTACGCCCGATAATAACAATTGCCGTATCGGAGAATTCCCTTGCCCGTACAATCTGTTCCTTCGTCAGAGGCATTTCCGGCTGTGACCAGGGTTCCGTTCCCCAGCCCACGCCTTCATCAAAGGGGTGCTCTGCTTCCCACGACTCATATTCTGCTAACAGCCCTTCGTTAATAACAATTCCGCTATCTTTAAGACCGTCCAGAATACCGTATACCTTCGTTACATTTACCATACCTCCGGAACCGGTTCCGCTTTTGTAGTAATGCGTCTGAATCCGTCCGAACACGGACACTTTGCTTCCTTCATCAATCGGAAGAGCAGCGTTTCTATTTTCCAACAGAATACATCCCTCGGATACCAATTCCCGGGACACTTCCATATATTCTTTCCAATCTAATGTCTTTTCGTTTTGCATAACCGTCCATACCTTCCCTCAGACAATTTATATACCGTCTCCGGCGGTATATATTATACCATAGAATTTATTTTCGGAAAACAGAAACGTGGACTTTTTCCACTTTTTTGTTCCCGTAATATTGCTTTCTTCACATTTACTTTCCGACAATGATGGTATATACTTTACTTAAACTTGGTTTTTATGCTTGTTTTCATGTGTATTGGGGAAAAACACATTTCTTACGAAAGGGGTAATATTATGAAAACACACAAGAACAATCATGGATTTTCTTTGGTAGAACTCATTATTGTCATTGCAATCATGGCTATCTTAGTCGGCATTATGGCGCCGCAGTTGATGAAATACATTGAAAAAACCAATGTGGCTGCGGACACCCAGCTTTGCGACGCCGTGCGTAGCGCTATTATAACCGCCATGTCCGATCCGGAAGTCTTTACTTCCAGACCTCCGGCAGATACAAGCCAGAACCAGATTGCCACCATACAAAGCGGCACACCGGTAACCCTCTATATGATGGGCGGCGCTGCCAACTCCGCGTTTGTCCGGGCGGTAAACGACATTTTAGGCTTCAGCGTATGGCAAAACGGGGATTATCAGGAACAGATGAAATCCACTCCCGCCGGAGATAACGGATATTTTATGATTCAATGCACCGGCGGCAATTCCTATACCGTGTGGATTGTACACAGCGATGCAACCGGCCAGAAAAATGATAACGCCGCCACATCCGCTGCCGCAATCACCGATGAAATTCATGTGAAATAAAAAACAAAAAAGAGAAATTTGGGAGGAATTTAAAAAAATGGCACGATTTATCAGAGACTTGGAGTTAAACAAACCCACCGAATTTGTTACCTTTGTAATGAATGATTACCTGACCAAAAATAAGTTTAAGCCCTACAACTACAAAGGGGAGGAAGTGTTCCGCGCCGGCGATGCAATGTTGGAAGGCTTTAAATACATCAAGTGGGCTTATGACGGCAGCAATTTTCACTTTTAAGCATGGATGCAAGGCTCTTTTGGTGGTGAAATGGATTTGGAAGGTTTTGCCGGGGCACTCCAGAAGAAACCGTTCAAAGAAAGCATCCTTGCACAGTTTGATGTGCTGCTGCAGGAACTTCCCAATGGCGGCTTGGATGCCAATGGTCAGCCGGTTCCCATCCCGGTACAAACCACCGACAATACCAAAGCTGCTGGCTCTGCTTTGGCTCTCGGTATCGTGACCTTCATTTTGGGATTTATTTCCCCTATTTTCTGTATCGTTTGCGGTGTTCTTTGCTTTAATCAGGCCCGCATGGGAAGCGGTTCTTCCAAGGCAGGACTTGCCAAGACCGGTAAGGTTTTTGCTATTATCGGTGTTGTCATCACCATTATTTTATGGATTTTGAACATGGCTATGCAATTTGCATAATGGAAATACATAGGCAAGCATTAAGGCGGTTATCGGATTTTCCGGATAACCGCCTTTTTATCAGTCCTGTTATACTAATTTTCGCAAAATCGGGATGACCTTTAGCCACGCCGTAACAAATGCACTGACCAAAACGGTTCCCGCCAGTACCGCCGGTATTGTAAGCATCGGCACTTCCAGCCACCGTTCAAGTTTCAATTCTTCAAACACTTTCAGACAAAGCGGATGCAATAAATAAATTCCGAAAGTTAACTCCGCTGCTTTTCTGTAGGGCGGATGTTCCATCGTATCCTGCTTCGCTTCCCTTTTATTTCCTATGCTTTGACATGCCAGAAAAATTCCTACGGTAGTAAAAAAGTTCGTTATTACAAAGGGGGACTGCATACCATAGTCCGGCATCCCCGCCTCTCTCGCTGCATGCGTTCCCAAAATACAAGCCAACAAAAATGCGGCTACGCCGGTTAATAGCAACCACCCCCGTTTCTTTGCGGTAATATCCTGTTGCCAGCAGTGGAGATAATGCCCCAGAATAAAATAACCAAGATAACCGGAAAAAAACGAAAAATCATTATAAGAAAATAAACTCACAAACATATACTTAAATTTGAATTCATATAAAAACAAGGTCGGGAAAAGCAGTGCTACCACCATAAATACGCTAAGGAAATAACGGCACACATTTTTTTCCGCCACGCTTTTTTTAATAAGAGGCACCGTCATGTACAAAATGGCAAGCATGGGCAAAAACCACAAATGATAATATCCCCGCTGCTTTACCAGCGCCAATATCAGTTCTGTTTTTATCGTTTCTCCGGACAAAGGGATTCCTTGCTCCTGCACCATCACAATCTGATAAATGAATTTCCAGATATAATACAAAATGAAAAAATGCAGGGTCTTTTTTATCAGTAAGTCCTTTATCCCCATTTCCTTTTCCGGGCGTAGTACCAATGCCCCGCTAATCATCACAAACAGCGGCACTCCGGAAAAAGCCAAAATATGAAACGCATTGGCAACCACATACTGCCAACTTTCTACGTTATAATATTCTACCTCACGGGCAGCCACATGTACCAGCACCACCAGTACGCAGGCTACCACTCTGACCAAATCCAAATATGCAATACGCTTCTTTCCCACAGAAACCTCCTCTTTTGTATCCCCTCTCCATTAAGTATATTTTAGCTTTGTTTTCCCTTATATTCAAGCAAAAAGAACAACTCTACCGTCAGTCGGTTGTGTAAACCGTCTATCTGTGATAGTTTTAAAACAGGATTCTAAGGGGAGAAGGCGCTGATGGATAAAGAAAAATTGGGAGCGTTTGTTCAGATGCTCCGAAAAGAACAACAAATGACGCAAAAAGAACTTGCCGACAAACTATGCATTACGGACAAGGCGGTTTCAAAGTGGGAACGGGGGTTAAGCTATCCTGATATTTCCATGTTAGAGCCCTTATCCGACGCATTGCAAGTAAGCGTATTGGAACTGTTGCAAGGGGAACGCATGCCCGCAGAAGAACCGATTCCAATCGAACAGGTACGGCAGGTTCTGGATGATTCTTTGCAGCTCTCCGACAAAGAAATGCACCGAAAACACGTAATCAGCAAATCCATCATTATATTGATTTGTGTTGTTTTGTTGCTTTTAGTTTCCATCATCCTAAACATCATGAATCTAACCGGATTGCCGGACGTTAACAATGGCGCAATTGATTTGCAGCATCCGGCCTACCAAACAGAACTTGACGCAGACGGAATCCCCTGCTTTTCCGACCCGGAAGAAGCCATCCGACAAATGCAAAAAGACGCTCTCGATACCCTCTCTCCGGAGTGGAGCGAACTTTTCACCATATTAAATCATACATTGCGAAAGGAGGAAGAAAGATGATACGGTACGGTTTGTTTTTTCTGCTGTTTTCTCTGGTCATCTTGCTGCCCGGAATCCGAATTGCCGGCAAAAAACAATTTCAGGAATCCCCCTTCGACCTAAGCGTTACCAAGGGTCTGACCGGCTACTTTTCCCTCTGCATCCTGTTTCATCACGTAGCCGTCCTCTACAATCGATATTATGAAATCGATGCGGTATCCTTCGCGGTGGAACAGATGGGCGTTCTCCTCGTCGGCTTTTTCTTTCTTTTTTCCGGATACGGTTTGATAATCAGCTGCGAAACCAAAGAAAACTACTTAAAAACCTTTGTGATACGACGGGTTTGCACCGTGCTCTTACCCTTTTTTATCTGCCACTACATCTATATCCTCACCACATTGCTGGCCGGAAGCAGGTATTCCATGAAAGAATTGGTCCTTTCGTTCTTTGGCCTGATTCTGCTCAATGACCAAATGTGGTTTGCCGTGGAAATTATGATATTGTATATGGCCTTTTTCCTTATTTTCCGTTTCTCCAAAAACGAAAAATTGAATTTTCTCTTCATGGGAACCTTTGTCCTTGGCCTCATTATTTTTAGCTTCTTTCAGGGTCATGACAACGACAATATTCAAATGCATTGGTTCCACGGAGAATGGTGGTACAATACCACGCTTCTGTTTTTTATCGGAATGCTCCTTGCAAAGCATCGCGAAAAACTACTGGTCACGGCCCAAAAGTATTACGGCCGTCTCCTCCTTGTATTCTCCGTTTTGTTTCTGCTGTTATGGAAAGCAACCGATTATATGCTGTCAAATTACGGTTATTGGACCGAAACCCCTTTTGACAATGGCTATGCCGATAAAATACTGACTCTGTCAGTCCAGCTCCCCATGGTCATTACCTTCGAACTGTTATTATTGCTAATCCTTTTAAAAGTCAGGATACACAATCGCTTTCTGACTTTTCTCGGAAAAATTTCATTGGAACTGGTGCTTTTGCAAAATGTATTTCTGTTCCTTTTTACAGACTATTTTCCGCAAAAAACAGGACTCTACCTGCTGACGACCACGGTGTGCACCTTGTTTTTGGCCATCATCATCAACAAAATTAAATTGCTTATATTAGAAAAAAAATAGGGGAATTCTTTATGAAAACATTTTTAAAATGGAATATTCGCACCGCAGGAGCCTTTATCCTGCTTATGATAATCACTTTAATGTTAACCGGCCGGGTTGTCCGCGACAGGGAGGAAAACTCCGCCTTCGGAAACACCGTTTATAACGGCCGAAGCCAGACTATCACCTATTTAAACGAAGCCGATCTCTCCATCGAAACACCGAGAAGATGGCTGCGTTTCTTTCAGGATACCAAAAAAGGCTATCGGAATCATTTTGAAAAATACGATATTTCTTTCCTTCTTACGGACGAACAATGGACTTATTACATGGAAGTTTATATTCACAATGTCACGGAAGGCACCTCCTACGCACCGCAAGTGGATGGCTTCTCTGTTTCTACGGAACCGGTTTCGGAAGCCCTGGAGATTAACGACCTTGCCTTCACCAAATATACCTATGCACGGTTCGAACCCTACTACAATGATTACGAGCTGGTAACCGACTATGTTACCGTCACCAACGATAATTTTGTGCTGTTTCGTTGTTACTATGTGGCAGAGGAAGAATTCCTGCCGGAGGATTTGCTTCCGGATTTGGATGCCAAATTCCTACCGATTATCTCTGAAATTCAAACCGGCAATGCCACCGAAGGAATTCGGGAAATTCCTCGAAAATCTTTCTGGGAACTTGCCAAAACCTTCACCTTCTCACTTTGGATTTTGGTAATCCCCCTGTTTTACATTCTGTTTTCCGGAATGAAACATAAAGACAGTAATTATGTTCCCAGTGCCAAAGACCTTCAGGATTTGTCCCGGGGAAAAGTCACGGAGGAAGAACTATACGGTGCCTGGCAGTTAAATCCGCTGGGATTACAGAACTCCAAAGCGGTCCTTGGTTTTTTTGCACTCCTTATTGTCCTTCACCACCTGGTACAGACCATCGGAGCAGAAAATGCAAGTATTCTGGCCTGTTTGGAGCATTTCGGAGTATGCCTTGTGGGCGGATTCTTTTTCTACTCCGGCTACGGACTGATGAAAAGCAAGCAAAATAAGCCCGGCTATTTCAAGGGCTTTTTCCGCAAACGATTTCCCGCCATTTTAATTCCTTTTTACCTTTGCATTATTGTCTTTTTGGCGACGGAATTTTTGAGCGGGCAAAGATATAACGTCACGGAATGGTTAGCTTACCTTAGCGGCTGGCTCCTGATTAACTCACACATGTGGTACATCGTAGAAATCGCACTGCTGTATACGGTGTTCTATCTGCTGTTTTGCTTCATAAAAAGAGAACACATTGCTATCCTCGGTATGTTTTTGTTTCTGTGCCTTCTGACCGCCGGAAGCCTTCTTCTCGGTCACGGAGAATATTGGTTTCAAGGGGAATGGTGGTACAATTCCTCCCTGATTTTCCTCCTTGGAATCCTTATGGCGTACCGGGAAGAATCAATCCTTACTTTTTTGAAAAAACATTATGTGATGCTGACGGTTTTCTTTTCCCTGGCTTACCTTGTGCTTACTTACGTCACATCCCAAATGCTGCTTTACCACGGTTATTGGACAGAAACACCGGATAATCCGCAGTATTATGACAAAGTAATCACTTTGCTCCCCCAACTTGGCATGACCGTTTTCTTTGTATGCCTAATGGTTATGATTTCCCTTAAATGCCGGTTTGACAATACAGTGCTGCGTTTCCTTGGAAAAATTTCCCTGGAACTGTATCTGATTCACAACCTGTTTATCAATCATTTAAGTGCAATTACCGGCGCAGGGCTTTATATACTGGCGGTACTTATGTGCTCTGTTATCGCCGCAACCCTGCTTCACGATATCAGCACCTTTATTTTGTGCAAAATAAATAAAAAGCCCTTCCCCAAAAGGAAGGACCTCCGACCCGCAATCAGAAACTTTTTTTGCGAAATAAAAGGCAAGCTACAGCGCTGGGCACATTTTGTAAAACACCGCCCGGCAAAGACCTTGCGTCTCACACTACGCCATATATTTTGTATTTTTTTAAGTGTACTTTCCATCCTGCCCCTTTATATCGTTTTCATCAATGCCACCCGGAAGGACCAACGCGGGATTAAATTCCTTCCGGAAGGACACTTTGAAGACAATTACAATACACTGCTCTCCATGACGGCAGGCCTGGACTGTACCTTTTATGAAGCCTTGTTCTACTCTCTGGTCGTGGCACTCGGCAGTATGTTTTTAGCAGTCTACTGCGGAAGCCTGTGCGCCTACGGTCTTGAAATGTATCGCTTTAGAGGCCGAAAGCCGCTTTGGAAACTCATTACCGTAGCACTTATGTTTTCTCCGGTCGGCAGCTCCGTCGGTTTTTTCCATTTGGTGTTAAAGCTTGGTTTACTAAACAATCTGCTTCCCTTGATTTTACCGGCAATTGCAACTCCTTCCGTGGCCTATTTTATGCGGATGTACCTGCGAATGATACCGCTGCAAAGTATCGTGGAAGCAGCCCGCATCGACGGTTGTCGCGAAATCGGTATTTTTCACCGAATTATTTTACCGGCAATCAAACCGGCATTATGCCTCCAACTACTGTTTTCCTTCAGCGCCGCTTGGAATAACTCCTATTTCCACACGTTGGTGCTTCATATGCCGCATTTAAGAACAATTTCGATGTACCAGGGATTCGGAAACAGTGCTTTACTTTTGATTTTCACCATTCCGCCCATTATCATACTAATCCTCTTTTCCAAAACACTGGCTTCCCAAATAGTTCTGGGACATGTAACGGAATAACACTTTACTTTTCGGCCATTTGAATATGGGGTGCCGCAGACATGAGAAATTCCGAAAGTTTCAAGGTATCCGCATGAGACATCGCCACCAGTGGCGGTGTTTTCAATTGCTTTACTTTTCCGTTTGCGCAAATCATGGAACAGTTTAAGTTCTTATTCTTTCCTTCTCTGTCCCGCAGCGCAAAATACCATTGTCCGGAAGATACGTCCCTGTAAGGATGTACGTAGGCGATATTTGCCAGCGGAAATGCCAAAAAACAGTTGCTATTACTTTGAATCAAAAAAGAATCCTGCGTAATAAAGCTACAGCATCCCGGGGTACGCAATTCACATTCCGCCAGGATTTGTCCCGCAAAACGTTTTTTGATTGTCGCAACCGTCTGATCGGATGACATTTTCATGCAAAAAAAGGTAACTCCGATGATTACTGCCACAAAAATAATAATTACTACCGGCGAAACTTCTGCGGTTTCTCCGCTCAACAACATTAGCATAAATTTTCCTCCTTGGTTTTCTCTTTTCGTTTTATATAAAAGCGTTTTTCCGATAGGCTATATAACGCAAAACGCCTTTTAACTATATTGTATCAGCATAATAACATATCCTGCCAACATAAAAAGTCCAACCGTAAACAGGAGAATTTTATTTCCCAACTGACTGTTTCCGGTGACATATTGACAGGGGTTATTTTGATTTATCAAAATCGTATATTGACGGCCGGGTGTAAACCGGCTTGTTATTTTTTTCATGGAATAATTTTCATTGGCCTGCCCCTGATACTCTCTCCCATCAAAATAATACTGAAATATCGGAGCATAACTTCGATACCCACGCACACTTTTATATTCCTGACAGCCCTGATATACACCGACAACTTTCGTGGTACATGCCTTTTTATCAAATACCAATTTAAAAAACAGCAGAAAACAGAGAACGGAAACAGAAAGTATATTGGCTGTGCTCAATAGAATTTTATTTTTTGTAAGCCCGCCGACTACACCACAGATTCCGAAAAAAGCAAAGAAGAGAAAAAGAAGAAGAATCATCCCCCTCTTCCCTTTCTCTGCTTTTTTCATCGCATATAATGTCAATGCCCCGCAAAAGCACCATATAATACCTACCAACATTTTTCCTCCTTTTCCCTGGGAATCGCAGCAAAATTATCAAGAAAATTTCTTGGCTTCTTTTTTGGCTTTTACCGATGTGATAATATTAGTCACTCCAACAAAAACCAGAACGATTCCTAAAATAAATGCCGCATCGCATACATTAAACATATCCAGTTCTTTTATCTTAAAATCTCCTTCGTGCTCCACAGCAACCTTAAATGCGGAATCCATCACAAGTTTCAATGCCCCATACAAAACCGTCACCGGCAAGATAAAGCAAAAACTTCCCACAGCCTTATTCACCGGACTTTTCCGACAATTGTTATGCAGACGCAACGCACAGGAAATTGCATTTAAAGAAGCAATAAAAAGGAACACACATGCACCGCCCACAATAATTTGAGCACCAAAATTGGCTTCTTTAAATTCTTGTAAATCACGACTGTTTTCAATACAGATCTCCATCACTTCTTCTTCGGTAAAAAAACCGCCGCAATATGTCTGTGTAAAATAAAACAGCGGTTTTGTAAGAAATATGATAAAAAGCACCAACAGCACCAATGTCAAAATCAAATTAGTCCATGCAACACTCCGGCTGAGACCGGAAACTTTTTCCGTTTCTTCTTTTCCTTCCAATCGATTCATAAATTTCTCCTCCAGGCACATATGTTCTGTCCCTCATAATAACATATACAAAGAAAAAAGTGTAGATACTCTACACTTTTTAAAAAACTTTTCTTAATGTAATTCGAGATTTTCGTGCAGTAAAAAAAGCAGCAAATACTAACTCTTTCTGGTATTTATGTAATCCACGATAAAATCCAAGGTTTTGGGAATACCCAATCTACTGCTGTTGATGGATAAATCATAGTTCCTGGAATCGCCCCATTTGGTGTTGCAATGACTGTTGTGATACTGCTTTCTTGCTTCGTCCTTGGAATCAACAATCTCTGCTGCTTCATCCCATGAATTATTGAGATATTCCATAACACGCTTCACTTTGGCATCCCGGTCTCCCAGAACAAAAACGGAAACCAAAGCTGCATGTCCCTTTAATATGGTTTCTGCGCAACGTCCAACCACAACAAACGACTCTCCTGCATTTGCCTTTTTTCTAAGGAATTCAAACTGGAGCTGTGCCACATTATGGGCAGGACAATTATTAAGCCCGCGAACTCTTCTGGCAAAAATAGATTTTTTCTTTACTTCATCATACTTGGCCAATGATTCGTGATCCAAGTTTTTTTCATCAGAAATCTCCTTCAAAATATTCCTGTCATAGAGAGGAATATTATAAATTTCCGACAATTTCTGAGCAATTTCGTGTCCGCCGCTGCCGCATTCACGTCCAATGGAAATGATTAATTGACTCATATAACCCCTCCTTTTACAAATATCTTGCAAATAGCATAACCGTTGCTATTCCTAATACTATTATAGTCGCAGGAACCATCAATTTGCAATACTTTCCCCACTTAATTATGTGACCTTCTTTAGCCGCTGTAGCAATTCCCACAACATTGGCAGATGCGCCGATCGGTGTTGCACTACCACCGATATCTGTGCCGATCGCCAAGGTCCATGACAATATATCCAAGTTTACCCCTTGCGTAATTGCAAGATTTTTGATAACCGGAATCATCGTTGCCGCAAAAGGAATATTATCAACAAATGCACTGGCGATGGCCGATACCCAAAGAATAATTGCCACCATCAGGTGGATGTTTCCACCGCAAACATCACCAATATACCCAGCAAATATCTTTAAAATTCCGGTTTCTTCCAAACCACCCACAACAACAAACAAACCAATAAAGAAAAGAAGCGTTTTATAGTCCACCTTTTTTAAAATAGTAAGCGCTGCTTTTCCGGAAACAATCAGCGTTGCAATAGCCACAGCCACACCGATAAATGCAACCGTAAGTCCGGTTTGCGCATGCGTTACCAGCAGTATAATTGCAACAAAAAAGATAATGGTGCTTGCAGCAAATCCGCTTTTACTGGTAATTGCATCTTCCGGTTTCGGGAAAGTGGAAGGATCCTGTGCTTTCCCCACCGTAGTGGACAACTCTTTTCTGCAAACCAGATAAAAATATACCAACACAAAAACCAAAGCAACCAGTGCAATCAGCCCGGTATTTAAAATAAAATCAGCGAAAGAATATCCCAGAGATGTACCAATAATAATGTTGGGCGGATCTCCGCACATGGTTGCCGAACCACCGAGGTTTGCGCAGAACACTTCCGCCAATATCATGGACACCGGGTTAAATTTCAAAAGTTGGGATAACTCAATCGTTACCGCCGCCAGGAAAAGAATTACCGTAATACTGTCAATAAACATGGCAAGAATAAAGGACAAAACCATAAACGTCATAAAAATAGGGATAACTTTGTAATTCACCATTTTTGCAATTCTCATACAAAGCCAACGGAAAAATCCTACGTGAGCCATGCCCTCTACCATAATCATCATTCCGGCAATGAAAATAATCGTTGCCCAATTGATGCCGGTAGCTTCTTCATGCGCTTCGCCCGCTGCATACCAAAAATCCAACGTAATCATCGGATGAAGATTCAGCGTCGACCAAACAGCATCCATACTTTGCATGCCCAGACCGAAAACCAAAAGAAGCGTAAGCGCACCTGCCGCAAGGGTGATAATATGGCGCTCCACCACTTCCGTAATAATGAGAACAAACATAGCAATAAAAATCGTTACAGCTAAAATTTGTGCCAACATTTTCTCTTCCTCTTTTCCCATTTTATTTTCCGGAGCAAAATCCCCAAACGACTACAATCATACCCCTTTCCAATGCAAAAGTAAAGGAAAATATGGGAGAAAAAACACAATGCTTCTTCAATTAAGAAGAACAGTCATCCTTCCAAGTCTTTCGTCCCCTTAATATCCTTCCACCTCGTACGCCGTATATTCATGGCTAAAATGATAACCCAGCTTTTCTGCCAAAGCAACCGACCATAGATTCTGGGCATCCCAGCTGGGATACCGGCCTCTTTCCAGACATTCCAATATGAGCTTGGCACCGCAGGCGTATGCCAATCCTTTCCTTCGGTGGTCTTCCCTGGTATCAATTTCTATCTCAATTCCTTTGTCGTAGGTGCTGTAGGAGGAGGCTCCGGCAACCGGCTCACCGTCCTTAAGAGCAACCACGCCAAGGCCTAATGCTTTGTATGTTTCATAGTCTTTGTATTGGGACACCAAATCTCCGGACCAGCCGCAGTTTTGGCAGAACTGATATTCCGCTTCTTCTATCATCTTTAATTCATAGCCGGAAGGCAGGTTACAAACAACCTGCTCCAGCTTCTTTTTATCAAATACGTCCGGCTCTTTTTTAATGGCATATCGCGTTACTTTCTTCGCTTTGTCGCCGTAGCATTTTTCAATCAGATTTCCCCATTCTGCATTTTGCGGAACCATAATTATAAAGTCCTTTTTGCAGGTTTCCGGTTTAAATCGAACTACTTCTTCCCTTGGTTTTCCTGCGTAAAATGCAAAATCTCCGAGGATTGCCATGGCAGCATCCTCTGCATCATTGGCATATACCTCGCCCATTATGCCTTGCAGACAAGACCATATAAGGGTTTCTTCCCAATCAGCAAACACTTCTCGAATTACTTTCTGTTTCATTTGAAACCTCCGTTTCCGTGACTATTTGTAAACTATGCAACCGTGTGACCGCATGCCACCCAGTTACAATACGCACACCATAATATACTCTTCTTCGTTTTCATCTACTATCTCAAAGCCGACGTTTTTGTACATTTTCACTGCATAATTTGCTTTCTGTACCGCCAGCGAGGTTTTTAGATACCCTTCGGCTTTCAATTCCGCCAGCATCCGTTTCATCATCACCGTTCCGATTCCGCGCCCGCGGTACTCGTTATACAGCGATATTGCAAAGGAAGGGACTCCCTCTTCCACATGTCCGTAGTCCTCCATAATGCGGACCCAAACGGCGCCCACAATCTTTTCCTCTACTTCGGCAACAAAGCATATATCGCCTTCCTGCCTGCCAAAATCCTTCACATAAACCTGTAATTCCGGTGCATTAATAATCTCTCTTGGCGGCGCATCCACCCCTTCCGGAATAAAAATTGCTTCGTAAAGAAAATCGTCCAATAAGGCAATCTCCCTTTGGTTAATTCGCCGGATACGATAATTGCTTTGTTCCGACGCCCCAAGTAACGCCCTGATTTGCTCTGCATCGTATTCTTTTGCCGGAAGAATCACTGCATTTTTTCCTACGATTTCCTTAATAATACTTAACTCCAAAGCTTGTCTGTGTTGAAAATGCCTGATTAAATCCGCAAAGGAACTGTATCCGTGTTTCCTTCCGTAGGGCGAGTCCGCCAAATAAGCAAGCATCATCGGATACCACAGTTCGGTTCCCGCCTCATCCGAACGCTCCTTTCGAATCACGTTAATATTCTCTTCCGGATTATCACTGAAGAGGTAAAACAGCATAAAATTCTTGGCATCAATGCATTCCCATAGTTCACGGTAAAACGCCTTGATCTCATCGTCACTAAGCATATGAAACAAAATCAAATCTTCCATGATATTTTGAAAGAACGAACATTCAAACAAATATGCGGTATCGGTAAAATTTTTATACCTTGTTGCCACAATCTCCTTTAGTTCTGCCAGCGGTTTTCGCCCGTTATAAACTTCATAATTCTCCAAATCCTTGTGAAATCCCGGAATGTCAGTGATAATTTTTGTGTAAGAAATGATATATTTTCCCTGTTCCTCAACCGTATTTTTTACAATTTCATCCTTTATTGGCTTGTATTTTTCCAAAACAGCCTCATATTCCTGCTTCGACATATACGTGCACCAAGCCAACTCCACCGGAGAATAGTCCCCTTCCCGGCATACCCGAAGTTTCGGATTCCACTTCATAATATTATTTACCAGGGTGCTTTTGCCGGCACCCTGAATACCTTCAACAAATATGTTTTTCATACAACTCTCCTATTCCTTACTTTCCGTAAAAATCAAAAAAGAACCATTCGTTGCCAAACAGTTCCATTACATACCATAACCGCTGATAGTAATTACCTAAGGAGGGTATCCCCTACCAAAGTAATCCTTTTTTGCACACAAAAAGAGAGGTTATGAGAACATAATCCACTTTTGGCAACATGACAAACAGCATGAGCAACACCGCTCATACTACGTATACATTCATGCAATCAAAAGCAGACTATCTAAACATCGTTTCACCTCTCTCTTTAAGATACCGTCATTCTAGCACGCGAACTTTTCTTTGTCAATATTGCTATATCGGTTTGTCCGGAGCGAATAGCAATTTATCGATTACCGGATGAATCATGTTTGTTTCTGATATCACATTTATGGCGCAAAGTTTCTTCCCCGCATCTTTACTGGACGCACCGCAATGATATGCCTGTTCTGTAGGAAAACCATAATCCAGAACGATCAATCTGTCATGGCAATCTGCACTGATATCTCCGATACTTTTGCCGTAACAAGCCGCATCTCAGACTGTGTAACAAACTGTTAATTTTGCTTTATATAATGACGCATCTCGCGAAACGCACGCATTATAAAAATGCTTTGTTGTTCCGCAAGTTCTCCTCTTAGAACTGTAGCAAGCATATAAATGCCTTGTTCCGTAAATGCATACGGAAGTTTTCTTTTTCCACCCCAACTTGAAGTCGCAATTTGCGACTTCAAGATCTCATCTTCTTCTGTTGTCAACTGAAACATAAAATCTTCCGGAAATCTTGTGATATTACGTTTTACCTGCTCATTCAAACGTTTTACTTCATATCCATAAATCTCAGCCAAATCACAATCCAGCATCACCTGCTGGCCTCTTATGAAATAAACTCTATTACATATATTATCTATCGTCATTAATTCCGTATTTTCTGCCATAGCATTTCTCCTACAAATTGCGCAACAGCTTGCAGCACAATTGCCAACACACTATCGATTAGTTATGCATTTTCCTTATCATCCTTATTTCTTTTGTCCGCCAACTGCTCTATCTCAACCTTATATGCCATCAATCGTAAAATATGCTACACTTTCTTTTAATTCATCACTAAAACCTTCCAAATCTGCAGTTGTAATTACTCCACTATTAATCAGTGCCACAATATCAAAGACCATATTCCCTTTGCTTAATTCAAGGATTACTCCCGGATGTTTCTTATCCTTTTTTATTCGTTCTTCCAACATCCAAAACTTATCTGAAGCATTTTCTTCTCCAACTAATAAATCCACATATTCCTTAACCAAGCGTTCCATATACGCTTCCTGCCAATCACCAATGCGCTCTCTGAATAATTTCCAGTCGCTTTTTGAAACTTCCATGTAAACATCCTCCAATCTTATGCATTGATTTCATATGTTTTTTCATCGTCCCAACGTAACTATACATCTGTTCCAACTACCTCTCAACACCGTTTCTTATAAGCAAACCTCGGTAAAAGCTAAAACTCTACCGAGATATACCTAATTACTCTTATTTAACAAAATTTCCCCATAAACTCCAAAATCCCCTCCGTTACAACACCAATTTCTTCATCAATCCATCTTTTATCTGAAGTATCAAGTCTATGAATGTAACTCTTATCACTAAAAGCGATTTTTAATCTCCTAACTATATCATCCACTGTATTTTCCTTCATCGTTGTGTCACCAAATATATATGTATCCAAAGCTATCATCAATTTTTCTCTATTAACAGAATCCTTCAAGTAATACATATCATATACATCCTTATACCTTGTTGAAAATGGCCCAAATTTAAGAAGCGAGCGCAATTTTTCTGCTAACATCTGCTCATCAGAATTAATCAACAAGCTTGCTCCTTCATCATCGTACGCAATATCGAAACAATATTCTTCCTGCTCAAATTCAAATCGATTATGTACACCTAAATCAATCTTACTTCTGACTTGATTCCCCTCTGTATCTTCAATCAAAATGAATACCTGCTTTCCGCTATAATCCTGTTGATTCAACTCTTCAATTTTGCCTAATCTGCTGATTTTGATATCGTCAAGACAATTCAGCTTGCTTATAAACGCATCTATCGATTCATCTGCCAAGGAATACTTAATAAAATCAATGTCCAAGTCCTGCGTAGCTCTTCTAACATTATTGGTCTTGCTGCGCATAACCACACCACCCTTAATTGTTACATTTCTACTCAGCGGTCCAACTGATAATGCTTTTAATACAATATCCTGGCATACTTTCGCAGATGCCTTATCTCCCTGATAACCGTTTTCATTTGCTTCCTCAATCAACTTCTGTATATTAATCATTATAAAACCTCCAATCTTAAGGTCTCCATAACCGTGTTGGATTTTGGTAATTCATACGCATATTCCGCAACTAAAGTCATATCCAACTCATGAACAATTCTTCTATAACTCGCAATTATTTCTTTATAAAAATCAAAAGAAAATTTTCTTTTATTTCGTATCAATTCCACAAGAAGACGCTCTTTATCATAAATCACAATATCCACACCATCATAATTCATCTTGGTTTTTCCCATGTCAAAGGCTTTGCTATTTTCATAAAATTGCTTCACCCTTTCATCACTGATTTTTCTTGTGTTTTTCGGTGTGGCAACATAATAAAAATCAGGTATGGTATCCGTTAAACCATAATAATAAAAGGCACTATTCAGCGTAATAATTGCATTGGGATATTTCTTAGAAATAATCTCCAGCTCCGGTACATATCTCTTATCTGAATAAATTCCCTTTTCTTTTACATACAGTTCCCCTTCTTGAAGACATTTTTTAATTTTATAATCCGTTCCATATTTTTTCAAACATTCCTGATATGACAGTAGCATTTTCTTCACCTTCCTTCAAGTAAATGTAAGTATTAAAATGCATTTTACCTACTTTTACTCCAATTATATCATACCGCAAAACACTGTCAAGAATTTTTAAAGGGAATGTAGGTACTTTTTTATTTTTTACCTGCATTCCCTTTAATTTCATTTTGCTTATTTCGTATATATTCATTATATATTTAATAGCCATTAATAGCTTTCGTATACCAAAACATTTTCCATTAATTAACATAATTTTTGAACGCTCCATCGTATGTATACATCCCACTCTCGCAGGATGCCGGTAATACTTATGCTGCTTTCTCAAACCGCTTCATAAATCTTCTCGCATAAGCTTCATACCGAAGTCTTTTTCCCTCTGCATCATCACACCAAGTTTCCGGTTCGTACTGAATCTCTACTGCGATATCTCGCAAAACCAATGCTCCGTATTTTCCCATCATCTCGGCCAGGAATGTGCAGCAGCGTTCAAATTCCTTGTTCAAAGCTTCCCTCCTTCCATAATCGCTTCTGCATCTTTTCGTCCTTATAAGTCTCAGATATTCTGACCTCTGCTCTCTTCTTGTATTCATTCTTACTTGTAGCCTGTAAGGATATCTTCTACGGAATGTATAAAACAAACTCCATCCCTTCCGCATCTTTCATATATCGCCCAAACACATCTCCCGACAAACGCAACGCAATTTGTTTGGCTTCATACAAACCGATACCGCTTCCTTCTTTCATT
>SVFE01000069.1 GCA_015057055.1 Lachnospiraceae bacterium | reverse complement strand
GTCCTTTGCAGCGGTGCCGGACTTGTCCATATTATGACTGAAAAATCCGTAAAAGAAATTGTTCTAAATAATTTACCGGAAGCAACCGTATCGGATTATGATGAACTGGATAACGATGCGCTTTTGAAGAAAATCGGAGATGCGGATTGTGTTGTTTTAGGTTGTGGCTTGACACAGGGAGACAGAGCCAAGGAATTGCTCGAATTCTTTATGACAAATTGCCCTAAACCCCTTGTTTTGGATGCGGACGGATTGAATATTTTGGCCGCAAATCTGGATTTGCTTTCCAAGAGAAAACGGGATGGTTTTGCTACTATTTTAACGCCTCATCCCGGCGAATTCAAACGATTATTCCCCGGTGAGAATTGGGAGGATACAGAAACCTGCAAAAAACTCGCATCTCAATATGGATGTATTTTGATTGCAAAAAATGCACGCACCATTGTTACGGACGGCAACCGCGTGATGATTAATTCCAGCGGTTCGGATGCGTTGGCGACGGCCGGAAGCGGTGATATTTTGGCCGGAATTTTAGGTGCATTTTCCTGTGTCTGCAAAGATAAGTTTTTTGCGGCATATTATGCTGTATATTTGCACGGCCTTGCCGGAGAATACGCAGCGGCTAATAAATCTAATTTTTCCGTTACGGCAACTGATATTTTGGACGGAATTTGCGGAGTAATTAAAGAGGTGATGTAATGTTTGGGAATGAGCGCGTTTACGCAGCGATAAATCTTGATCATTTACGTAATAATATCGAAGAAATATCAAAAAACATCAGCGAAACAACCGGCATTATGGCGGTTATTAAAACAGACGGCTACGGACACGGTGCAATACCCATTGCGGCCGAATTGGAAGCTTTGCCCAAAGTTACGGGCTATGGAGTTGCCACCATTGAAGAAGCCATGGCCCTAAAGCGTTCCGGATGTAAAAAACCGGTTTTGATTTTGGGCTATAGTTTTCCGTCCGCTTATGATGCAATTGTGGAACAGGATATCAGGGCGACTGTTTTCGAATATGAAAGTGCGGCGGAATTAAGTAAAATTGCATTCCAAAAAGGGAAGACCGCCAAAATACATTTGAAGGTGGATACCGGAATGAATCGCATCGGAATGCGACCGGATGAAAGTGGCATTTTGGTGACGAAGAAAATTGTAAAACTACCGGGAATTGAAATTGAAGGAATTTTTACTCATTTTGCCAAAGCAGATGAAAGTGACAAAACCGGTGTAAATGCTCAGATTTCAAAATTTAATACATTTTTGAAGGCATTGGAAGACGAGGGGATTGATATTCCGATAAAACATTGTTCTAACAGTGCCGGCATCATAGATATTCCTTCCTGTAATATGAATATGGTTCGTGCCGGTATTATTCTGTATGGCTTATGGCCTTCGGATGAGGTAAACAAAGAATCCATTTCATTAAAACCTATGATGGAATTAAAAAGTACGGTTGTTTTCGTGAAAGAAGTGGATGAGGGGAATGAAATCAGTTACGGCGGTACTTTTGTTACCGGCCGTAAAACGAAAATTGCAACGGTTTCTGTTGGATATGGCGACGGATATCCCCGCATTCTTTCTAATGTGGGTTATGTTTTGATTCACGGAAAGAAAGCGCCGATTGTAGGACGCGTATGCATGGACCAAATGATGGTGGATGTCACCGAGATTCCCCTGGTGAGGCAGGGAGATACTGTTACGCTGATTGGTGTGGACGGTGATGAGGAAATTTCCATGGATGATTTTTCGAAGCTTTCTATGCGTATTAATTATGAATCCGTATGCGACATCGGGAAACGTGTTCCCCGTATATATTTTAAAAACGGAAAAGAAGTTTTGGTGAATCAACCGGTGTAGTGAATAGACAAATAAATAATGGACACAATATTTCTTGGCGAAATGCTCCTTACAAAAGATACCAGATTATAAATTGATGAGGTGTCAAACATGAGACGAGGAGATGTCTATTATGCGGATTTAAGGCCGGTTATCGGCTCAGAACAAGGCGGTATTCGTCCTGTCTTAATTATACAGAACGATATCGGAAATAAGCATAGTCCAACAATTATCTGTGCTGCGATTACATCGAAAATGAACAAAGCAAAACTACCGACTCACGTGGAATTGGATTCTGCGGTATATCAAATGGAACGGGATTCCGTTATTTTGTTGGAACAGCTTAGAACAGTTGATAAAAAGCGTTTGCGCGACAAAGTGTGCCATCTGGATGCGGAAATTATGAAAAAAGTTAATCAAGCATTGGCAATCAGCCTAGAATTGGTCTAGATTTACATAAGATTGGCATAGGTTGATGAAAAGCCAAAAAAATGCTAAAATATACAAATGAAAAAATTGAAGGAGTTAAGTTATGTCAGGACATTCAAAATTTGCAAACATTAAGCACAAAAAGGAAAAAAACGATGCGGCAAAAGGAAAGATTTTCACCATAATCGGTAGAGAAATTGCCGTAGCAGTTAAGGAAGGCGGCCCTGACCCGGCAAACAATTCTCGTTTGGCAGCGGTTATTGCTAAGGCGAAGGCCAATAATATGCCCAATGATACCATTGATCGAGGCATCAAAAAAGCAGCCGGAGATGCCAATAATGTTAATTACGAAAGAGTTACCTATGAAGGATACGGCCCCAAAGGTATTGCAATTATTGTAGAAGCACTTACCGATAATAAAAACCGTACTGCAGCAAATGTCAGAAGCGCGTTTACCAAGGGCGGCGGAAGCATCGGTACACAGGGATGTGTTTCCTTTATGTTTGATACCAAAGGACAGATTATAGTTGCGAAGGAAGATTGTGAAGTTGATGCGGATACTTTAATGGAAAAAGCACTGGATGCCGGTGCGGATGATTTTGTGGAAGAAGAAGATTCCTATGAAATTTTAACGGATCCGGAAATTTTTGCACAGGTTGCAACGGCAATGGAAGAATTAAAGGTACCTGTAGTTTCCTCTGAAGTAACTATGATTCCGCAGAATTATGTGGAACTTAATGATGATGAAAGCATCAAAAATCTTCAGAAAACATTGGATTTGTTGGATGATGATGATGATGTACAAAGTGTTTATACAAATTGGGATGAGTAAAAGATGAGCAGATTAGCAATTGTGGTTCCTTGTTATAACGAAGAGGAAATGCTACCCATTACATTTGAAGAATTACGGGAAGTCCTACATAATTTGATTGAAAAAAATAAAATTACCGAGGACAGTTTTCTTCTTTTTGTGGATGACGGCAGTAAAGATAAAACCTGGGAAGTGATTTCGAAAGAACATGAGCGTTCTTCGAAATATGTTTTCGGGCTGAAACTTGCACGGAATGTGGGACATCAGAATGCTTTGATTGCCGGCCTTAGCAAGGCAAAGGATTTGGCGGATATTGTCGTAAGTATTGATGCAGATTTGCAGGATGATACGGCAGCAATTGAGGCTATGGTGGATGCATATCATGAGGGTAATGATATTGTTTACGGTGTACGAAACAGCAGAAAAACGGATTCGTTTTTTAAGCGAAATACGGCACAAGTTTTTTATCGTTTGCTTTCAGCCATGGGAGTGGAAACCATATATAATCATGCGGACTATCGTCTTATGTCTCGTCGTGCTTTGGAACAACTTTTGGAATACAAAGAAACCAATCTTTATTTAAGAGGCATGATTCCTTTAATCGGCTATAAGACCGGTGAGGTATATTACGAGAGAAAAGAACGCACGAAAGGAGAGTCAAAATATCCTTTCAGCAAAATGCTTTCCCTTGCGCTTAACGGAATAACTTCTTTTAGCGTCAAACCCATACGTCTTATTGCGGCACTCGGATGTTTTATTTTGTTGGGATGCCTTGCAGCGGCGATATATGCCTTCGCATCTTATTTTATGGGAAATGTGGAAAAAGGATGGACATCCTTGATTTTATCCATATGGTTCCTTGGAGGCGTACAGCTTTTGTCTATTGGTGTCATCGGTGAGTATATCGGAAAGATATACATGGAAGTAAAACAAAGACCAAAGTACAATGTTGAAATGTTTTTGAAACAGGAGAACACGGATGAATATTAGAAAAACAAAATTTTCATATTTTGCATGGGGATTGTTTTTAATTATCGCTTTTGCATCGATTTTGTTATCTTCCTTTAAAGCACTTGATTTAATTAACCTGGAAGCGGATGTTGTAGTAATTGCAATCGCAGTTATTGTATTTTTGCTTGCCGGTGTATTGGTTTGGCTTGGAGGAAAGGCGATTGTTAATGCATTAAAAGATAAACTGGAAATTACAGCCCCGCTTAGTATAATGGGCGAAAGTCTCGTCTTGTTTTTTGTTTTTGTAATTTCTTTCATGATTCGTTTTTTGTATGTTACATATGCAGACACATCTTTGATAACGGATACCTTTTGGCTTAATATGGCACAAAAAGAGGATTTGAGCGCTTCTTTCGGCAGCATTTCTCCTTTTGCCTATATTTATTTGCATTTGTTGCACGGTTCCGTTTCTTTATTCGGTGCAAAACCGGAAGCCGGTCTGTACTTAAATATTTTGCTTCAAATGTTAATCTTATTTTGTTTTTATTTTTCCTTACGGATTTTGGTCGGGAAAAAAACAGCGATTTTCGGTGGCGCGCTTTATATGGCTCTGCCCTCGGTTTTGACGGAAATTCTCAGTGTTTCACCGGAATTACTTTGGTGTTTTTTGCAAAGTGTTTCAATTTTTCTGGTCATTTTATGCGGTAAATTTTTTGTTAAAAATAAGATGAATGCTAAATTAATGCTGGTTGCATCATGCGCCACCGGTATTTTGCTTGGCTTTGGAGTATATTGTGATGTTTCTGCTGTTTTTCTTTGGATTTCCGCCCTTATTTTTTGGACTATTTCAAAAAATGCAGACGAACACGGAAGCGTTCCCTTTGTTCTTCGACTTTTCGTCCCGAGTATCGGCGTATTACTTGGTTTTTTGCTGGGGGCTTTTTGGGCTTCTTCCAAATTAAATATCGGTATTGTTGATTGCATCATTGATTATGTGAAACCATTTATGGATTTTCAACTTAATTTTTCAGCAGTTTCTCCTGATTTCTCGAACTGGTATGCATTGGTCTATATGATTTTTGGTATAGTATTTTTGCTCCGTTATTTAAAGTGGCCCAAAGATTATGCGTCTGCTTTGATTTTTTATCTTTTTGGCGTAGTTCTGGTTTCGTTTTTAGGCGTTTCAGCATTATCCTATCAGTCAATTTGTAATTATTTGTGGCTTTTTGTTGTTACTTTTGGTGTTATCAGCCTTGGAACATACGAAATTGTCCCCGCAGAAAACGATAAAGAAATTGCTCCGTCACTTTCTTTGGAATATAATACAAAGAAAGCGGATGAAAAAACCCAAAAAACTGTATCAAGCAATTCTCCTGCGCATAAGCCGGAAGGAGATGCTGCCTCTTCGCTGGAGTTTTTGAAAAAAAATGAATCAAAAACACCTCAGGTTGTGAAAAATGTTAACGAACAGCAAATTCCTCTGCCGGTTCGAAGTGTTTCGCATCAGGTTCAGCAAACGGCCGCCCACAACATAGATGAGGCAAAGCAAGAGGACGCTCACATTGGTGTTGTTAACGAAAATATACAAAATTTATCTAAGGAAAACGAAAATACGGTGGCAACACAGCAAGTGCATACGAATGTGCATAATAACGAAACAACAGAAAGAGTTTCCAATATGCATATAAACAATGGAATTCCTGTTTCCGTGCCTTTATCCGGCGAAGGAAATAAGCGTAATGCAATTGTTACCGGAAGCAATGAAGTGACGTTATCTTATACACCGACAGATAATACTCCCAAAGAGGCACAGACATTAAACGAAAATGTTTCCGCTGAGAAAACGGTTTCAAAGGCAAACGAAGCAACTCAGAATGTTGCGTCCGTTTCTGAAGGAGAAGAGGCGGCGGCCAAAGAATCTTCTCAAACTCCGCCTACCGAGCAGCCTAAACCGGTTATGCGATACGGCAGACGTATGGATTATAAAACCGCAGTTGTATCTTCGCCCCGCCGGAACATTGAATCCAAACAAAGCAGCAATGATACATCGACGACTGCAGTGGGGAACCAAGATAATAAACCTGTGGCGCAGACAGAGGAAAAGAAAAATATTCCCGTGAATCCCGCTTCGGCCCCTAAGTCAACAGGAATTCCCAAACCTGCATCCGCAGAAACGAAAGCGAACGAGAATACATCGGCAGTTGCATCGTCGACGACTACGCACTCATCGGCGCCTTCATCATCATCGTCACATTTGTCGTCTTCTCCCAAAACGACAGTGCCGCTACCGGTGCCGAAACCGCAAGGCAACAAGTTGCATAATCCTTTGCCGACACCAAAAAAACATGAAGCAAGGGATTTGGATTATGATTATCAGTTTGCCAATTCACAAATGCATTTTGATTTAGTGGATATGAGTGGTAAAGATTATTTTGATATTAATTAGTAAAAATCTTAAAAATGCAAAAAATAAAAGCAGAGACATCTGCTTTTATTTTTTTGGAGGAATAGTTTATGAAAACAAATAATATGGAACAACAGAAAAAAGAAAACAAAGAAAATTATGAAAACAACGAAGAAATAGTGATTCTTACTATTGTGGGAGAGGTAGAGGGACATGAGGCACTTTCGGACAACACAAAAACAACAAAATATGAGCATCTTTTACCTAAACTTGCTTCCCTTGAACGAAACGAAAACGTAAAAGGAATCTTATTTCTTTTAAATACCGTTGGCGGCGATGTGGAAGCGGGTTTGGCAATTGCAGAAATGATAGCGTCCATGTCCAAAAAAACCGTTACTTTAGTTCTGGGCGGAAGT
>SVFE01000017.1 GCA_015057055.1 Lachnospiraceae bacterium | reverse complement strand
GCGGCATACGATATTTTTTTCCATGTGCTACGGGCTCTGTGCCTTTCAGATGCAGGTGTCATTTATGAGTTCTTTGACGGAAGGGATGTATTTTCTTCCGTTGGTTTTAATTTTGATTAAATATATGCTGGAGAAGAAGCGTATTACGCCATTGATTCTTGCTTATGCATCCGTATTTGTGGCAAATTTTTACTGTGGATTCATTGTGGGACTGGCTTCCTTTGCTTATCTTCTGGTTCATTTGTTTTTGGAACGGGGAAAACAGTATAACAAAAAAGAACTGGCAGGTATTTTTGTTCGTTATTTTTTAGGAGTAGCAATTGCCTTTTTGATTGCGGCCGTGATTTTGGTGCCGGCGGTTCATTATGTAATCGGAATGGATGAAGGCGGTTTTGAGGAGTTCTCAGCAAGACAGGCAGTGTTGCCGGAACTGATTATGGCATTATTTTCTTTGCGTAAATATGAATTACTTCAGTATACCCCGTATCTGTATTGTGGTCTTTGGGTTTTGCTGGTATTGCCGTTTTATTTTACTAATTCCCATTTTCCTAAAAAGGAACGGTGGTGCGTGGCAGGAGTATTGTTGTTTTTAACTTGTTGTTTTTGTGTTCCCGGATTGTATCGGGCACTTCATATGTTTAATGATCCGGATGGTTATGCAGCAAGATTTGCTTATGTATTTGTTTTTATCATATTGGCTGCCGGAGCAAGGGAATTTTCTTATTTTAGAGAAATATCCGGCAAAAAAATCGTGATTACAGCGGGTATCTGGTGGCTTCTTCTGGTCGCATGTACCGTTTTGGAGCGCGTACTGCCATTGCTTTATCGCATGGATTATACCTGGAAGGAATTGCTATATAATGCGATTTTACTGGGGGGATGGTGTGTCGTTCTTTGTGCACTCTATAAGAAAAAAAGGGAGGGGGTTACACTGGTTATCGGTGTGCTTCTTGTGGCGGAGTTATGTATCAGTATGGTTTGCTTCTATAGAGGAAATGTTTTTCGGGAAATTGAAGAATATGATACATCCAGAGAACAAAACGAAACGTTGGTTGAATTGATGGAGGCCTATGATGAGGGCTGGTATCGAATTAATATGAAGTGGGAAATAAATAAAAACAATCCGGTGGAGTATCAATATTATGGTGTCCCTTATTTTACGTCCGCTTTTTCCTACGAGTTATACCGCGCTCTATATCATCTGGGATATCAGAGTGTTGGACTTTCCTGTGTGGATATCGGACAGACGGAACCGGCGGAGATGTTACTTGGACTAAAGTATACTGCATATCCGGCAGTGCGGGGAAGTGGGGTGGAGGAAGCCTATTTTACAGAAAATGATTATGTGCTTGGCTTGGGCTATATGGTTTGTGACAGTGCCGAAGATATCGTTTTTGAAGAAATCAATGCGTTTCAGAATCAAAATATTTTGTTTTCCTCTTTTTTGAATGAGCCGGTGGAGTTGTATGAAATATATCATGGCGGCGTGGAAATAACGGGAGAAAATGCGGAGATTTCATTAGAAACTTCCGAAGAAGGTGATTCGATTATTATCCGCAGGGTTGATGATGAAATTCATCCGACAGCGGCACTTTTCCATATTCCGTATGATGAGCAAAGAGAAGCCTATGCTGTATTTTCGGACGGAAACAATAAAATGTTGATTGAAGGACCGATGGTCCGAACGGCATATGCCAACGAAGAGAATAATTCATATCTTTCTTTGTTGGCATCGCCTCACATTGTTTCAATGGAATTGTCGGAAGACGGAGACAGTTATGTGGTATATGTTGTGCTTCACGACCAGACGATTTCAGAATGGAATGTGGAAGAGATGTTTTTTGCGTACTACAACCGGGAAGTACTGGGAGAAATTCATGAGAACCTTTCAACAAATCAGTTTGTAACAGAAGTATATGAAGACGGATATGTCAGAGGTCGTGTAACGGCTACGGAAGAAAAGCCTATACTGTTTTTATCCGTACCTATGGAAGATGGATGGAAGCTCTATGTGGATGGAAAGGAGCAGGAAATTATTCCACTGGTAGAGGGGGCTTTTATCGGAGCCAGACTTTCGCCGGGAGAGCATGAAATTGAGCTGGTGTTTGAGGCACCCGGCAGCAGAGCCGGCATGTATTGCAGCTTGGCAGGTGCAGTACTTTGGTGTGTGATTTTAGGCACAGAAATTGTGGAAACCAAAAAGAGAAAGAGAGGTTCTCACTGATGCAGGAGAATATCAGAAATTTTTGTATTATAGCCCATATTGATCACGGGAAGTCCACTCTGGCTGACCGTATTATCGAAAAAACCGGTTTGCTTACCCAGCGGGAGATGCAGGAACAGGTACTTGACAATATGGATTTGGAAAGAGAACGAGGAATTACCATTAAAGCCCAGACCGTTCGGACGATTTATCAGGCAAAAGACGGGAAGGAATATGTTTTTAACCTGATTGACACCCCGGGGCATGTGGATTTTAATTACGAGGTAAGCCGTGCGCTTGCAGCTTGTGACGGAGCAATTCTTGTTGTGGATGCGGCCCAGGGAATTGAAGCCCAGACCCTTGCCAATGTGTATATGGCGTTGGATCATGATTTGGAAGTATTCCCGGTGGTAAATAAAATAGATTTGCCCAGCGCAGAACCACAGAGGGTAATTGATGAGATTGAGGATATTATCGGCATTGAGGCCCAGGGGTGTCCCCTGATTTCCGCAAAAAACGGAATCGGAATAGAGGATGTACTGGAGAGCGTGGTAAGTAACGTGCCGGCGCCTAAGGGGGATAAAGACGCACCGCTGAAGGCTCTTATTTTTGACTCGGTTTATGACTCTTACAAAGGCGTTATCGTGTTTGTGCGGATCATGGATGGGGTGGTAAAAAAAGGCACCAAGATGAAAATGATTGCCACAAAGGCAACGGCGGATGTTGTGGAAGTAGGTTATTTTGGTGCAGGGCAGTTTATTCCCTGTGATGAACTTTCCGCCGGAATGGTTGGATATATCACGGCTTCCATAAAGAATGTGAAAGATACAGCCGTGGGAGATACGGTAACCGATGCGGAGAATCCTTGCGCGGAGGCACTTCCCGGATATAAAAAAGTGCAATCCATGGTTTATTGCGGACTCTATCCGGCAGACGGGGCAAAATATCCGGATCTTCGGGATGCGCTGGAAAAATTGCAATTAAATGATGCGTCGCTGTTTTACGAAGCAGAAACATCGGTGGCCCTGGGATTTGGGTTCCGCTGCGGTTTTCTGGGATTGCTTCACCTGGAGGTTATCCAGGAGCGGCTGGAGAGAGAATACAATCTGGATTTGGTAACGACGGCGCCCAGTGTAATTTACAAGGTGTACAAGCATGACGGAGAAGTGATTGACTTAACGAATCCCACCAATCTTCCGGACCCTACGGAAATCGACCATATGGAAGAACCGATTGTGAAGGCAGAAATCATGGTGACCAAGGATTATATCGGCTCCATCATGGAACTTTGTCAGGAGCGGCGCGGACGCTATCTGTCCATGGAGTATATTGAGGAAAACAGGGCTCTTTTGAAATATGAATTGCCGTTAAATGAAATTATCTATGATTTCTTTGATGCTTTGAAGTCCCGCTCCAAGGGATATGCATCCTTTGATTACGATATGAAAGGGTACGAAACCTCCAGCCTTGTGAAACTGGACATCCTGATAAATCGAGAAGAAGTGGATGCGCTTTCCTTTATTGTTCATAGTGACAGCGCTTATGAACGGGGAAGGAGAATGTGCGAGCGTCTGAAGGAGGAAATTCCAAGACACTTGTTTGAAATTCCGATTCAGGCAGCGATTGGCGGTAAGGTTATTGCCAGAGAGACGGTAAAGGCAATGCGTAAGGACGTGCTTGCCAAGTGTTACGGTGGTGATATTACCCGTAAGAAGAAGCTTTTGGAGAAACAAAAGGAAGGAAAGAAGAGAATGCGTCAGATTGGTAATGTGGAAATTCCGCAGAAGGCATTTATGAGCGTTCTTAAATTAGATGAGGATAAGTAAATGAAAGAAAAAGCGGAAAAGATATTTCGGGATGATAAATACAATTTTGTGTGGGCTTTTTTACTGGCAGCATTGGCAATGACGATGGGTATGTCCTATTGTAATATATTGCCCGGTGGTTTCTATTACGGACTTTCGGGAGATATGTTTCAGCAGTACAGTGTTTTTGGCCCGCATTTGGCTGAAAAAATAAGAGAGGGAAGTAATTTCTATTATAGTTTTAATATCGGTATGGGAATTAATACTGCCTTGGTGTGGGCATTCTATTGCTTTAGTCCCTTCGATATATTCTATTTTCTTCTTTCGGATGCAGAACTGGCTACCGCGTTTATTGTGGTAGGAAAAGCAGCAGCTTCCGCTATGTTTTTTCAATTGTTTTGCAAATACAATCTGAATCGTAATGATAAATTTACCATTATTTTTTCTTTGGGATACGGGCTCTGCTCATACCAGCTGGTAGTTTTACAAATGAGTTCGTTGACGGATGGATTATATTTCTTGCCCCTTGTGCTTATTTTGGTAAAAAAACTGATAGAAGAAAAGAAAATGGCGCTGCTTACCCTGGTGTATGCATCCTTGTTTGTAGCTAATTTTTATTGTGGATTTATTGTAGGGCTTTCTTCTTTCGGATATTTTTGCGTTTATTTTATTTTGAAAAAGAGTGATAAAAAATCTGTCATTTATTCTTTTGTCAGATTTGCATTTTGTGCTTTAACGGGATTTCTTTTGGCATCCTTTGTATTGATTCCTGCTGCCTATTATGTTTTGGGTATGCAATCAAACGGTTTGGAAAAATTCGATGTGGAAATTCCGAACCCGTTGCAAACTTATCTTTGTTTGTTTGCAGGCAGAGAGTATGCTTTGGAAAGACCATTTCCTTATATTTACAGCGGTATACTGATGCTTTTGATTGTTCCGTTTTATTTCAGGAACCGTAAAATAGGCAAAAAAGAGAGAGTTCTGGTGCTGGTGATTCTGTTGTTTCTTACGGTTTCTATGTTTGTTATGCCGGTTTATCGCGTGCTTCATATGTTTAATAATCCAAACGGTTATATTGCAAGATACTCCTATGTTATTAATTTTATACTTATGGTGATTGCGGCACGGCAATTTCCTTCTATAGAAAAAAATGCAGTAAAAAGAATGATTCCTTATGCTTTTTTGTTGATTGGAATTGTTGGGGTATGTACGTATTTGGAAGGTGTACTTGGATTTGGTTATGCTTTGAAATTCGGTCCCGGAGAATTTATTACAAACAGTATACTTTTGGGATTGTGGATTATAGTGCTGTTTTTATACCTCAATAAGAAAACAAAGAATATTATGCTTGGAATGATATTGCTTTCTTTTTTGGAAATGACGTTTAACAGTTATTCCATACTATCACAAAGCGACTATCTGAATAATGACATTCTTTCGTACAGAAGTGAACAGATAGAACTGTTAACCGATACGCTTCAGGAAGTTGACCCTTCAATTTATCGTATTGATGTGGAATTTGATTACTATAAAAATAACCAGACGGTGTTTGATTACTACGACATAGGTTATTTTTCTTCCGCGTACAGTAATGATTTGAGAACAACAATGCATCATTTGGGTATCTATTCCGCAGGATTCTGTCTGGCGGATATTGGTGCTACGGATTTTATGGATATGGTTTTGGGAAGAAAATATATTGTTACCCCCGCTTTCTTGGACGGAAGTATCGCGGCAAATGTCCGTCAGAACGGCAACGCGTTATCGCTGGGGTATATGGTGGCACCTACAGTAAATGATATTGTTTTTGAGGAAACCAACGTATTTAACAACCAGGAAATGTTGGCTTACGGACTTACCGGAGAACATTACAATTTATATGATAAATATGTAGGAGAAATCGGAATAGAATCTACGAACACGGAAGTTTCTTTTGAAACGGCAGAAAATCTGGGCGGTTTATCCGTTCTTGTGGGACAAAAAGCGGATGCGGAAGCAGAGGAGTTCCGAACGACTTTTTTGCTCACCGGAGAAGAAAACAGAAGAGTTCTTGGATTCCTTTCCTCCGGAGTAAATGAATATAACTGGTTTTCGGCCATGGTCCAAACCACGCAGCATCAGGAACCTACTATGGCGCATCGGACAGCTTTGGAAACACCGCATATTTTTGAAACAGATCAGATAAACGACAATCAATATTCCGTGGATATCTATATGGATGATACGACGAAAGACTTATTCGTGGTGGCGGATATGTTGTTTTGCTACTATAACGATGAGGTTGTAGAAGAAATATATGCAGACCTGGCAACGAATCAATATGCTATTGAAGTGTTTGAGGACGGATATGTGAAAGGTACCGTAACTGCTACAGAAGAGAAACCGTTTTTGTTTTTGACAATTCCTTATGAAAACGGGTGGACCGTACTGGTGGACGGGGAAAAAGCGGATTGCCTGGCATTGGTTGATAATACATTTCTCGGGGTAGAATTGGAACCGGGAGAACATGTCGTGGAATTTGTTTTTGAAGCGCCGATGAGCAAAATCGGAATCTTATGCAGTATTATCGGTGCAGTCCTTTGGCTGGGGATTTTGATTTACGAAAAGAAGACTTTTCGTAAAGGAAAAACGGAGAACTAAAGAATGAATAAGGAAAATAAGTTAAACAAAAAAAGGTTTCTGGTACCGATAATAGTTATTTTGATTTCCCTGTTACTGGAAGTAGTGGTATTTAACTGCCGATTCTGGCAGTCTATGTTTTACGAGGAAATGCACATTTCGGATTTGGCGTATTCCTACGGAGGGGTAGTCGATTACGGTGATGGATACTACTCTGTGGAAGAGGATATAATGCAGGTCTACATAGAGGGTATCGGGACGAAGGTGCATAACATTTATTTAGATATTACAACGCCGTCCTCGATAGAACTGGTTTTTGCTGAAACAGGAACCATCTTGGTTGATTTATATGCCTGTGATGAAGCGTCCGCTATGGGATACGAGATATACAGCAAAAAAATGCATACTTTGGTGGATGCTACAAAGTATTTGTGGCCGGACTTGTATGGAGAGGCAGAGGTTCTTTACCTGGAAATTACACCGGGAGGTACCGGTACAATTCTTGTGAATGATATTATAATTAATGCCAAAGTGCCTTTTACGTTTGAATTTTCCCGATTTTTTGGGATTTTGGTAGTAGTGACATTTCTTGCATTACTACGGAAAGATTCTTTTTTCTGGAAAGAGGATTGTATTGTTTTGACACCGGAGAAAAAGGTAACGTTTGCTACGCTATTGGTGATCTTTTGCATGGGAATCTGGTTGGTGGCTTCCGGGAAAAGCGATATGGTTGCCATGTACGGCCTGGATTTTAACCCTTATCAGGAATTGGCGGAGGCATTATATGCAGGACAGGTCAGTTTATTAAACGAACCTTCTGCTGCGTTGCAGGCAATGGAGAACCCGTACGATTATTTGCTTCGAGAAGAGCAGAGCGTGGAGTATATGTGGGATACGGCTTATTATGACGGAAATTACTATGTGTATTTTGGTGTGCTTCCTTGTTTGTTGTTTTATCTTCCTTTTTACGCTATGACAGAGCTGCATTTACCGGACATTTTGGTGATTCTTTTCATGTCTATTTTGTTTGCCGTAGGTTGTTGCGTTTTGATTCGTGAACTAATTAAACGCTTTTATCCTTCGTTACCCTTTGGATTATGGGTTATTATGACGATTGCGATGACGTTGGGGTGTCAGATTCCTTTTTTTGTGGTACAGCCGGATCCGTATAATATTCCCATATTAGCAGCAATGATGTTTAGCGTCTGGGGAATTTGGTTTTGGATGACTGCCGATAAAAGAGAACAACGAAGGTTATGTTATGGCAGAGTTTTTACGGGGAGTTTGTGTATGGCTGCAGTTCTCGGTTGCCGTCCCCAGATGATTTTGTTTAGTTTTTTGGCATTTGTATTATTTGGTAGTTATTTAAAAACGGATGAAAGTTTTGATAAAAAACAATGCGGAAAAAGTTTGTTTTTTGCGCTGTTCCCCTATTTCTTGCTTGGGATACCGATTGCACTCTACAATTATTTGAGGTTTGATTCGTTTTTTGAATTTGGAGCCAAGTATAATCTGACAATTTTTAATATGACGGTTACGGATTTTTCTTTTGGAAAACTGATTCAGGGATTATATGAGAATTGGTTCCGGATTCCGTCGTTGCATGCTTCATTCCCTTTTGTGGAACTGCTTAAGCATGATAATGATTATTGGTGCAGAGGATATATATTTACAGAGGATATGTATGGCGGCCTGTTTTGCTGTAATCTGTTTTTGTTTGCATTGTTTTTGCTTCCGTCCCTTCGAAAGACAGGGCTGAAAAAAGAAAACGCCTTTTTTGCCGGTGTATTGATGATGATTAGTTTTATTATTTTGTGTCTTGATGTGAAATTGGCAGGAATCAGTTACCGGTATTTGGGGGATTATTCCTTCGCATTGTTTTTGGCATCCTTTGTTGTGATTGGTTTTTTGTGGAAGGAGTTACAGGGAGCAAAGCATGAATGGATGATGAAAAAGGGGATATTATTATCCTTTGTTTTGTCCATTTTCTTCAATCTAATGATCTTTTTTGCCATAAGTTATAAATATCCGCTGAATGTTGGCAATACAGCACTTTATTATGAAATTATGAGTTTGATGAATGTTTGGTAAGGCGGACGTATTAAGAAAGAAATGGAGCAGGTTAATATGGATTCTATGGAACAAAAGAAAACAAATTCGCAGTTGTGGGAAAAATACAGGGGATTGGTATTGGTGGTATTGGCCGCTCTGCTGGTTGAAATCTTTGTTTTCAATTTTCGTACATTTCAATCCTTGTTTTATGAAGAAGTCTCAGTGATGGATAACATTATCGCTGTGGAAGGTATGACGTATTACGGGGACGGATATTTCACCTTAAATGACGGTGAAAATGGCGTGATTTATTTCGGGGATTTGCAAGCTCCGATGCACAATATGTATGTGAATATTTCGGTGCCGACTTCGGTTGATTTGCCTTATATGGAAACCGGAGTATGCTATGTTTCGCCGTACCTCTGTGACGAGGGAAATTCCACGATGTATTCGCCCAATACGGAAGCAGTTCTGGGGAAAGTGGAAGACTCCAAATACATCTGGTTTGAGAGCATGGGAAATGTAAATTCCGGAAAGATTGAACTGTCGTTATCCAGCGGATATTCTGTGCAGATCGATGACATTGTTTTAAATGCAAAGCGTCCTCTCATGTTTTCCTTTGTCCGTTTTTTGATAACATTTTTTGTTTTACTGCTTTTCTATGTGGTGAGGAAAGAGTCTGCGTTGTGGAAAGAAGATTGTGCATCCTGGAATCTTTCTAAAAAAATCGGAGTGGCAGTTTATGTAGGAATTGTTTTTATGTTGGGGTGGTTTTTTATTTCCCAAAATGATTCCATAGACTATAAACGTGATTTTACACCCTACCAGGAATTGGCCATGGCTTTTTCTGAGGGCCAGGTTTATCTTTTAGAGGAGCCTTCGGAAGAATTGAGGAATATGGTAAATCCCTATGACTACAGGGAAAGGAAAAATAGCGGGATAGAAATCAAATGGGATTTTGCTTATTACGAAGGAAAATATTATGTGTATTTTGGTGTCTTGCCGTGTCTCCTGTTTTATTATCCTTTTTATGAAGCAACGGGCATGCAGTTGCCGGACGAAATTCCTACGCTATTATGCGTGAGTTTATTTGCATTGGGTGTATTTTTTCTTTTTCGGCAAATTATCTTGCGGTTCTTTCCGAAAACTCCGTATATTTTCTTATGGCTGGCGGCTGCTGTTACAGGAATGGGATGTCAGACGGCTGTTTTTCTGACGCAACCGGAAGCGTATAATATCCCGATAATTCTGGCGATTTGCCTGACTGTGTGGGGATTATACGGATGGTTTGTCTTTTTGAATACGGAAAAGCAGGGCAAGGGAATGCGGTATGTCGCGCTGTTTTTGGGATCGTTTTGTATGGCGCTGGTATTTGGCTGCAGACCGCAAATCGGGTTGTATTCTCTTTTGGCATTTCCGATTATGTGGCCGATTATTAAGGATAAAAATATCCGAACAAAACAGAAAGTACTCTATGTGGTAACAGCATTGTCAGCCTATGTTTTGGTGGCAATTCCGCTGATGTATTATAACTTTATACGCTTTGGTTCTGTGTTTGATTTTGGCGCAATGTATAATATAACAGTTTTTGATATGACAAATGTATCTATGTCTTTTGAGAAGTTTATTTGTGGGGCTTTTGAATATTTATTCCGTCTTCCGGCGATAGACCTGTTTTATCCCTTGATTGACTGGTCGGAGGCACCGCACCGGTATGCAGGACATTTCTATTTCTATTCTGAACCGGTGCTCGGCGGATTGTTTGCCTGCAATTTGATTTTGTATTGCTTATTCTTAGGTTTTTACGTAAAAAAAGATTTGAAAGAAAAAGGAATTTACGGATTATGTCTGGCCATGCCGATGCTGGGATGCATTGTACTTGGTATTGATGCGGAAATAGTAGGCATAGTGTATCGCTATATAGCAGATTTTTCCATAGTAATGTTTATTCCCTGCTTTATGATTTTGTTTACGATATGGGAAAAGATAAAAGGAAATATCGGAGCTGTTTATTATAAGCATGCTTTTCTTGTTTTGTGCGTACTGTCGTTGGCGTTTAATCTGCTTCTTTTTACTGCTGACGGAATAAAATTCCCTTTAAAAGAGGGGAATACCGTGTTATATCACCAGCTGAAAAATGCAATTATGTTTTGGTAATGTAATATGGATAGAATGAAACTTTCGATTTATATCCATATTCCGTTTTGCAAAAAAAAATGCAGGTATTGTGATTTCCTTTCCTTCGAAGCAGAGGAAGATTTAAGAAAAAGATATGTGGAAGGCTTGCTGGAAGAAATCCGCCTGCAGGCTCTAAGCTATCGTCATATGGAAGCAGATACACTCTTTTTTGGCGGAGGAACCCCCTCCTGTATAAGTGCAGAACTACTAGGCACTGTTATGGAAGAAATCAGAAAAAACTTTTCTATTTCCCCAGATGCGGAAATTTCGATGGAAGTTAATCCCGGAACGGCGGATTTAGACAAACTGGAAAAATATCGTAAGATGGGGATAAACCGTCTGAGTATCGGAGCCCAGTCTATGCAACCGGAGGAATTAAAACTCTTGGGGAGGATTCACGGCAGGGAAGAATTTCTGGAATGTTACAAAGCTGCCAGAAAAGCCGGTTTTGCGAATATCAGTATTGATTTGATGAGCGCTTTGCCGGGACAGACCTGGAACTCGTTTTATCCGACCCTTCAGGAAGTGGTTTCGTTGCAACCGGAGCATTTATCGGTATACAGTCTCATCATTGAAGAGGGTACGCCGTTTTTTGAGAAGTATGGGGATAAAGAGGGGGCAGCCCTTCTGCCTTCTGAGGAAGAAGATAGAAAGATTTATCATGAAACCTATCGCTTTTTGAAACAGAGCGGTTATCACCGGTATGAACTTTCGAATTATGCAAAGCCGGGGTTGGAATGCAAGCATAATCTGGGCTATTGGAGCGGCAAAAATTATGTAGGATTCGGCCTGGGGGCTGCGTCCATGGTAGAGGGAGTTCGCTGGAAAAATACAGTTTCCATGGAAGCATATCTTGCGGGAGAAGCAAAACGGGAAGAGGAGCATAGACTGACATTGCAGGAACGCATGGAAGAATATATGTTTTTGGGACTCAGAAAGACGAAGGGGGTCAGCGTTTCCGGCTTTTTTGAATTGTTTGGAACCGACATGGATGTTATCTATGGTCCCTGGATTGAAAAAATGAAGAAAAACGACCTTCTTTGTGGGACTAAATATCTGGCGTTGACGACGCGGGGGCAGGATTTGGCCAACTATGTAATGGCCGGTTTTTTGCAGGATTAAGAGGGCAACAAATGTATTTTTGTGTATTTTTATAAAATTCTTTACAGAGCAAGACAAGATTTGCTATAATGGGAAAAAGAATCTTTATATTTTGGAAAGGCACTTTGCGAAACTTCATGACATAAGATAGAGTAAATGTTTCGTGAGGTCTTCTTTTTTGAAAACATTTCAGCAACCACTTACGGCCCCTGAAGAAAGCAAGTATCTAGAAAAACTAAAAGGGAAGGATAAAGAGGCTGCCAAGGAAGCAAAGAGAATACTCATTGAGCGGAATCTGCGGTTGGTAGCGCACATCGCTAAAAAATATCAGGTTGCGGAAGAGGATACGGAAGATTTGATTTCCGTTGGAACCATTGGTTTGATTAAAGCAATTGACAGTTATGATACGGAGAAAGGTAACAAGCTGGTTACTTATGCCGCAAGGTGCATTGACAACGAACTTTTGATGCTGATGCGGGGGAGAAAGAAATTTTCTCAGGAAGTGTCTTTGTATGAGCCTATCGGTACGGATAAGGAAGGAAATGAAATTCATTTGCTGGATATCTGTCAACAGGAGCAGGAAGATGCCTGTCTCAAAATGGAGACACAGGAAGCTGTCAGTAGGATAAAAATGTGTATGAATGCCGTTTTGGATGAACGGGAACGGCAGATTTTAACGCTTCGTTTCGGCCTGGCCGGAGGGGAAGAGTTAACCCAGCGGGAAATCGGGCGTATGCTTGGAATTTCCAGAAGTTATGTATCGCGTATCGAAAAGAAAGGGTTGGAAAAACTCAGGGACGCGTACGAAGGGTGATGTTTTTGCAATAGGAAACTATTGATAAACATAAGAGTAGTTATAGCAAAAATAATAGGAAAGAGGTAATTGAGATGCCAAAGATTAATGATATTCTGGCAACGGCACAGCAGGCAAAGGCTTCCGATATCCATTTGACGGTTGCACTTCCGCCTAAGATGAGGGTTAACGGTCATTTGATCAGTATGGAGAACTTCCCCGTACTTACTGCCGATGATACATTGGAAATGTTGTTGGCAATTACAACGGACCATCAGAGAGAAAAATTTAACAGCAAAGGTGAATTGGATATGTCCTTTGCGGTAGATAATCTCGGACGTTACCGAGTTAATGCATTCCGTCAGCGTGGTTCCGTAGCAATGGCGCTCAGAGCGGTAAATACAGTCGTTCCTGCACCGGAACAGCTCGGTTTGCCCAGTGCATTCGTAGATTTATATACAAGAAAAAGAGGACTTATTCTGGTAACCGGTCCTACCGGTTCCGGTAAATCAACATCCCTTGCTTCTATTATCAATCAGGTAAATGAGCATAGAGATGCACATATTATTACATTGGAAGACCCGATCGAGTATTTGCATTTGCATAAGATGTCTATGGTTAACCAGCGAGAAATCGGATTTGACTCCATGAGTTATGAAAATGCACTTCGTGCAGCTCTTCGAGAAGATCCCGACGTTATTCTGGTAGGAGAAATGCGAGACTTTGAGACGATTTCCGTAGCGGTAACCGCGGCAGAAACCGGACATCTCGTGTTATCCACCTTACATACCATTGGTGCGGCAAGTACCGTAGACCGAATCATCGACGTATTCCCGCCTCACCAGCAGCAGCAGATTCGAGTTCAGCTTGCAAACGTATTGGAAGCGGTTATTTCCCAGCAGCTTATTCCTACCATGGATGGCCGCGGACGAGCAGCTGCGTTCGAAGTTATGATTGCAAACTCCGCAGTTCGTAACCTGATTCGTGAAGGTAAGTCCCATCAGCTTTTGTCCGTAATGCAGACCAACCGTAAACTCGGTATGATCGGTATGGACGAAGCGATTGTTGCATTGTTCCAAGAAGGAAAGATTTCCCGCGAAAATGCAATTCAGTATGCGGTAGATCCGGACGGTATGGCAGCAAGATTGCGATAAGTGATGAAATGAAGGGTATAAAGCATTCTGTAAACGGAATGCTTTATACCGATTTCTTTTCTTTGAAATCTGATATATCTGTTTTTCTTTTCTATAACTTATAAGAAGTTCTGTAAATTCTTTGTTTTTAAATTTTATTTTTCGAAAAATTTCTGTTCCAATTTATTTAACTGATTCTATTTATTCTAGTGTTCACGCTGTGTCTTTTTTTCGTATTTATTTTGTTTCCTGTTTCGTTTTTCACAATGATATTTTTCTTTTTCGGAAGGAGTAATTGACTTCTTGCAATTGTTTTTTGATTCAATAAGGAGGTTTATATGGTAAAAAAAATAATTTCGGGGGGAATTGCGGGGATAGATGCAAAAATTGTCGAGGTTGAAACAGATATATCCTATGGACTTCCCTGCATGGAAATGGTAGGAAATCTTGGCGGTGAGGTTCGGGAAGCAAAAGAGCGTGTTCGAGTAGCGTTGAAAAATGCCGGCTTTGTAATACCGCCGCAAAGAATTACGGTGAATTTGTCCCCGGCAGATTGGAGAAAAGAAGGGACGGGATATGATTTGCCGATTGCATTGGCGCTGCTCTCTGCGATGGAGCAAATTGAATACCGGGCTTTGGAACAGGTTTTTATTGTAGGAGAATTGGGATTAAACGGTGAAATCAGAGGTGTAAGGGGGATTTTACCAATGGCGATGAAGGTTTCTGAATCGGGACTTCGCAAAATGATTGTTCCGAAGGATAATGAAAAGGAGGCAATGGCTATTGCCGGAGTGAAGGTTTTTGGAGCAGAGAATTTGGAATGTCTTTTGCGGTTTCTGAAAAATGAAAACTGCTGGGATAGGATAGAGGATTCTACCGGATATGTTTCGGATGCAATTTGTGAAGCGACGGATAATGATTTCGCTGATATATTTGGGCAGGAAGCGGCAAAGCGAGCGCTACTGATTGCAGCGGCGGGGTTTCATAATATTGTACTATGCGGTCCGCCGGGATGCGGGAAAACCATGCTATCGAAAAGAGTTCCGGAAATATTGCCGCCTATGTCAGAGCGGGAGTGTCTGGAGGTTTCGCGGATTTATAGTGTGGCGGGACTTCTTTTGGGGGGAGATAAGTTAATAACCAAGCGTCCTTTTTGGAGTCCGCATCATTCCACCACACCGGTGGCTCTGGCAGGAGGAGGAAGAATGGCGGGGCCGGGAATTTTGAGTAAGGCACATAAAGGGGTTTTATATTTGGATGAGGTGGTGCATTTTTCTGCGGAAACATTGGAAATGCTTCGTCAGCCGATGGAGGAACGGAAAATTACCGTGGCAAGAAATTTTGCAGCGTATGAGTATCCGGCCAATTTTATGTTGGTGGTTTCCATGAATCCGTGCCCTTGCGGTTTTTATCCCGATTTTACTCGGTGTAATTGTACGCCGGAACAGATTCGAAGATACAGAGAACGGCTTTCGGGGCCGATACGGGACCGAATTGATTTGTTTGTAGATGTGCCGCAGGTGACAATGGATGAAATAAAAGGTAAGACAGGTAAAAAAACAGGAAGTGAAGAAATGAAAAAACTTGTATTGAGAGCTCGTTGCTTTCAACAGAAACGATACGGCGGAGACGGAGATGTTTGTAATGCGCTTTTATCGGTAAAACAAATGGAACAATATTTAAATCCGAAAAAAGAAGCCACAGATGTGATGGATAAGGCATTTGAACGGGGAAAGCTGTCGCTTCGGGGGTATCACAAGGTGTGGAAAGTTGCAAGAACGATTGCAGATATTGAAGAGAGTGAATATATAGAAAGGAAGCATGTAACGGAAGCGCTTAGTTACAGAGAACGAAAAATTGAATGATGCAAGGGGTGTGTATGGATAAGGAAAGAAGAGAGGCAATGGCGGTATTTTTTGCAGGAATTGAAGGGTTTGGGAGCGCTACGATGCGAAAACTTCGGATGGAACTTGGCGATGAATATGAAATATATAAATTACGAGAAACGGCTATTCAAAAAACCGCTTTGCTAACAGAAAAGCAAAAGTATTATTTTTTGGAAAACAGGAAAAAAATAGATCCATGGACAGAGTACAGACGGCTGAGAGAAAAAGGTATTTGTGTGACGGTGTACGGAGAGGAGGATTATCCGAAGCGGCTGGAGGAAATTCCAAACCCGCCTTATGTATTGTTTTATGAAGGGCATTTGCCGAAAGAGGAATTACCGGCAGTTGCGATTATTGGAGCACGTTCCTGCACGGATTACGGAAGATATGCGGCGGAATTTTTTGCAGGAGAACTGGCCCAAAAAGGAATTGGTGTCATTAGCGGAATGGCTAGCGGAATTGATGGAATTGCCCAACGAGCGGCCGTTCGTGCAGGTGGAAAAAGTTTCGGGGTTTTGGGCTGCGGGACGGATATCTGCTACCCGGCATCGAATCGTAAATTATATGAGGATTTGAAAGAAAAAGGAGGAATTGTATCGGAATTTTTCCCCGGAACAAAACCGGAAAGCTTTCATTTTCCGATGCGTAATCGAATTATTAGCGGTTTGGCAGATTTGATATTGGTGATAGAAGCAAAAGAAAAAAGCGGAACTGCAATTACGGTTACCACTGCGTTGGAGCAAGGAAAAGATGTCTATGCCGTGCCGGGGAGGATTGGAGATCCTTTAAGTGAGGGTTGCAACCGGTTGATTCGTGAAGGAGCGGGAGTTGCGTTGCATCCGGAAAGTATTTTGGAAGAACTGCGCATAAAGTTTAAAGATATTGATTTTGGCGTAGAACAAACAAAATACGGAAGGAATAGTCCCTCCTATACACGGATACAGGAGGTTGTTATAAAGAATCTCCAAGAAGAGAAAAAGACGGCAGAAAAAATTGCAGAACAGACCGGGCTTGAAATCAGCGAGATAATAAGGACTTTGTCGGAATTGGAATTGGAAGATGCGGTAGTTTCTGTGGGGGGGATTTATGCAATCAGAAAACAGTAATGTTTGGCAAAAGAGGAAGAACTGTGGTAAAATCAGATTAGACTATTTTTACGGGGAAGAGAAAAGGAAAATGAAGGCTATGCGTGCAGAAAAAAAGATTTTGTCAGCAGAAAACGGTATGGTGTTTTTGGTGGTTTTGCTCCTTATGGGAGGTTTCTTTTGGGTAAGGGATTATGGGATTTCCTTTGATGAAGGAACGGAGTTTAATACCATGAAACTTACCTTTCAATATGCGGATTATGTAATTGCGCATTTGCTGGGAGCAGATGTTGTGGATTATTCCGGCTTTACGGAGTATGCGGATAACATTTACGGGGTTGCCGTGAGGTATCCTCTTTATTTGCTTGCCGCGAAAGTCCCTATGTCAGTAAGGACGTTTTTTCTCGTAACCCATTACTATACGTATTTTTGGTTTTGCGGTGCCGTGGCGGCGCTTTATTATCTCGTTCGCAGAATTACGGGAAAGAAGTGGCTTGCGGCCCTTGGTGCCATTATGCTGATTTGTTCTCCCCGTATTGCCGGGGAGGCGTTTTATAACATTAAGGACAGTATGTTTTTTTCACTGTTTCTGATTAGTCTTGCGGCGGGATATTATTATATAAAACAGCGCAGAACTTCGGGGTTGGCGTTGTTTACATTTTTGTCGGCGCTTTGCATTAATACAAGGTATATCGGCGGAATTGTGCTTTTGTTTGTTGCTTTGCAGTTCGCTTTGGGGGAGATTCGAAAAGGTGTAGGTATCGGAAAAGGAATATGGGGAGGTTTAAAAATTTGCTTTCTTTGTTATGTCTTCTATTTTTTAATGACCCCTTTTTTATGGGAAAATCCGTTGGTTAACACCTGGAGAATTATTGCATCTTTTTCCGATTACGGAGATGGAATAATGAGTATGATGTATTGCGGGAAAATTTATTTTTCGGATAATTTGCCATGGCATTATTTGATTGTATGGATTTTGATTACAACACCGGTGATGGTTACCGTGCTTTATTTGGCAGAAAATGCATATTGTATAAAACGGATGATTTCTCTAAGGCGCGAGGAAATAAAAACTTTTTTGGCAAATGAAGATAATCTGTTTTCCTTTTTTGTCGGCAGTATTGTGTGGATTACAATTGCCGCAGATATTATTTTACAACCGATAAAATATGACGGCTGGAGGCATTTTTACTTTTTGTACGGTCCATTTTTGTTTACGGCAATCATGGGCGTGCATCATTTGACTGAATGGACAAAAGGACAAGCGGAGAAAACAAAATGTAAAACAGTTGCGGAAAATGTGTGCCTAGGGATGGTGATACTGTCTTGTGTTGCTAATTTTTTCTGGATAGTAGGAAACCAACCTTATGAATATCTGTATTTCAATCCCTTGTGCCGGGGGATGGAAACGGAATTTGAAAGGGATTATTGGTATGTATCTACATACGATGCCGTAGAAGAAATTCTGCGCATGGATGATTCGGATGAAATTCAAATTTATTGCGTTTGTAAAACCGTAACCCTGTTTCTGGAGGAGGTAGAGTTAAGCCGGGTCGAATTTGTGGATGATATGGCGAGTGCGGATTATGTTATTTTGCAATACCGCGCAGCAACTGTGGAGGAGTGGAAGGCACTTTGTGAAAATATGCAAATGGTTTCCGAAAAGCAAGTGGACGGTTTGCCGATTTATACAATATATTCTGCACAATGACAAAAAGAAAACTTGTTCAAAAATTACAAAATAAAACAAGAAAATTAAAAAAAATAATAAAAGTATTTTCTTTTAAGACAATTTATGCGATAATGTATTAGTGCGATTGCGTGAAGATAAGCGTTGCACAAGATGATGGGAGGAATTTAGGATGGCTTTATTTGGCGAGAAAAAGCGATTAGGCGATTTGCTTGTTGAAAAAGGATTCATTTCCAACGAACAATTGCAGACAGCGCTGGAAGAACAGCGAACCAGAAAGACGAAACTCGGTGAAACATTGATGTCGTTGGGATATATCTCGACGGATGATTTCGCAACTTTTTTCTGCCGGGAGATGGGATATATCCCGGTTACGGATGAAGAATTGAAGAATTATGACCCCAAAGTATTGGATATCGTTGGGGAAACGTTAATTAAGAAACATGAGATTTTGCCGGTAGGAATTGATGCGGACAATATCAATATTATTCGTGTGGCAATGTCCGATCCGATGAACCTGGGAATTATTGATGATATTGAGATGTCTTCCGGTATGGAAGTGCAGCCTTGTTACGCCCCCCAGACGTCTATCTCCATTATTTTGGATAAAATATACGGTAGAAAGGCTACCATGGAAGCAGCGGAACAGTTCGAAGCAGAGCATGCTTCCGAATTTGCGGATGATGAAGAGGAAGAGGATGATACCGTTGGTGATGCGCCGATTGTTAAAATCGTTCGTTCCATGATTCAGCAGGCGGTTCGTGATGGTGCATCCGATATTCATATTGAGCCCCTTGAGCGAAGCGTTCGTGTGCGTAACCGTATTGATGGTATGCTTAGGGAAGATGCGGTATATTCTTCCAATATGTTAAGTGCTATGACGGCACGTATCAAGATTATTTCCGGATTGGATATTTCCGAAAAGAGAAAACCCCAGGACGGTCGTCTTACTTATGTGGTTGACGGCGTGGAATTCGACGTCCGTGTTTCTATTCTTCCTACGGTATACGGTGAAAAGACCGTAATGCGACTTACAAAGAAACAGGGATTGACTCAGGAAAAGAAATACCTCGGTCTTTATCCGGATGATGAAGCAAGATTGGATGGTATTATGAATAACCCGCATGGTATCATTCTTGTAACGGGACCGACCGGTTCCGGTAAATCAACAACCTGTTATACGGTATTGAACGAACTTAATAAACCGGAAGTTAATATCATCACGGTAGAGGACCCGGTGGAAGCGAATGTGGCCGGAATCAATCAGGTGCAGGTTAATGTGAAAGCGGGACTTACCTTTGCAAGTGCACTTCGTTCTATCTTGCGACAGGACCCGGATATCATTATGATCGGAGAAATTCGAGATGGTGAGACGGCTCAGATTGCGGTTCAGGCGTCAATCACAGGTCACCTTGTTATCTCGACGTTGCATACAAACTCAACATCCGCTTCTGTAACACGACTTATCGATATGGGTGTTGAAGCCTATATGATTGGTGATGCGGTAGTTGGTATTATTGCACAGCGACTTGTTCGTCGCCTTTGCCCGGAATGTAAAGTTCCTCATGAAGCGACCGAAAGAGAAAAGATTATGCTGGGTTATCCTGTAGAACAACCCTTGACGATTTATGAGCCGGGCGGTTGTGAGAAGTGCGGTACCGGTTATAAAGGACGAAAGGCTATCTATGAGATTATGCCGATTTCCGCAAAAATCCGTCGTATCCTTCACGAGACGGTAACCGCGGAGATGATTCAGGATGCAGCGGTATCGGAAGGTATGAATACTCTTCGTATGGCAGGCGCAAGAAACGTTATTGAAGGCGTAACTTCCATTGCGGAAATGGTACGAGTTGCGTATGATATGGATGCTGCGAACGAAGCCAATGCAGCAGGTGCAGAAGAAGCAAGTGCGGAAGAGTAAGTTGTTATTTCTTTTGTTATGTATTATAGGAAATATAAAAATCTTAAGTAAAGGTGGGAGCGTATGGCACAATTTGCGTACCGGGTGATGACCCCGGCAGGAAAAGAGAAAAAAGGCACCTTAGAGGCGAAGTCCAGAGATGCCGCAATGACGATGCTGAAAAATGACAAGAACGTAGTTATTTCTTGTGAAGAAGCATCCGGATTGAAAAAGGGTATTGGTTTGAACTTTGGTGGAAAAGTTAAACCGCGAGATTTTTCCGTTTTTTGTCACCAGTTTGAAAGTATCAATGCTGCGGGCGTAAGCGTGGTTGATTCCTTTGAAATGCTTGGTAACCAGACAGAAAACCCGACTTTATGTGATGCGATTAAAGCAGTACACAGAGATATTTCCAAGGGTGATAGTTTGGCAACTGCGATGCGTAAGCAGGGTGGTGTATTCCCGGAAATGCTTAACAACATGGTAGAAGCCGGTGAAGCATCCGGTAGTTTGGATAAGGCATTTAATCGTATGGCAATTCAGTTTGAGAAGGATGCTGCATTGCAGTCTGCGGTTAAGAAAGCGATTACTTATCCTATTGTATTGATTATTGTTATGGTTATCGTTATTTTTGCGATGATGACTTTCGTTATTCCTACGTTTATGGAAATGTTTGCGGATTTGGATACCGAGTTGCCGGCAGTAACAATGGCGATTGTACACATCAGTGACTTCTTTGTTGCTTGGTGGTGGCTTATGATTATTATTGGTGCAGCATTATTTGTGGGAATTAAAGCTTATGCAGCTACGGATGCAGGAAAAGAAGTTACCAGTGGTTTGGCATTGAAAATTCCGGTGCTTGGCGGCGTTAAAACAAAATCTGCCTGTGCAAGACTTGGACGTACGCTTTGTACTCTTCTGGCAGCCGGTGTATCCATGGTAGATGCACTTGAAATTACCGGTAAGAGTATGGAAAATATGTATTATAAGAGAGCGATGAAGGAAGCAAAAGAGCAGGTAATGCGAGGTGTTCCGCTTTCCAGACCGCTCAAGACTTGCGGTTTATTCCCTCCCATGGTTGTACATATGGTTTCCATCGGTGAAGAAACCGGTAACATTGAAGTAATGCTTGAAAACGTTGCAGAATATTATGAAGAGGACGTTCAGATCGCAACAGAGCAGATGATGACCTTGATGGAACCGATTATCATTATCGTAATGGCTTTCGTTGTTGGTTTCCTTGTAATCGGTGTAATGTCACCTATGCTTACATTGTACGATAGTTTGATGTAATTTTAAGAGGAAAGTTATCGTTTGATGAAGATTTAAAGTTTACATGTTGAAGTAAGCGAAAATGTTGAAAAACCGGGTAGTTTATACTACCCGGTTTTCTGATTCTTAATTCATTTCACACGAATGAAGAAAAAAAAGTCATGAAATAAAACAATGATTAACAATCAATTAAATGAGAAAAAATGTATAGACAGGCAAAAAAAATGATGCTAAGATAAAAACATCAAAGGTCACAGACGTAAGTCAAAGACCTAAAAAAACAAAAAAGGAGAATAAAAAAATGAAAAACAACAAAGGTTTTTCCCTCGTGGAACTCATCATCGTTATTGCTATTATGGCAATCTTGGTAGGTGTTATGGCACCTCAGCTCATCAAGTACATTGAAAAGACCAATGTATCTGCTGACTCTCAGCTTGCTGACGCAGTACATAGCGCAGTTCTTACAGCTTGTATGGATCCTGAAGTTATCTCTGCTACAGATACAGCTACAGCATACAACGCTCTTACAGGTGGTACAAACGCATGTACTATGACAACAGGTGACACATTGAGCGACGCAATCCTTGATATCCTTGGATGTTCAGCAGGTTCTGAAATTCAGTCTTCTTTGAAGTCTTATGGTGCTTCTGATGTTAGTGTATTGGTTGCTGGTAACAGATGTTATGTATGGCTTCCCGGAACAGACGCTACAGGTTCTAAAGGTACTGGTGCAAGCGGAACAAGCCTTAGCATTTCTGTTTACTAATTAGTAAATTGGCTAAAGAAGAAAAGGGCAGGTTAATCAACCTGCTCTTTTTTTATTTATGCGATTGGTTTGATGTCGTAATGGTATGTAGATGTATAGAAAAAACTGCGCCAAAAAACTGTTTATTTCTATATTGTAGCTTAATATAAAGATATACAAATTAAAACAAGGGTATTTCTACCCTTGTTCTTTTAAAATGTTGCTTCTGCTAATTTGTATATAGAATAAATGTTATTCCTGTGTACGTTGCTTTTTGTTTTTCTTATTTCTTTTTATCAGGATTATTCCTAACAGAATGATAAGCGATGCACCGGAAATCAGGATACCTAAATCTTTTCCCTGTGGTGTGTAAACCATGGTGACTTCGTGAATGCCGGGTTCTAAAATAATACTGATAAATGCTTCATCTAAAGTGGAGTAAATCGGTGTTTCTATGCCGTCTACATATGCTGTCCATCCGGTATCGTAGGGAATGCTGGTAAATAGGATGGGGCGCTCTGGCGTGGCAGTAACGGTTCCGGTAATGTAATCATCTCGTTCGTATGTTATGTTCCATGCTCCCGGAGATAAATCATTGTAGATGGAAGCAAGGATTTCAGTATCATAGTAGTAGAAGTACATGTAATTACAGAAGTAATCCCAGGATCTGTCCGGATAAAAATTCAGGACTACGCTGTCGTATTTATTTCCGTCTATTTCAGCAGTTGTGCCTTTTACAATGCATCCGGAGGATAATAGTATTTCGTCCGTCATACCCTGGGGGGTTGCTACAATTCTTGGTGAGTCACTGAAGATTCCGGGGGTTACCTGTGTAAAGCATGCGTAAAATTCTTTATCTTCTAATGTTGGAACGGAGAAGGAAATTAGTGAATTGAATCCCCGGTCTGACAGATGATAAAAATTGACGGCGCTTTCCGCGTATTCCATCCCCATATTTTCGGTTCCGAGGAACAGTTCGTTTTCTGATACAGCAGTATATACATTGTCATATTGAGTTTCTGTCATCAGGGTTAGCAATTGCATCTGGTTATAAAAAGGATTGTCTGCAGCTTCGTAATTCACAATCTGTGCACTTACCATATATCCCAAAGGAAGCGTGTACTCGTTCTGCGAGATGGAATAACTATCATAAAGTACTTCGTTGTTTTCTGTAATCAAAGCGTTAATGGATACTGCATATTTTACATTAAACAACATATCCGTAACCGGCGTAAACCCAACTTCGGAAATAAAACGGTTGCTGGTGGAAACGCCCAGATGGGACAGCACATTTCTCAGATGATAATCATCGGAGGAAGAAAATGTGGTCAGCCCATTATATCCCAGAAACGAAGCAGAATTATAGTTTAACGAATTGTTTAAATTCACTCTGTAAAAGGAATTGTCTGTTTGCTTCAACTCATCAATTGCATTTTCCGCAGTTTGATGCCAGCTGTTGGCGGTCGTTTCTGCTATATTTCCGTGCTCTTCGTTGTCGATGCAAATATACGCATTGACGGTTAACTCGCTAATCAGGATAAAAAGCGAAAAAACAATCAGAAGGTTGTGTCTGACGTTTTTGTGATAATAAAGCCAGTAAACACAAATCCATAAAGCAACAAAGAGTAGGTTAATTAACATTCCGTTTTGGGTATTGGTGTAGTAAGCCGGAGGATAATAAATGGCTTGTATCGGGATTAAAATCGAATACAATACAATCAGTGCTGCACCATAAATGCAAAGGTGTTTCGGGGGAATGTTTTTCATATATGGTAGTTGCCGACATGCAATCACTACCAGCATAAATACCAAAATGAAAATGAAACGAAAACCGTACATATTCGGATAATCGAATGCATGCATAAATTTATACAAAGGAAGGGAGAAGCAGCACAGAAGTAAAAACAACATCGGAATAGAGATGCATATTTTTTCTTTTGCGGAAATTTCTTTATTGCTATAGTAAAACGGTAAAATCAATAATACCGGAATACCGCAGTATAGCATGGGAACCTGAGTATCCAGGGTTTGCATTTGACCGATAAACATGCTGTTTACCACGTCGGGAAGCGTATTTAACAGGTCCAAGAAAGGCGCATTATCCTGTGCGAGATTAGCAATCAGGAACATCGCAGCGGGGACCAGAACGATGGCTGAGAGACCAACAGCAAGCAGTATATATCCTGCAAAACGGAAGGCGTGGAAAAAACAGTCGGATACAGCGGTTTTGTTCGGTGCAAATTTCCGATAAACCAGGTAGCATACATAAAAGATAGCAGATGCAATACCTACCATATAAGCAGTGTAGAAATTTGTTATAAATAAATAGGCAAAGGAAAGAGAAAGTGCAAGTCCTTTTTTTTCATCAATAAGCCGGATGATAAGCCAGAAAATAATGGGAAGCATATAGATGGCTTCTAACCACATGAGTTGGTAATGCATTGTTACTGCATACCCGCAAAGACCGTAGCAAACAGAGAGAAGAACGGTCGAAAAGTGGTGCTGTTTCATTGCTTTTTGAACAAATATCTGAAATGTAGCACTGGAAAGGCTGATTTTCAGTGTTATTACAACAATAGTAATTGCAGAAAAAGATACTCCTTCAATCAGATAAAGAAGATTAAAGGGGCTGAAACAGTAATAGGCATGATTTAGTATAGTTCCGCTTCCGAGGTAAAGGGAGAAGGAATACCAAAAACTTTCCCCTTCCGTGATTGCCCGTTGGAACATTTTAATAAAAGGTATGTATTGCCCGTACATATCACTGCGTAAAATGGTCATGTTGCCATAACCGAGAATTTTTAAAAAGGCTAAAGCGAGCAAAAAAGTAAGCGTAGTAATTAGGTATGCATATAGTGGATATAGGTGTGGCTTGTTCCAGGATGATAAATCAAAAGAAGGATGTTTCTTTTGCGTTGTTTTATCTCCGGCTTCCGGGGTCCCGGTGAGCGCAGTATTGTTTGTTTCCATCTGATTTCCCTCCAAAACATATTTTTTAATAAATATATTGCAATGTTATTATATATGGTAAGAGTTTTGAATGCAAGTTTGCAAAGAGAAACTGGTTATCTTTTTGAAAGTGGTGGACAAAAAAATAAGAAAGACTTAAAATCAGATAGAGAAAATAAAAGAAAGGAAACGAAAATACCTTTGGATTGTGTGAAAGAAAGGAAAATTACATCGGAATGGGTTGCATGGATCCCGGCACTTTTGGTGGTGGCGGTTATTTTTGCGTTTTCTTCACAACCGGGGGATGTTTCCAAGGAAACCAGCGGCAATCTTACAAAATATCTGTTGGAAATTATGGGGATATGGGAAGAAGAAAGCATTTATGCTCCCACGGTGGATGTGGAAGCGACGGACGTACTGGTGCGGATGCTGGTGCATATGGCAGAATATGCTGGGCTTTCTCTGGCTATTGGCTTTGCGGTGACGGTGAGCGGTGTTCGAGGGAAACTGCGTTTTATTTATATGGTAATCTTAGGTCTGTTTGTGGCCTTGGCGGATGAGTTTTATCAAATTTTTGTGCCGGGTCGTTACGGAGATTTGGCGGATGTGCTTTTTGATGCGGTCGGTGTGACTGCGGTGGCTTTTATTGTGTTTTTTATGGGGCGTTTACTGCAAAAAAAAGTTTGTCCGGTGGCGGGGGAGCGGAAGTTTATGAATGTCACCTTAGATAGCATTTCTTTTGCTGATGCAGTGGAGAGAATCGTTGAATTGACCGATGAAAAGCGCCGGTATGTCGTGACGCCCAATGTAGATCATATTATCCGGGTTGAGAAGGATAAGGAATTCGCAGCGATTTATCAGAAGGCAGATTTAGTGCTGACGGATGGAATGCCTCTTTTGTGGATTGCGGAATCCTTTGGGGCTCCGATTGTTGAGCGAGTGACTGGGGCAGATTTGTTCCCTGCGGTATGCGGTGTTGCGGCGCAAAAGAAAATAAAGATGTTTTTTCTCGGAGGGGGAGAAGGTGTAGCGGAGAAAGCGGCAAGCAATTTGAAAAGGAAAAATCCCGGTTTAGAAGTGGTGGGAACATATGCCCCGCCCATCGGGTTTGAAAAGAGTGAAAAAGAGATTGCAAAAATTGTATCTATTATTAATAAGAAAGAACCGGATGTTTTAGTGCTGGCCTTGGGGACACCCAAACAGGAAAAGTTTGTTTACAGGCATCGTGATGAAATGAATTTCGGTGTGGCGCTTTGCTTTGGTGCGGCATTGGATTTTGAAGCGGGCTCAGTAAAACGTGCTCCTCTTTGGATTCGGCGGATTGGCCTGGAGTGGTTTTATCGCTTCCTTTGCGAACCGGGACGTTTGTTTCGCAGGTATTTTGTGGATGATATGTCGATATTTGCCCTGGCCTGGAAATATCGACATGAACTGTGCGCTTGGAAGAAAAAGGGAAAAAATATGTCAGAAACAGAGAATTAATGGGATAATCACAAAAAATTCACATAAAAAGAGGATTTCACCTTGTTAATTTTGCTGAAACTTACAAAAATAAAAGAAAACTGACAGTGTAAGTATAGACTTAAAAAAAATACTTTGGTATAATTCTATAAGATAAAATATTTGTGTGCTATCTATGCCCATACGGCAGGATGCGGAGAGAATGGGAGTACGTGATGCTGAATTATGGACTTATTCTTGTGGCAAGTGTATTCTTGGGAAGCTTTGTCGCGTCCTATACGGATTACATATTAAAAAGAAGTGTACGTGTTGTAAACAAACGGACCATAGGGGTTGTGGTGTTACACGCGATGTTATGGCTTTTGATAGTAGTTACCAATGGGTTTAGCCTTACGTCATTTTTGTATATGGCGGCTACGTCGGCGTTACTGGCGCTTTCCTTGGTGGATTTGGAAATTTATGAAATTCCGCCCCAGTTTAATGTGTGGATTGCGTTGATGGGAATCGTGCAGCTAATTTCCGATAAGGAACATTGGTATGTGTATCTGATTGGTGCAGTGCTTGTGAGCGGAATCTTTTTTGCAATAGCCTTGATTACCAAAGGGAACGGCATGGGCGGAGGAGATATTAAACTTATGGCGGCGGCCGGATTACTACTTGGATGGCAGAAAATTTTCTTGGTAATGCTCATTGGTTCGGTGCTTGGTGCGGTGATTCACAGCATTATAATGAAAGTCTCCAAGAAAGAGCACATGCTTGCGTTCGGGCCGTATTTATCGGCAGCGACGGTTTTGGTTATGTGTTTCGGAGAATGGATAATCGATTGGTACATAATCAATTTTTTGACATTTTAATTATGGATAAGTTCGGATGATGCATCCGGTTTATTAAATAAAACTATACTCACTACGAAAGGGGAGCAAGAAGGATGGCAAGTAAAGTATTGTCTATTTATGTTGGTTCAGACGCAATCAGAATTGCGGAAATGCAGAACAACAACAAGACAGTAATCCTTAGTAATGCCGCTGAAATCGCGACACCGGATAACAGTGTTAACGATGGATATTTGGTGGATATTACAGCGATTGCAGAAGCAATCAGAACATCTATTTTTGGAAGGGGCTTCACGGCGAAAGAGGTAATCTTTACGATTACAAGTAAGAAGATTGCCAGCAAGGATGTGGAAATTCCTTACGTTAAAAACGAGAAGAAATTGAAACAGATTTTGCAGGCAAACTCAAGCGAATATTTCCCGATGAGTAATTCCAATGATTATGCATTCGCATTTTCCGTTTTGGAGAATTTCACTGACGAAGAAGGACGTAAGAGCCGTGTATCCGCAGTTGCTGCTCCGAACGATTTGGTTAAATGTTATTACGAATTGGCAGAAGAGTTAAAACTCTCTGTACATAGCATTGATTACTTCGGTAACTCTGTAATTCAGCTTTTGTCCATGCAGATGACAGAAGGACGTACCGATCTGGTTCTTCAGATTGAAAAGGATACAACCTTTGTTAACGTTATGCGTGGTAAAACTCTTATCTTGCAGAGAAGTGTGCCTTATGGTAAAAATGCGGTTATTAATGCCCTTATGGACGTTAAGAAGATTTCAGAAAAAGATGCAAAAACGTTGCTTTCCAATGAGATGCTTCTTGACCAGCATGTTACTCCCGAAGAATATGCGGAGACCGTGCAGTACCTCGTAAGCGGTATCGGCCGAGTAGTTGAATATCACAGAACAAAGAACAAAAATGATCTTCTTCAGGGTATCAAGGTATTCGGTGAAGGTAGTGCGATTGCCGGTATCGAGAAAATTTTGGAGCGTGAGCTTGGTGCACCTGTGCAGCATTTCGAAAATCTTGCCGGCGTTGTAATCAAAGGTCAGGCAGCTCTTACTGCAGAAGAAGTTCTTCGTTACCTTCCTAACATCGGTGCGGTAATTAAACCCATCGACTTGGAAGTAGAATATGGTGAGTCCGGCGGTGTGAATCTTGGGGCAGGTCAGACCCTCAAGGCTTTGATTGCTGTGCTTATTGTGGAAGTTATTGTTATGGCGACATGGGTAACCATGGTTGCGTTGGATAACAAAGAGGCTTCGGAGGAAAAAGCACGGTTAGAACAGGAAATCGCTGATATTTCCGATATCGAAGAGATTGCGCTTGCATATGAAGCGGCAGCAAATGAATATATCGTTGTAAAAGCATTCCAGGATTCTACCCATTCGGATAACGAGCATTTGCTTCAGTTTATTTTGGATATGGAACAGCTCCTTCCTACAGATACAGTTGTAGAAGATTTGGAAGCGGTAGATGGTGATGTATCCTTTACCCTTGTTTCCGGTTGGCATGATGCAACTAAGAACGAGATTGCAGATGTTATCGTTACAATCGGTGGCTTGGATTATGTTAACAATTTGCAAATCCCCAGTTTTCAGGAGTCTTACCGTGTTGTACTTATTGCTGAGTATAACGCTGCGGGTGAGCCGGTATTCCTTACAGAAGAACCGGAAGAAGGTCAGACTGAAGGCGAACTTATTACTTATGATACACATACTGATATTCCCGAAGAATATATGGAGTATGATTGGGTGACACAGATTCAGACAGAGTATGATTTCTCATGTCATATCGGTTATCCGGAAGTAGAAGGAGAGGAAGAACCCGTCATTACCCTTCCTACAGTTTCTCAGGCAACAACAGGTGCCACAACAACAACTGAAGGAGGTGCACAGTAATGTCAGATAGAGATAAACTCATTATTGTAGTAGTATTATTATTGGCGATTGGTTTGTGTCCGTATTTCTTCTATATTAAAGATACAAAGATTGCTACCGAGGCTTTGATTACACAAAATACGGAATTGCAGGCAAGGTTGGATTATTTGAATTCGCTGGAAGCAAATCGTGAAGATTATATTTCTGAAACAGAAAGATTAAACGAAGAACGAGATGCTATTATCGCATCCTTCCCTGGTGGTATTTTGCAGGAGAATTACACTATGTTCTTGCTCAATACAGAGTATTCTAACGTAACGATTGATGAAGAAACCGGTATTTATACTCTTCCGGTTAGATTCTCCGCTGTAGGTTATGCAGATAATATTGAAACTCCGATTTCTGATGAAAATGCGGAAACAGTTTATATGGCAGTAACCAATCGTTCTTCGATTGAGTACAGTTGTTATTATGAAGGTATGAAGTATATTCTTGAATATATTATGGAATATGAAGATCCCATGATTTATTCCGGAATCACGATGTCTTATGATGAGGAGTTTGGCGTTATTTCCGGTGAAATTATTTTGTCCCAGTACGCTATTTCAGGACCGGACAGAGAGGTTGCGCCTGTGGTTATTTGGCCTGATTTGGATGATTTTGATATTCGTGGTAACGAAGAGGTCGGTATTTTCGGACCGATTACTAATGTTCCGGCAGAAGAGGAAGATGTTGAAGGCGAAGGCGAAGGCGCAGACGCTGAATTAACTTTTGAAGAAGAATAATTTAATTATGTATAATCTCGCAGCCTCCCTGCAAGGGGAGGCATGTGGGGTTTTATTTAGAGAATGTTGTGTAAATGGGCAGCAAGACGTGGAGTGAGGTGCAAATATGAATAGCAAAAAGACAGAATTAAATAATAAAGGTTTTTCGCTGATTGAATTGTTGATTGCGATTGCGTTGTTTGCAATTATTATCATACCAATTTTCAGCTCATTCATAACGTCTGCGAGAATTAATCGGGATGCTCGTCAACTTATGATAGAAACCGATATTGCGCAGACCATTATGGAAGGGTTTGCGAATAAGAGTTATGACGAGATAAAGGATATCGTGGGTAATTTGGGACTTGTGGATTTGAGTGGTAATGAGGCTTTTTCCACTATCGAAGATAACTTTTATAATTTGAAAGTAAATTACGATGGTATGGGTGATGTGACTACAGTTCGGGATATGTCCATCAGCATTAATGAAATCACCTATGATGGCGTTACTTATGCGGCAAGGGATTTAGTGAGCAATAATGCGGTTGTTATGGATATGTGTGGTAAGGTGGCATTGCAAACTGCGCTTTTGGGGTATACTCGTTCTTCTATCGGAGCAGGAGGCTCACAGTTTTTATCTAGTTATTCTGTAGATGCCGGCGATGGATTGTTCCTTTCATACTGTTGTATTGAAGAGGGCGGGTACTATTATCTGGCAACGATTTCTATTTTGCCGGCGGCAGAAACGGCAACGGATAAGTATTATACATATAATGTTTGTTTGTGTCTGTACGATATCAGTGAATTAGCATCCTATGATCCGGCGGGATTTGTGGCAATGCATCACCCGGGACATATTGGTTATGAATGGGTAGATTCACCGGTTCTGACCATGGAAACCGGAATTCGTAATAAGTAAGGAGGAGACTGGAAATGAAAAAAATGAACAACAATAAAGGTGCGGCAATGGTTACCGTTTTGATTGCGGTTTCATTTATTATTATTCTTGCCACCTCATTGCTTTACATGACTTATATGAATTATATAACCAAGGGGCTAAAGTATGGCTCTACGGATAATTTTTATGTGGATGAATTTGCCTTAGATGATTTGGCGACAACGATTCAGCAGATTGCTGCAAATTCTACCAGCATGGGAGATGCAATTGATAATATTAAGACTAGTGCAGGTGTTTATACTGCTTCAACCGGTGCGGTTTGTTATAACAATAATAATGTGGCATCGATGATTCAGGTTGCCAGTAAAGAAGCTACAATTTCCGTAAATACTGCTGTTTCTGTTAATGCAGCAGGTGTTCCTGTTTCATCCAATTTTGTTCAAGATGGGAATCAGGTTAAGTTTTTGGGAGTACAGATTACTGCAACTACAGAGGAAGGATATCAAAGCACCATTACAACGGATATTATTTTGGGATTTCCCGGTACCGGTGTAGGCGACATGGACGTAAATGATTTCAGTGTAATTACGGATTCGCCCGTTACGGTAGTAACCGGTGACGTGGTAATGAGTGGTAATGTCTATATGAGTAGAGATTTTTCCAGCGCAGATACCTCAGCATTGCGTGTACAAGGAACGGCGGCGGTGGAAATTCTTTCCAGAAGAGGTATTATCAATGGCGATATTATCATTGAAGAAGGCGGTGTGCTTTGTATTACCGGTATTGTTACTGTTATCGGTGATATTGATGTAGACGGTGTACTTATTTGCAGCGGTACTTTGGAGGCAACCGGAACTGTTGATGTTGCTAGCGACGGACGTCTTCTTGGCTCGGTGACAGAAGGCGCAACAGTCGATACCGCCTTGCTTCCGCCGAACTACAGCAATTCGGATTATAGTTTGACAAGTGGTGTGACCGGGGCTTTGTTTGATGACGTGTGGATGTATGATGGCAGTGATTGGGAAGAAGTTGCCTTGGCAGATTACATTGATGCGAAACCGCATGGTAGCTTTGGCGCAACAGGAGTTACTGAAACGGTTCGCCTTGGTTTGCAGGGGACAGAAAACGGAATGTCAAATACGTTGGTTCTTTCTACGGAAGATGTTACGATTCGTGATGCATTTGATAATTCTACCTGTGTCTGCGCCGGAAGAATTATTTTTGATATCGCTTCTGCACCTACGTATATGCAGTGTATGAGCGATGAAGCGTACGAAAATGCAAAGGGCGTTATTCTTTCTTTGGATTCGTTTAATTTTGGCAGCTTGAATAATACTCCATTTAATGGTGGTTTTACAATGAGTAATATGACTCATCCGGATGATGCAACGGCAACACATCCTACGGAAAGAAGAGATTACACTTTTACGGACGGTTCCGGTGATGAACAGCCTCTTCCGTATATCTATTCTTCCGGAAATGAGGTTCCGGCCGGATTCTTTATTTCGGAGCATTCAAGCACAATTATTTCTGATATGTTCGCTGCAGCCCAGGGTGATGTGGATCAGACAGTAACTACAATTTATTTTGTAAACTGGGAAAAGAACTAGGGGGGGAGATTATGGAAAAGAAAAAAACGATACATAATAACAAAGGTTTCTCCTTGGTTGAAATGTTGATTGTAGTCGCACTTTTGTCGATTTTAATATCGATTGCAATTATGTCCTATAGTACGGTTACAAATGCGCAGCTTAGTGAAGCGGCAAGGACCTATGAGGCAGCGATTAATACGGCAATTGCTCAGTCCATGGCAAAAGGTTCCGAAGCAGGAAAACTGACCATCGGAATGGAAAATGGTGAGTTATATTACATGATTGGTGATACCGCGACCGCGCCGAAGGAAGAAATCTGTGATGCGCGTTTTACTCCCCGCTATATAATGGGAAGTACGGGAGGGTATACGCCCGGTACCGGTGCACCTTTGGGAATACCGTTTGCCGATGGATGTGAATATACTATTTACTTTAATTCCAATGGTACGGTAGATACGGTCAACAGTACGAGCGGCGGTATATCCCGTTTGACGTTTTCGTTCAATAACCGGGTAATCGAAGTGTTCCTGTATCTGGAAACAGGGAAACATGATGTGATTATGCATTACATGTAAAGGATAGAGAAAAGGAGGAAGAAACATGAAAACCAACAAAGGTTTTTCCCTTGTGGAGATTTTGATTTCGGTTGCAATTTTAGCAATTGTAATGCTGGAAGTTTTTGCTATGATGAGTAACAGTTCCACGCTCTATCGAAATGGTACCTATGAAGTGGAATTACAGACGGAAGCGCAAAGAGTAATCACCCAGTTGGAAGATTTAATGATTGACTGTGATGGGGCGATTTCCGCGAATTATATTGCAATGGTTAGTTCAGATGAAATTGTTATCAGCGATAATGAAGCTGAATATATTATCTCTTTGTCAAAAGTTGCCGGAGCAGAATACGGTGACCTGGTTATGACAAGAACAGATCGTGCTACAGGAGCGACGGCTTCTGCGATTCCTATGGCAGAATATGTAAGATCCATTTCCCTTAATATGGCGAATTATACAACGGCCAGTGTGGTAACATTGACAGTTGAAATGCAAAATGACATGTATACGTATAGTGCTATGAAGGATGTGTATCTCAGAAATCAGATTGGTCTTAGCGGAAACAGGATTCCACCGGCCACATCCGGAACATTTGACTTTGAGTTGGATGTGCTTCGGTACAAGGAATATTCCCTTTCTGATTTGTATAATACGGATGAACATACTTATGTGTTTGAGTTTGAAGGTGGTAGCGGCCCCAATGCAGATGATGATTTGCTGAATGCGGATTACCGTATCAATAAATCCGGTACCCGTTTTACTCTTCAGTGTCAGAATACATTAAACCATAGTGACACTGCGGCAGGTCCTTATATTATCATTGGTACGGATACGACAGATGGTTCTACTATTAGGATTTCAATTGCTACGGAAGATATTCATATCGGTGCAGAAGGGTACGCGGTTGCTTATTTAAATACTTACACAAGTGATATGCTTTCAGCGTACATTGATATCGCCGGTATTAGTGTTACGGATGCGGAGCGCGTGACATATGAAGTTATTATTCAGGATGCGTCCGGTACTTCCAGAGTACTTACGGATGGTAGTTCCGAGGCAGCTTCAACCTTCCCGGTTAATTTGGGGCAGGTTGAATGCCGTGAAAGAAATGCGGACGGAAATGAATTGTATTTTAGAATGGATCGTGTGGAATGTTACTGCGACGGTGCAACAAACTGTGTAGTTATCCAGTCGGCGCGTATGATGGATTATACAAACTACTATGAGTTGATAGAAGATGGTTGTGTAATTGTAATTTTGGCGACAATTGAGTATGACAGCAGAACTCCGGTTTTGGTACGTACTTATGGATATCCGCTTACGGATGCTAGCGCAACACCGATGACCGAAGCCCAAAACGAAGCCTTCTGGGATATGGTAGAGTAGTAAAATGAATTAAAACAACAGAAACAATCCTCGATTTTTCGGGGATTGTTTTTTGGTTCTTTAAAATTTCACTTGCATGCTTTTTCGTTTTGGTGTATAGTCTATGTCAATGTGGAATAGTATAAACACAGAAAAATCAAAAGGGGTAGAACCATGGCAAAGTATTTGGTTATTGTGGAATCACCGGCGAAGGTGAAGACCATAAAGAAATTTTTGGGAACGAATTATGAGGTGGCAGCCAGCAACGGGCATGTAAGAGATTTGCCTAAGAGCCGGCTTGGTTTTGATGCGGAAGATGATTATGAACCGAAGTATATCACCATTCGGGGAAAAGGTGATATTTTGGCAAAACTCCGTAAAGAAGTAAAAAAAGCAGAAAAAATATATCTCGCAACTGACCCGGACCGGGAAGGGGAGGCGATTTCCTGGCATTTGATGGAGGCCTTGAAGCTGCAGGACAAAAAAGTATACCGAATTGCGTTTAATGAAATTACCAAGAACGCAGTGAAAGAGTCGCTGAAAAATGCAAGAGAGATTAATATGGATTTGGTTAATGCCCAGCAGGCAAGAAGAATGCTTGACCGAATGGTGGGCTACCGGATTTCCCCCTTGCTTTGGGCAAAAGTAAAACGCGGCCTTAGTGCAGGACGTGTGCAGTCGGTTGCGCTTCGCATTATTTGCGACAGGGAAGATGAAATTGCGGCATTTATTCCCAAGGAATATTGGACATTGGATGCTAATCTTACCATAGGAAAAGGTAAGAAATCTTTTGTTGCGCATTATTACAGTGATGCTGATGGAAAAAAGACCGTGGATTCTAAAGAGGAAGCAGCGGCGATTGAGAAAAAGTTAAAGAAAGCAGAATATAATATAGTAGAAACAAAGCGAGGAGAGCGTAATAAAAAGGCGCCGCTTCCTTTCACGACTTCTACTCTGCAGCAGGAAGCCAGCAAGGTGCTTAATTTCTCGACTCAGAAAACCATGCGCCTTGCCCAGCAGTTATATGAAGGAATTGATATTAAGGGACAGGGCACAGTGGGTATTATCACCTATCTTCGTACGGATTCTACCCGTGTATCCGATGAGGCAGTGCAAAATGCCAAGGAATATATTACGGAAAAGTACGGCGCAGAATATGTTGCTGAAATTCCGGCCGCTAAGAAGGAGCAGAAAAAGATTCAGGATGCTCACGAAGCGATTCGTCCTACAGACATTAACCGTACTCCGGATTCTTTGAAGGATTCTCTGAGTCGCGATCAGCTTCGTTTATATCAGCTCATTTGGAAGCGGTTTACCGCAAGCCGCATGGCTGGCGCAGTTTATGATACCTTATCTGCCAAAATTGAGGCCGCAGGATATCGTTTTACGACTTCTGCTTCCAATATCAAATTTGACGGTTTTATGAGCGTATACAGCGAAGGAGACAACGAAAAAGCAGAAAATGCATTTTTGTTAAAAGACTGGAAAGAGGATGCAAAGTTATCCTTTGTGTCCCTGGAGAGCAAACAGCACTTTACCCAGCCGCCGGCGCATTATACGGAAGCAAGTCTGGTGCGCGCACTGGAAGAACTCGGAATCGGACGTCCCAGTACCTATGCGCCTACCATTACAACGATTTTGGCCAGAAGATATATTATTAAAGAAAACAAGAATCTGTTCGTTTCGGACCTTGGCGAAGTTGTAAATAACATGATGAAGGAAGCATTCCCGTCCATTGTGGATGTTAACTTTACGGCAACCATGGAAAGCCTATTGGACAGTGTTGAGGAAGGACAGGTTCATTGGAAGACAATTATTTCCAATTTCTATCCGGATTTGGACGAGGCGGTAAAGAAAGCGGAAGCCGAATTGGAACACATTGAAATTCGGGATGAAGAGACGGAAGAACTTTGTGAAGAATGCGGGCGGAATATGGTGATTAAGTATGGCCCCCACGGTAAATTTTTGGCTTGCCCCGGATTCCCGGAGTGCCGTTTTACCAAGCCTTACGTGGAAAAAATCGGTGTACCCTGCCCGAAATGCGGACAGGATATTGCAGTACGGAAAACCAAGAAAGGCAGACGTTATTACGGATGTGTTGGTTATCCGGAGTGTGACTTTGTCAGCTGGCAGATGCCGGTAGATGAAAAATGCGAAAAATGCGGCAATATTTTAGTAAAAAAAGGCACGAAGCTGGTATGCCTTGATGAAACCTGCGGTTTTGTCAAGGAAGCACAAAAGAAGGACGAATAGTTTTCATGAGTAGTGTACGATTATTAGATAAAACCAGAAAGATTGGGAGCTTTTTACACAACAATAGTGGCGGCAAGGTTGTTTTTGACGATATCTGTGATGTTATGACCCGGATTCTCGATGCCAATCTTCTCGTAATCAGCAAAAAGGGCAAAGTTCTTGGCATGGGAAAAAACAAAAATGTGCCCTTAATCCGGGAACTTCTTGCCAAAGATGTGGGAAAGGTGATTGACGGCGAGTTAAATGACCGACTTTTGTCTGTGCTTTCCACGAAGGAAAATGTAAATTTAAAACTTCTGGGCTTCGGAAAACTGGGCGGTGAGACTTACCAGGCCTTGATTTGTCCGGTGTACATTGCCGGTGAACGGTACGGAACGCTTTTTATTTACCGAAGCGGCGCCGCATTTGATATTGATGATGTGATTTTGTGCGAATACGGTGCTACCGTGGTGGGACTTGAAATGCTTCGGGCAGTGGACGAAGAGGATGCGGAACATATGCGAAAAGAGCAGTCTTACCAGATGGCGGCAGATGCGCTGTCTAACCTGGAAAAAATGGCCGTGGCGCATATTTTAAAAGAACTGGATGGTACGGAAGGCGTAATTGTGGCAAGTAAGATTGCGGACCGGGAAGGAATTACCCGTTCGGTGATTGTTAATGCTCTCCGGAAGATGGAAAGCGCCGGAATTATTGAAACCCATTCCATGGGAATGAAGGGAACTTCCGTCAGAGTATTGAATGAAGCGGTTTTTGAAATGACGGATTGAATGGACGGTGGTAAATTAGCCTGCTGACCGTCCAACTGCGGAAGATTTTGTTGAAAAAAAGGGGAAAAAGTGATAAAATAACCTTAATAATTATTCGCTTTTAACCGATACATATGCAAAGGACAAAAGAATACACAGGGACTGCTTAAGGAAGGGCAGTTTACGTAAGTAATGAAACGGATTTTGACACAAAAATCCGTTTTTTTGTTTTCGAAAATAACACTATCCGTGGGAAATTACGATATTTTGTGTAATATGGTAAAAATATGAACAAGATATTGTAGAAAAGGGGTTGTGTTTTTTGACTTTTTTTATATAATTAATAAGAGTGGTATTTTGTGTCATACTGCAGAAAAGAGGAGAAAAATGATAAATTCCAATGTATTTGATTATATCAACGTACTGGATAAGGCAGCGGATGCTTCCTGGCTTCGTAATGAAGCGATTTCCAACAACATTGCCAATGCGACCACGCCGAATTACAAGCGGCAGGACGTGGCATTTGAAAATGAGCTTATGCGGGCGCTTGGAAACAATGCGTACGAAAGTATGGACTACAAGGTGTATCACTTAAACACGAATGATCTTACCCCCAGGGTTTATACGGATTCCGCGGGATTTTCCTACCGTTTGGACGGAAATAACGTGGATGTGGATACAGAGAATGTTTATTTGGCAGAGAACCAGGTGGTGTACAATGCCTTATTGAATTCCATCACCAAGGAATTTGCCAATTTAAAAGCGGTTATGAAGTAGGAGGTGACGCGTAATGGGTATGTTTACATCATTTGATATCAGTGCAACAGGATTATCGGCGCAGCGTTATCGTATGGATACGATTGCAGAGAATGTGGCAAATGCCAACACCACCAGAACCGAGGACGGTACCCCCTACCGCAGAAAGGTGGTTACCTTTACCACTCAGGAAACGGAAAACGTAGGAAGCTTTAGTCATGTGCTGGATAATATTGTGGGAGAAGGAAGAACGGCCAACCGAAATTCGTTTGACGGCGCGCCCATTGGCTACGGGGTAAAAATCACGGAGATTTCCGAGGACCATGAAACAGAGATGAATATGGTTTACGACCCTTCTCATCCGGATGCGGATGAAAACGGATACGTAACCTACCCCAACGTTAATATCATTACGGAGATGACGAACTTAATTGATGCATCAAGAGCTTATGAGGCCAATGCAACTGCTTTTCAGGCAAGCAAAACCATTGCCATGAAGGGAATTGATTTGGCAAGTCAGGTATAAGGTAAGCGATAGCGCAGAAAGGAATGAATGATATGAATGTCAGTCCTGCATTTGAGTTAAATTCCAAAACCATAGAGCCCCTAAGCGGAACTTCGAAAATCTACGGTTCCGATACGGAGGATATGTTCAGCACGATTTTGGATTCTGCTGTGAACAGTTTAAATACCACCAATAAGTATTTGTCTGATGCGGAAAATGAAGAGATTAAGCTGGCCCTGGGAGAGACGGAAAATACCCATGATTTGGCGATTGCATTGCAGAAGGCGTCTGTTTCCCTGCAGTATACCGTTGCAATCAGGGATAAATTTTTGGAAGCATACAAAGAAATTATAAATATGCAAATTTAATTTCAATTAATTTCAATATTGATACAGCAAAGAACGGAGTCAAAGGATCTTTAAATTCACGGAGAAGAAAAAATGGTAGATCGATTGTTGGAATGGGTTAGAAGCCTGCCAAAGAAATTTTTGGATTGGTGGGAAAAGTTTACACCTCGTCAGAAACGTACCATCGTAAGTCTGGCAGTAGGTGTTATTGTTGCGTTTGCAATCATGATTGCGGTTTTATCGCAACCGAAATACATAAAAATATATACGGCGACATCTCTGGCGGAAGCCCAATCGGTTATCGAACTTTTGGAAGCGGAAGGATATACCTACATAACATCGGAAGACGGTCTGGAAATTTCCGTGGAAGAGGATGATTATACGACGGCCAATCTGTATCTTGGCTCCAACAGTATCTATACGGACGCTTTTGGTATCGATAATGTTACGGAGGGCGGTCTCTCCACGACAGAGTCCGACCGGCAGAAACGTTACGTGGTGTATTTGGAGGGCTTAATCGAGAACAGTCTTGCTACCTACAGCTTTGTCAAAGATGCTACGGTGCATCTTAACATTGCGGAAGATAACGGGACACTGATTGCCCAGAATCAGGATTCCAGCGCCAGCGTTATTTTGAATCTTTCCGGCGAATGCTCCATGGATACGGCAGCGGCTCTGGCACAGTTCGTAGCTACTGCCCTGGGAAATGAATCCACAAAGAACGTAGTGATTTTGGATACCGACGGAAACCTTCTGTTCTCCGGCAGTGACGAGTCTTCTACTTACGGCACCGCCAGCACCCAGATGGCCCTTACGGAGCAGATTTCCAATATCATTAAAAACGATGTGCGTTCCATGCTGATTGGCACCAATGAATTTTCCCAGGTGGAGGTTGCGGCCAATATCGTATTGGATAATTCCTACACGGAATACGCAGAGCATTTATACTGGGCGCCCGACGGACGGGAGGAAGGTATGCTGGCCAGCGAGGATTTGTATGAATCCAACAGCAGTGGCGGTATATCCGGAATTCCGGGCACTGATTCCAATACGGAAACTACCTACGTATACGAGGACGGGGAATATTCCAATGCCTATACGGAAGAGGAATCCAGGGACTTTCTTCCCAATGAAAGCACAACGCTTCAGCAGATTCCGGCAGGCTCCATAAAATACGACGAATCTTCCCTTACCGTAACTTGTCTTACCTATAACATTATTCACGAAGAAGATATTGAGCGGCAGGGATTGCTTGACGGTATTACCTGGGAGGATTACAAGCTCAATAACGGTTCCCGGGTGAAAATGGAAGTGGATGAGGATTTGTACCGGGCTGTTTCCACGGCAACGGGCATTGATGTGGATAATATTACAATTATCGCATACGAGGAACCGATGTTCATGGACCGGGAAGGCTTGGATATTGACCGGACCGATATTTTGCAGATTATACTGATTGTTCTGATTCTCGCGTTGCTTGCATTCGTTATTTATCGAAGCATGAAACAGCAGCATGTGGAAGAGGAAGAGGCAGAAATCAATATTGATGATATTTTGCAGTCAACACCGGTAGAGGAAATCAACGAAATTGGTGTTGAGGACAAGTCAGAGGCACGGAAAATTATTGAGAAATTTGTGGATGATAATCCGGAAGCGGCAGCCAGCCTGCTTCGAAACTGGCTTACAGAGGATTGGGATTAGTAAGAAAGGCAGGGATGCTTTGTGGCAGAATTAAATTTAACCGGTTTACAAAAAGCGGCAATTTTGTTGATTACCTTGGGACCGGAGAAATCGGCAACCATTTTTAAGCATTTGAAAGAAGAAGAAATAGAAGATTTAACTCTGGAAATCGCCAACACAAGAAGCATTGCGCCTTCTGTGAAAGACGGTGTTATTAATGAGTTTTACGAGGTGTGTCTTGCGCAGCAGTACATTGCGGAGGGCGGTATCGGTTATGCAAAAGAAGTTTTGGAGAAGGCGCTGGGTGCCGAAAAAGCCCTGGATGTTATCGGAAAACTTACGGCTTCTTTGCAGGTAAAACCCTTCGAGTTTATCCGGAAAACCGATGCTACCCAGCTTCTTAGCTTTATTCAGGACGAGCACCCCCAGACGATTGCTCTTATTTTGTCTTACCTCTCATCAACTCAGGCAGCGATGATTATTTCTGCGCTTCCCCAGGAACATCAGGCGGATGTTGCAAGGAGAATCGCGGTGATGGACAGAACCAGCCCAGATGTTATCAAAGAGGTAGAACGTGTCCTGGAATCGAAGCTGGCAAATCTTGTAAATCAGGATTACACCATTATCGGCGGTGTGGACCAGGTGGTGGATATCCTCAATGCCACCGACCGCGGAACGGAAAAACATATTTTGGAAATTTTGGAAATCGAAGATCCGGAACTGGCGGACGAAATCCGGAAGAAGATGTTTGTATTCGAAGATATCCTTCTTTTGGAAGACCGTTCCATCCAGCGTGTGCTTCGTGATGTAGATAATAATGAACTTGCACTTTCTTTGAAGGGCAGCAACGAAGAAGTGCAGAATGTGGTATTTAAGAATCTGTCCAAGCGTTTGGCTCAGATGATTAAGGAAGATATGGAATTCATGGGACCGGTGCGTATGAAAGACGTAGAAGAGGCTCAGCAGAAGATTGTTAATATTATCCGTAAATTGGAAGATTCCGGTGAAATCGTAATTTCACGAGGCGGAGGTGACGAGCTCATTGTCTAGTAATTTTATTAAAGGCGGCTTTGTCGTTGTATCCTCGGAAAAGAAAGTGAAAATTGACAGTAACGAACGTTTGGCGAAACGTCTGGAAGAACTGGCGGCGGCGCAGAAGGCGGAAAATGAACCGGAACCGGAAGAAGCAGAGGAAGGCTTTGTAGAAGGCATTGCTTCGGTGCAGTTGGAGCAGCTGGTAGCAGATGAAGAGGGAAATCTTCATTTGCCGGAGCCGAAAAACGAAGACGGGGAAAAAATTCTTGCAGAAGCCAGAGAAGAAGCGGAGCGGATTTTGCAGGAAGCCCAAAGTAAAATTGAGCAGCAAGAGGCTTTGGCCGCGGAAAACGGGTACCAGAAAGGCTATGAAGAAGGCTTCCGCGCAGCAGAAGGCGATTGCAAGACAAAGTACGACCAGATGCAACGGGATTTGGAGAAAAAAAGCCGGGAACTGGATGTCCGCTATCAAAGCGCG
>SVFE01000068.1 GCA_015057055.1 Lachnospiraceae bacterium | reverse complement strand
ATGAAAAAATGATAATTGGGTGGTGGAGAGAGAGTGGCTGTCACCGCCTGAAATGGAAAAATGATAATTGGGCGGTGGAAAGAGAGTGGCTGTCACCGCCTGAAATAAAAAAAAGAGAACCAGGCGGTGGAGGGAAGGTTGGTTACACCGCCTGAAATGGAAAAACAAGAAATAGGCGGTGCAACGGGGAGTGCATCATCACACAGGAACCTAGTTTCACAGAAACATACTACGCTAAAAACAAGCAAACAAAAGCAAGCAAACAAAAGCAAGCAAACAAAAGCAAGCAAACAAAAGCAAGCAAACAAAAGCAAGCGAATAAAAGCAAGCAAACAAAAAACAAGCAAACAAAAACAAGCAAACAAAATAAATAAGCAGCATAAAAAACGTTAAAACAAACAGACAAAACAAACAAGCAAAACAAACAGCAAAAACAGCAAAAACAAACAGACAAAACAAACAAGCAAAACAAACAGCAAAAACAGCAAAAACAAATATAAAAAAGGACATCCCTAAAGAAAGGAACGAACGAACATGCAAAAGATAAAGAATTGGATTGGACTCCCCATACTTGGACTTCTATTTCTGTTGGCTACGGTTTTGGTGGTGACAGAAAAAGCACAGGATGTGTATCCGACTGACGATACCATGATTCAGTTGTACGGGGAAAGTCATGGAATAGAGAGGTATTACGAGGAAGAACTTAAATTGTGGGATGCGCTTTATAAGGAAGGTTGCCGCAATCTTTTTGTGGAGCTGCCCTATTACACGGCGGAATATTTAAATTTATGGATGCAGGCGAAAGAGGATGTCATTTTGGATGAGATTTTCCGGGACATGGAAGGAACCCAGTCCGGCACACCCTACTACTATGCTTTTTGGCAGACCATCAAAGAAAAGTACCCGGAAACGGTGCTTTACGGTACGGATGTGGGGCATCAATATGGAGTTACCGGAGCAAGATATCTTGCCTATCTGGAAGCGACGGGAAATGCGGATTCTGAGAATTACCGGCTTGCCGAGGAATGTATCCGGCAGGGCATGGAATTTTACGAGGAAGGCTCAGAGAATGGTGTTTCTGCGCTCCGGGAAAACTACATGGTATCGAATTTCATTGCGGCTTATGAGCGTTGCGGCGGCGGAAAAATTATGGGAATCTACGGAAGTTATCACACCGATTTGCATTATCCGGACCGGATGGGGGGAATGCTACATTCCCACTACGATGGTGGCGTCAGCGGTGTGGATGTCAGTTCCAAGATTGTTGAAATCGAGCCTTATCGCCTGGGCTTTTGTGTAACCGGACTAATCTTTTTACTCCTGCTTTTTGTGCCGAATATCCTTTGGGCAAGGGGCAAAATGCCGGAAGGCTACGAAGAGTACGCGAAGCAGGAAAACAAAATTTTGGGGTTTTTCGAGCGAATCGGTGAGGCACTTGTTACGGCAGGACTGCTGATTTTTCCTGCCATAAATCCGGCGGTCTATCCTTCGGTGAACGGAATCTACATTAACATGCGGATGCTGTATTGGGCCCTCGCGTTTGTGTTGATGATTTTTTATGAAATCTACTGGGTACGATATTTTAAAAGTCCCCGGACAATGAAGGATTTTTATACGTCGCAGTTTGGCTTCCCGGTGGCGGGTGCCCTTTTGCCGGTATTAGCGGTCCTTTTGCTTGCCGTATACGCAGGCAACTGGATTTTGTTGGCTGCAGGGGTTCTCCTTGGCATCGGGCATGTCGGAATTCATTTAGGACATGCAAACAGGTCTCTTGAACGAACTGAAATTCATCCGGAACATGCAGGGCAGCTGAAAGAAGGAAAGCCACGAGGCAGCCGAAAGCATGAAAACTACGGAAAATAATTATCCGGCAGGAAAAATAAAGCCCCCGAAAAAAACATTGCGAACTTTTGCTCGGTGTTGTACCATTAAAGGCAGGAGCAAGTTCAAAATATGAAAGATAGAATTTACGTTTGTCACACCTATTATCATGTGTACGTGACATTGCTTAAGGAGTTTGCACTATCGAAGGAAGCAAAAGGGCAGGCAACGGTGGTTCTCAGTAAAATGTCTACGGATTTTGAAAACCTGAAAAGCCGTTTGGAAAGTATCGGATGGTTTGAGGAAGTGGTGGAATTTGATGAGAAGCGGCATACTTTTTTCCCGGAATTGGAGGAACTTAGAAAGGACCGGGGAAATCTGGTGAGCAATTTGTTTGCCAGGATGAAATACACCAAGCTTTATGCGAAACTTCAGGAACCTTATATTCCGGTGGATTTTTCGAAGTACCGGGATATTTATGTTTTTTGCGACTCGGATCCGATTGGTTACTATTTGAATTATAAGCATTTGCGCTATCACGCTATGGAGGATGGCTATAATTGTTTAAAGGTCTTTGATGCGGCTCGGTATGATAACCGGGGTTGCTTTCGCTTGAAGGCCTTTTTGGCGTCGTTAAATTTGATTTTTATACAAAACGGTTATTCCAAGTATTGTATTGATATGGAAGTCAATGACCGGAAATGTTTAAAATACGATTATCGCAAATATGTGGAAGTGCCCAGAAAGCCCTTGGAAGAGCGGCTTGATGAAGAAGAAAAAGCCCTTATCGTACGAGCATTTATGGAAAATGCGCCCCGCCTTTTAGAGGAACTTTCCGGAGCGGAAGAAGGGCAAAAGAATGCCATTGTTTTGACGGAAGAGCTCAGCGATGAGGAAACCAGAAAGCGGATTTTTTCGGATCTGATTGGGGAATATTGCGACGGATATCGGGTGTTTATCAAGCCCCACCCCAAGGATTTGTTGGACTATGAAGCGGCGTTTCCCGAGCATATTGTCCTTAAGGGGCGTTATCCGCTGGAAGTGATGAAGTTTATTCCCGGCGTCCATTTTCACCGGGCGGTAGCGATTTTTACCCAAGCGATAGAGAACATGGATTTTGTGGATGAAAAGCTGTTTCTCGGCGCAGATTTTATGGACCGGTATGAAGCGGAAGGCAAATACCGGTACAATGAGAAAATATAGGAAGGTTGTTTTTCAATGGATATCATTAAGAAACTGCGGATTCTTCTGGACCGCAAGCAAAAAATAAAAATGCTGGGACTGGTTGTCCTGATGCTTTTCGGAGCACTTTTGGAAACCTTCAGTATCGGATTTTTAATTCCGGTGCTCAATGCCATCATGGATATTGACAGTATGATGGAAGTGGAAATTGTCCGGAAGATATATGATATGTTGGGACTGAAAAGTACGCAGCAGTTCATCATTTTAATGCTGGTAACCCTGATTGTGTTGTTTGCTTTAAAGAATGCTTTTTTGCATTTGCAGGGAGTGATTCAATACCGTTTCGTGTTCGGTAATCAGTTCCGTACGGCCAATCAGATGATGATCAGCTATCTGAAACGCCCCTACGAGTTTTATTTAAATGCGGATACCCCCAAGGTGCAACGAAATATTACCTCGGATGTAATCAATATGTATGCGCTGATGCTGTGCCTTTTGCAAATGATGTCGGAAATTGTGGTCTTTGTTTTTGTCGTAGTTGCAATTATGATTTTGGAGCCGAAGATGACCCTGTTTTTGATTTCGGTTATGTTAGTTTCCCTGTTGGTAATCAAAGTTTTGTTTAAACCCATTATGTCCAAAGCGGGAAAGGATAACCGGGAAAACTATGCGGGACTTTTGAAATGGATTCAGCAGGTGGTAACCGGAATCAAGGAAATTAAAATTGCCAACCGTGAGGCTTATTTTGCCGGCCAGTATATTGACTGCGGCAACCGTTATATCAGCGCACTCCGGAAATATAGTATTTATAAGAATTTGCCCCGTCTTTTAATCGAGACGATTTGCATTGCCAGTATTTTGGTGTATATGATTGTGATGATTTCAAACGGTGATGATATGCAGAACATGGTTCCGCTTCTTGGTGCATTTGCATTTGCCGTGGTGCGACTTCTTCCCAGTGCCAATCGAATCAGTAATTACATGACGGATATCGCGTATTACAAGCCGTTTTTAATGGGAATCAGCGACAATCTTCAAAAGGAAATTGCCGATGCGGACAAGGTGTTGGAGTCCTTGCAGCGTGCGCCGAAGAAACTGGATATTAAAGATAAGGTGGAACTGAAAAATATTACCTATGCATATCCCAATACGGATGTGCTGATTTTCGATAAGGCAGAAATGGAAATTCCCATCGGAGCGGCTGTGGGCATCGTGGGAAGCTCCGGTTCCGGAAAATCTACGGTGGTGGATATTTTACTGGGGCTATTGCAACTAAAGGACGGACAAATTCTGGCGGACGGTGTGGACGTTTTGAGTCGGGAACACTATGGACAGTGGCTTAACAATGTGGGCTATATTCCCCAGCAGATTTTCATGTTGGATGACAGTATCCGTAAAAACATAGCGTTTGGTATTCCGGAGGAAGAAATTAGTGAAGAGCGTCTTTGGGAAGTTTTAAAGGAGGCGCAGTTGGACGAATTTGTCAGAAGTTTACCGGAAGGAATGGAGACCGGTATCGGTGAGCGGGGAATCCGTCTCTCCGGCGGACAACGTCAGCGTATCGGTATTGCCAGAGCGCTTTACGACGACCCGGAGATTTTGATTTTGGATGAGGCAACGTCGGCGCTGGATAACGATACGGAAGCCGCAATTATGGAGTCCATTAACCGGTTGCACGGAAAGAAAACGCTGGTCATCATTGCCCATCGTTTAAATACTATCGAGAATTGTGAAGTGATTTACCGGGTAGAGAACGGGAAAGCGATTCGGGAACGATAAAACAAGGAGGAAAACAAGGAGGAAAATTCCTCTGCTCCTGCAAAAGGCAGAAACCTCTGCACGCAGAGCTACATTTTCCTTCGGAAAACAAGGAGGAATGATATGAAGGTCAGAAAAGTCAGCATTTTTAGTCAGTTGTTTGTTTTGCTTGCAGTTCTTCTACTTTTGGGAAATGGCGTGCTGGGCGTATTTGCATATACCCGCTCGGCAGACATTTTGCTTGAGCAGGTACAGAACAGTGCCATCAACATTGCTCGATGTGCGGCTGCCAATGTGAGCGGAGACGTTTTGCGCGGCATTGAAGAAGGGCAGGAAGGAAGTGAGGCATACAACCTTATTGTTGAGGAACTTGCTCTTTTTCGGGATAATGCGGACCTGGAATATATTTATACCTTGCGTCAGGCGGAGGACAGGTTCCTGTTTGTAGTCGATTCTGATCCGGAAGAGCCTGCAGACATTGGCGAAGAATGTGAATATACCGAGGCCTTGGCTGAGGCATTTGCCTTGCAGGATACGTTTGCAGATGAAGAGACCTTTACGGATGAATGGGGAACGCATTTGTCGGCCTACAGCCCTGTTTTTGACGGGGAAGAAGTTGTTGGTGCCGTTGGGGTGGATTTTAGTGCGGATTGGATTGAGGCACAAAAGCAGGCAGTGCTTGTTATGGTTATCGCGGTTTGTATTGTGGCCTATGTGGTGAGCCTAGTTGTGTTGCATCTCCTTATGGCAAAGTTTAAAAAGAGTGTATATAAGTTGAATCAAAAAGTGGAAGAGTTGGCGCAGGGCGCAGGGGATTTGACAAAAGAAATTGACATCCGGACCGGGGATGAGATGGAAGTAATTGCGCAAAACATGAATGCTTTTTTGGAGCAGATTCGCGGACTGGTTCGCGAGGTTTCTGTTACTACGGACGAAATTGTCCGCACCGGTGAAGCAATGAATGTAGCGGTTTCGGAAAATACACGGATAATGTCTGCCATGAATGCGGAAATTGAAGGTATCAGTGAAAATATGGAAAACAGTTCACTGTCCAGTCGTTCTTTGGCAGCGTCTTTGACGGAAAGTGCGGAAAGCGTGTCTGCGTTTGCCGAAAGTGTAAACGGAATTTACCGCATGGTACAGCAGGCCAATGAAAATGCACAGGCAACCTCTGCAATGGCGAGAGAGAATCAGCGCAGCGCTATGGATGCACTGCAGTCATTACAGGACAGAATGCGCAGAACCAGTAGGGATGCCCAGCAGATTGAACAGGTAAAGCAGATTGCAGAAGAAATCGGTAATATTGCAAACCAGACAAGAATGCTCAGTTTGAATGCCCAGATTGAGGCATCCAGAGCGGGAACCATGGGCGCAGGATTTGCCGTTGTTGCAACGGAAGTAGGAACTCTCAGTAATGATATTGACCGTGCCGTGTCAGAAATTAACGATATCAACAACCAAGTGCTGGCTGCACTGTCTGCGCTGACAGAGGTTTCCGAAGAAATGATTCGATTTGTTTCGGAAGATGTGGTACGGGATTATGCAGCATTTGCCGGATTAGGGGCAGAATACGGAAATACGACGGAGACAATCCGTGACCGCATGGTAGAAATTGAACAACAGAGTACGCAGATTGCCCAGGATATTTCCACAATCAGTGAAAATGTGCAGGCAATTACCGATACGGTATCCGGCACGGCAAACAGTGCCAACGATTTGGCGGATGCAACCAGCCGTATTGCCGGCAGTCTTGAGAATCTGAATGAAACCTCCAAGAAGAATTCACAGCATTCGGTATATCTGAATGCGCAGATTTCCAAATATACATTCTAAGTGGTCGAAGGTTTCGATGGATTTTTTGTAAGACGAGTGACTGGCTGTATGATTTTTGAGGGTTCTTTTACGTGATGCGGCTGTGTGGTTTTTAAAGGTTCTTTTATGTGATGCGGCTGTGTGGTTTTTAAAGGTTCTTTTATGTGATGCGACTGTGTGGTTTTTAAAGGTTCTTTTATCTGGTACGGCTGTGTGAATTTTTCAAAGGGTGTTTTCGGATGCTACAGAATGCATGGCACCAAAAAAAGGAGATAAGTTTAGGCGTTTTGGGGAAATGCTTGAGAAGGTTTGGAAAATGCCTAGGACATGCTTAAGGAATGTTTGCGAAATGATTAAGAAATGCTTTATATCCGGCGAGGGAAGTCTTGACAAAATGTTCTTTGGTGGGTATATTTAAATCATTAAAAAATGAATAGAAAAAGGTTATGAGAAAGAGGAGTAGGTGTTTTCCCTTGTCAGAGAGAGTTTTTCCCGGCTGTAAGAAAACTTCAAGGAAGGAACACGGAAGGTAGCTTTTGAACCGGAAATCTGAACTAATAGTAGGGTTTCACGATTTATCCCCGTTAAAGGATAGGGTGTTTTTGCAGGCCACGTAGCTATGGTATGCTACGTGACGGTGTTGTGAAAGACATCTGCAGAGGCAATCAAAGAGTAATTGATTGTGAACGAAGGTGGTACCGCGATATACGTCGCCCTTTGCCAAATGGCAGGGGGCGATTTTCTATTTTTCGTGATACTTTGGGCGCTTTATGTTTTTACTTTTGGAGGGATTTTTGTTATTGCTTTCGGGATGATGTTAGAATTTCCCGGGTTTTTGATGGATGGAGGGTATTTGCACCGCCTGAAAGAGAAAAAAGAAAAGTAGGCGGTGGTGCGAGAGAGTATGGCACCGCCTGAAAGAGAAAAAAGAAAAGTAGGCGGTGGTGCGAGAGAGTATAGCACCGCCTGAAAGAGAAAAAAGAAAAGTAGGCGGTGGTGCGAGAGAGTATGGCACCGCCTGAAAGAGAAAAAAGAAAAGTAGGCGGTGGTGCGAGAGA
>SVFE01000016.1 GCA_015057055.1 Lachnospiraceae bacterium | reverse complement strand
AGGAGGATGAGATGAATCGGAAAGCAGATGTGATTTGTCAGCATACATCAGATGGAGAGATTATACCCATCAAAATCAGATTTGCAGACGAAGACGGAGAATTTCATACGTACGCAATCCGGGCTTACCGGATTGTAACCAAAAACGGGGATATTTTACTTCCCAATGAAGTAACTGCCAAAAGTCATATATGGATTTTTGAGTGTCGCATTGCTGTTTTTGAAAAAGAGATTTCGGTTCGGTTATTTTATAACGCCCATGAAAATATGTGGAAGATTATGAAATAAAGGTATGATAAAATAGCAATCCGAATACACAAAAGAAGATAAAAATTTATAAATGCAAATAAATTGCGCCCTGAAAATTGAATTTTCAAGGCGCAATGCTGTTTTTAAATTCAATATTTGACTGCTGACAATTAGAAAAGTTTCTTTAAAGAGTCTACAGCGTCAGCAAGTTTGTCGCCGGTAATTTTAGCTTTTACACCGTCTACAATTTTGTCCAGCATTCCGTCGGGAATATCAACGCCGGCAAGGTTTTCAATTGCCTTTTCGGGATTTTTCTTAAAATCCTCTTTGAACTTATCATCATCTTTAACTTTTTCTACGATTTCTTCAATCTTTTCTTTTAAATCCATGGTACAGTCTCCTTTTGTATAAGATATATAAGTAATTATATCAAATGGTCAATCCAGTGCAAAGGGGAAAATTCGTTGTTGTAGGAATTTTCGGTATTTTATTCAGTGATTGGCCTTATGATACATTCCTCAGCCGTGATGGCGATTTCATAATTTTCAAAACCTAGAATTTCCGTGTTCCCATCCGTTATGGTATACCATGCTTTTTTTCTCCAGTCACTTATGGATACCAGTTCGTTTTGAATCGCCTCGCTAAGGGAAATTCTCGTATCATCTACCGATATAAAATATAATTCATCTATTTTCAGATTTTCAACATAAATGCTGTAGTTTTCAAGTTCTCCAATATATTCCAGGGGTTGATTTTCATCAATCGTTATACATAAGAAACTGCTTATACCGTTTGCATTATATTGTGCAGAAAACAAATAAAAAAGAAGACCATAAAATGCGATTATGAGTGCAATGATGATTATGCAACAGGGTATGATAATCGAATTTTTCTTGTTTAAGGCTTGTTTTTTCTCGTTATTAGCATAATCAGCAACACGCAATAAGGTTTCTTTGGATTCCGGTTCTGAGTTTTCATTTTTTATTTCACCATCAATGATTTCCCGGATATCGACATCGTAATAATTAGCCAGTTCAACGAGAATTGCCAAATCCGGCATGGTATTTCCGTTTTCCCAACGGGAAACGCTCCTTGATGATACGCCGAATAAATCTGCAATTTCTTCTTGTGTTTTTCCTTTATTCTTTCTTAGGAATTTTAAAAAATTTCCGATTTTCACTTGATCTATCATAAGATTTTCCTCCGTTTCCCGCTGATTATTACATAATCTTGGGTAAAATAACACGTCATAGAGTGAGAAAAAGCGTATTATAAACAAGACAGTTTTGTCGGATTGAAAAAATAACACTAATTTAATTGATTGTATCACGATTCTGATAACGATACAATTTTATTTCTGTGCCCGAACGGGTGCGTTCGCTCCGATAAAGGTCATAGATTTATATCAATTGTATAAATAAAAATAATCCTTGCCTTATGGCAAGGATTATTTTAATCGATGCGACAGGATTTGAACCTGCGACCTCTGCGTCCCGAACGCAGCGCTCTACCAAGCTGAGCCACGCATCGTTATTGTGTTTTGACACATGTATGATATTACAATAAAACAAAGGTAAAGTCAAGATTTTATCACTTGGAGAAAAGGAAAAAAGACTGAAAAAGCAGTATAAAAAAAATTTTTAAAAAAATGTAAAGTATGCTTGACATAGAAAAAAACCTATGGTATCTTAAGAATGTAAAGCGAACTTTACAAAAGGATATCCTATTATACGTATAAAACAAATGTAACAAATAAAAGAATTAGAAAACAAGGAGGAATTAGTATGAAGAACCGGATTGAGGAAATCCGAAAAGAACGTGGAATAAAACAAGAAGAATTTGCGAAAACAATGGGTGTGTCCAGACAGACCATAAGTTCACTGGAAACAGGAAAGTACAATCCGTCCATATTTTTGGCACACAAAATAGCAGTTTACTTCGAAATGACAATAGAAGAAGTTTTCATTTTTGAAGAAGAGTAATTAAAAGAAGTGTAGAGGGATAAATTTAATAAATTAAAAAAGTAACAAAATAATTGAGAAAAAGAAATAAGAAAAGCATATAAAAAACAAATAAAAACAGAAATTAACAAAAAGCAAAAAAGAAAGAAGAGGGAATTAATATGAGAACAAAAAGAATGATCAGCAGTATAGTAGAAATCGTTATCGGTGTAGCATTGGTTGCATGTTCCTATGCAGGACTTGTAGATGAATTTTGGTCCGGAATGGGCGCTGCCCTTTTGGTTGTAGGTATTTTGCAGATGGCACGCTTAATCAGATACAACAGCAACGAAGAGTACAGAGAAAAAATAGATGTTAATAACAGCGATGAGCGCAACCGTTACATTGCAGCCAAGGCATGGTCCTATGCCGGATACGTCCATGTTTTTATCGCGGCAATCGGAACCATTGTATTTCGTATCCTGGAACAGGAAACCTTGTCTATGTTGTGCAGCTTCAGCGTATGTGTCATTATTGTCATCTACTGGATTAGCTACGGAATTCTTCAGAAAAGATACTAAAATTATTGAAAAGACGGTTATAAACGGACAATAGTGGGCTCATGTCCCATGGCAGGAATAATTTTTTCCGTCAAATCAGTTGTGCTGAATTTTAAACTTGAGGTATTGATGCAGGGATGGCAGGCGAAGGAATCTTCTGCCAGTACATCCTCATCAATAATCAAGCGGACCCGATTTTCCGTATCAGAAAGTAAGCCCAGTACGGAAACTGAACCGGGAGTAATATCCAGAAAATTTTCCATATAGCTTTCCTTAGCGAAGGAAAGACGGGCAACGCCCAGGGCAGCGGATAAATCCTTTGTAACAAAGCGTTTTTCGCCGGGCATCAGGACCAGATAGAACTGGGTCTCCTGCCGGTTGCAGAGAAACAGATTTTTGCAAATGTGGGTCTGCAGAGCCTCATCAACTGCTTCGCATTCTGCAATGGTATTAAGGGCAGGGTGGTCGATGCGCTCGTAGGAAATCCCAAGGGCATCCAAAAAATCATAGCATTTAATTTCTTTTTGCAAACGACCCGCAATTTCTGCGGGTCGTCCGTTGTTTATAACCAAATCCATTTGTTGTTCCTTTCAATTTCCATTATGGTCAGCAATGACAAAGCGTTTTCTGCAAAACAAAATACAGGTCTGTATCAATGCCAAATCAGCCGTCGGTATCAATGCCGTCCCAACCTTCCCAGCTTTCTCCGAAGTCATCGAAGTCGTAGTAAGTAACTTCGCCGGATACGGTAGAAAAGGCATTCAGCCAGGAAACATACTGCTTATCCAACCCGGCAGCCAAAAATACATCAACCAGTTCCAGATAAAAACTTCTCGAGCCGTAAGGAAGCGTTACGGACAAACCGGTGAGACCGGAGTTGTCATCGGTGCAATTATAGTAAAAAATTGCATTATTGATAGCCGCTGCCAACGGTTTGGAGTAATCCGAAGAAATGGAGGAAGCAAGTGCCATCATATCGGTAATATAGTATTCGCCAAGTTCTGATGCCACGCGGTCGCCTTCCGTTGTATCAAGGACCGGTCCTCTGGCTCTTCCGGTACGGGTAACTTCCTGACTGTAGTTGGCAGCCAGAAGAACCTCTTCATTGGCATAGGCAAATTGTTTCCAGGTTTCGTACAATTCCGGAATGTAGCGCTGATCAATTAGTGCCAACGTAGATGAGGAGCCCATTCGGGAATCGTTGTTGTCCTGCACCATATCGTCAATAATAATTGTGCCGAGATCTTCCGTGGAAGTGGAAGGGTCCTCGCAAAGCTGAGTCAGCCATCCGCCGTAAGACCATCCCAGAGAAGATTCAAAATCTTCGGACAAAATCATATAGTCACAGGAATCATAAAGGGCGTAGCACACTTCCAAGGAAGACATGATACAGCAATCCATACCAATCATATCAAAATCCATTCCGCTGGCATTAAATGCACGTTGCATTTCGTCAATGGTGAGGGAATGTGCCGGGTGTCCCCATTCGTTATAACCAAAACCGGTTACTGCACCGCCGCCGTGGTTCCAGAATACGAACATATAGCGGTTCGCCGGGTAATTTTCCTTGGTCCAAAGAAGGAAATCCAGAAGGGCTTCTTCGGAAGTACAATCTTCCTGTCCTAAACTGTCATCCACCAAAACCAAATCCTGATTTTGAATGATGTATCTTTGGTCGTGGTCGGAAGCAATGCCAAAATCCTGCCACTGATGGGTTCCGGTGGTCTGGATAACCAAATTCACGTTATCGTTATGAGGAGCTACCAACATTTCGGAAATATCGTCCGTAGCACTGCCGTAATTGGATTCCAAGTTGGAGCCATTGAAGTAGAACATGACCGTGACCTCATCTTCGCCGTTTCCCAAAATGGTGGTAAGCTGGTCGCGGTAAGGACTTTCTTCTTCCTCTTCTTCTTCCGGCTCTTCTTCCGTCGTTGCAATCGTAGAAATTTGCGCTTGCCGCTCCTTGTCCAAATGTTTTTTATAAGCGAGCATAACCGTAGCACCCACAATCAGCACAAGGAGGCCGCATAAAATAACAATCAATATAATTTTTCCGTTGGAAGTTTGTTTTTGTTTCATTGAGATTTCTCCAATTTCCCCATTTTTCTTTCATTATGCAATAAAAACGGGAAAACTTCAACAAAAAAGCAGTATGTTTCATTTAATTGTCAAACAAACTGCTTTTTATAAAAATCATTCTATTTATAATATTCTCTTCCAAGGTTTAGGATTCGGCTACCCGTTCCTTTTTCTCTAACTTAATCAGCCAGATATAAGCAATGATACCAAACACCAAAGACGGTCCCATCATAATTACAAATTGCACTGTACTTTCCGCCCAAAAACCGGTCAGATTCTGCGGATTCAAAAACATAGCAGAGATTCCGATTGCACCATTACCCACCGCATGCATAAAAGCAGCTAACAACACGGAATTTGTCTTTTTTACCACCAAGGTAAGCAAGGCATTATCGGTAATGGTAAATATGGTAAAAATAAGGAATCCAAGCCAGGGTTCGCCCCAATATCCGGTACCGAAATTATGACCGTAATAATTAATGGGATAATGCCATACACCCCAAATGATACCTCCCACAAGAATGGCAGGACCGATTCCCATCTTTTTCTCCAAACGGGGCATCATAAAACCACGCCAACCGATTTCTTCTCCTAAACCACCGATGGAAAACACCACCGCATTCACAACGGAATACAAAGGCATTACCGCAATCAGAGACGCATCCATTCCCAGCTCTTGTGAAAAAGATACAGCATCAAAACACTCCGGATTGAATGCCAAAAATAACCATCCTCCAAGTTCTTTGTAAACCCAGGGCAGGAAGATTGCCACCAGCATCCAAATCCACTTTTTATCTTTGAAATAAATTCCGAGTTTCAGGGAATTCTCTCCAACAAAATCAATCTTTTCTTTACAAATGGCACCGGTAATAAACACAGAAACTGTGGGACAAAGCATTGCCGCAGAACAAAGTAACTGCGTGCCCGAATCCTCGTACACATGTCCGCTTCCATAATAAGCAAATGCCGCAATCCAGAGGGGCGCAAATGCAAAGAATAAAAACACAAGCATTACCGTCAAATCTTTCTTTTTATTCATCGATATCACGCTCCTTTCTTACAAAAATGCCCGCAGTGATTCTGTATGACAGATAATAAATAACACCGGTCACAATAGGAAATATGGTTGTTAAAAGAATAATCAGACTCATATGTTCATCCACCCATTTCATATTGCCTTCAAAATCCATATTTGTTAGGCCGGATACATCACCGAATAATAGCCAGATAAAAAGCAGAATCGTAAGCGTAATGGAAAATCCGCTAAAAATCATATCTCCTTTTTTCTTGCCATACAGTATGTATAAAGGAAACGTTATGGCAGCCATAATCAACATGACCGGAATTACAATAGGGCCCATGAGCTGTATGGTAGATACCAGCATCATCATACCCTCTGTTTTTACCGCGGTTGCCGCAATCATACTTAAGAAAATGCCCCAGGATAAAACCAGATAGTTTGCCACCAGATAATAGATATATTTAGAAAGCAAATATTCCTTTTTATCTACAGGCATGGTGAGCAGGTAATCGCGGCAGTTTTTACCGGAATCCGTCTGGAACAGTTGAGACATTAGTGCCAGCAAATAGGCGCATCCACCTATAAACACCATCGGTGTCCAAAGGCCCAACAACACTTCTATATCACTGTTTACGGTACTCCATACCGTAAATACACAGATAAATGCGGTCAGAAGTCCAAATCCGCCGATTACCCACGGGCCGTTTGTGGCCACATAATCTTTATATAATAATGATCTCATCGCACACCTCGCCCCTTTCTTTTCACAATCTGCACAGATAAAAGGAAACATACCACAATCATGAGTAAAGTCACCGGAATTAACCAAGTAAGGTAATTTTCGAAAAGGATTTTTACTTTATCCCAGAACGCAAACATCATAGCATCCAGCTGGTCTCCGTAACGCTTGTCAAGTGCTATAATTCCTATTGCAAATGCGGCATATAAGCCTAAAAAAAAGCCGACAACAATTCTCTCAAAAGTTTTATGATTCCACTTAAAAAGGGCACAGCATGCCACTCCCAGACAGGTAGCGAAAGCACAGGTCATCACAGTTCCCGCATGAATCATTTCGCCCAGTGTAAACACCTTAACTACCGGCGAAATCAGTAGTGCAATCAATATAGACGATACATAGCCTGTCAGAAGAAAACCGTAAGCGGTACCAAATCTTGCCAGCACAATTTCCACAGGTTTTATCGGCATGGTGCGCAGCACATCATTAAAATTTGCCTTTTCATCCATATGAAAGGTCATAATGCCGTCAAAGCCAACGCCCAAAGGAAGTAAAATAGCCAAAAAAGTAGCGCCGCCAAGCATTATTTTATAAGCGGCCACATCATCTTCCGATACTGTAATATCATCGCCCATAATCGCATCCGGTCTCATATTTCCGTATTCACTGCTAAGAGAAATCAGAATTCCGATTGCCAAGGCAGCAACCAAAGTTAAGACATAGGCCATCATACGGGTACGCAGGCAGTAGAGGTCTTTTAAAATCAATCCTTTCATAGATATCCCCTCCCTCTAGGCTTCTTTGCTCTCGTTGTTTGCACGGTTTACGTAATGAATCATGATTTCTTCCAAAGTGCACTGCTCCATGGTAAGTTTTTCGTATTTTCCGGCGCAGGTCTTTTTATCATGTACCAAAACATCCACGCCGAAGGCAGACTGTCTTACGGATACAATGTCTTCTTTCGCGATTGTATCTGCATCTTTTTTACTGCATTTCATCATTGCGTGGTTTTCAAGGATTACATCCTTTTCGCCGCTTAGCACAATGCGTCCTTTGTCAATAAATACCACCATATCTGCAATACGCTCAATATCGCCGGTGATATGAGAAGATAAAAGGATGGTATGGTCTTCTTCCAGAACAAACTCCTGGAAAATTTCCAGAATTTCATTACGGACAATGGGGTCGAGACCGCTGGTGGGTTCATCCATAATCAGAAGTTTCGCGCCGTGGCTCATTGCTACCGCAATCTGAAGTTTCATCCGCATACCGCGGGAGAATTTACCGCACTTTTTCTTCATGGGAAGACCGAACTTTTTCATATATCCGGTAAATACTTCTTCGCTCCAGTTGGTGTACATTTTGCTCATGATTTTATTAATCTGTATGCCGGTTAAGAAGTCGTGGAAGCCCATTTCGTCAAATACCACGCCGATATCATCTTTTAGGGTTTTCCCTTCGGTATGCATATCCTTACCAAATACCTTTATCTCACCGGAAGTAGCAGCAATAATATCCATAATCAGACGGATTGTAGTCGTTTTACCGGCACCGTTCTGACCCACGAAACCGCAGATACAACCTCTTGGAATGTTAAAACTTACCTTATTTAAAACGAAGTCGCCGTAATCCTTGGTGACATCCTTTAACTCAATGACATAGTCATTTTCCGTATGTACCGCATCCATTTTCTCATCCTTATTCATCGTCCTGACTCTCCTTCTCTTCATACAAAAGCTTCATTCGCTCCATAAGTTCGTCAAAAGAAACCTTGGCAATCTTCGCCTTATCCAGCATTTCCTCCATCAAGGTTTCGATTTCAAACATGACGCTTTCCTTTACCATTTCCCGGTTCACGCCTTTGACAAAACTTCCTTTGCCTGTGTAGGATTCGATGTAGCCGTCCCGCTCCAAATCCTCATAGGCCCGTTTTGTGGTGATAATGCTGATTCTCAGTTCTTTTGCCAGAAGTCGCATGGAAGGAAGGGCGTCCCCTTCTTTTAAATTCCCGCTCATAATCTGCGCCTTAATCTGGTCTTCGATTTGCTCGTAAATTGGCTTATCCGAGCTGTTTGTAATAATAATATCCATTGGTTACCTCGCGCTTTTTTTAATAATCGATTATTACAATAGTGAAAAAGGGTAGAATAACCCGAAGAGATTTCAATATTGTATATATATAATATACACAATATATACATGATGTCAATAGAGATTTAGAAAATTGTGTTACCTGAAAAAAGGTGTCCGGGAAATACCCCTCTTTTTGGACAAAAAAAAGCCCCACAACCCGCCATTACGCGAATCCCAGGACCTTATCGTGCACCGCCAGGGGCTCGAACCCTGGACACCCTGATTAAGAGTCAGGTGCTCTACCAACTGAGCTAGCGGTGCATTTCCTATTAAATGCGCTTATTTACACGCAAAAGTTATTATAGTATAATGCTTTTTAGTTTGCAAGTGTTTTTTTGCAAAATTTTTACATTTATTATTTTTATCCCTTTTGGGATGAAATTATGCATAAAATCAACATGTTTTATTGGAAAAACGACTTCGCGAGTATGCGCTCTGCGCATATTTAGGAAACCGGTTCTTTGCCAACTCTTTGTTCCGGAAGAGAAAGGAAATAAATTAAAATGATATTTGACAGTCACGCGCATTACGACAGTGAACAATTTAATGAAGACCGACAGCAGGTAATCGAAGGGCTTGCTGAGTACGGAGTTGCCAAGGTAATTAACGCGGCCTCCGATAAGGATTCCCTGGAAAAAACCTTAAAGCTTACGGAAGAATACGATTTTTTCTACGGAGCACTGGGAATTCATCCCACGGAAACGGAAGGGATTACGATGCAGGATATGGATTTTATCCGAAAGCAGGCAGCACTTCCAAAAGTAGTGGCCATCGGAGAAATCGGTCTGGATTATTATTGGGACAATGTGGCTAAGGAAGAACAGAAAAAGTGGTTTGACATTCAGCTGGAGCTTTGCAGGGAGACTGGGCTTCCCGTGATTATCCATTCCCGGGAGGCGTGTAAAGATACCTTGGATATGTTAAAGCCAAGAAAAGATATTACCGGTGTAATTCATTGTTATTCCTATACAAAGGAAACGGCCAGGGATTACCTGAATATGGGCTATTACTTTGGAATCGGCGGCGTGGTTACTTACAAAAATGCCGCAAAGTTAAAGGAGGCCGTGGAATACATTCCCATGGACCGGATTTTATTGGAGACGGATTGTCCCTACCTGGCACCGGTGCCCATGCGTGGCAAACGCAATTCTTCCGCACTTATTCCTTATATAATAGAAGAAGTTGCCCGCATAAAGAATTTGGACCGGGAGGCAGTGGAAGCAGCGACCTGGGACAATACAATAAACCTGTTTTTGAAGAATAAATAACAAGAGGGGATACTATGGCAACACTGGGTACGCCTACCGCAACGGCGGCAGTAATCAACAAACATAATTTTTCATTCCGCAAGAAATTCGGCCAGAATTTTCTGGTGGATATGAATATGCTGGAAAAAATCATTTCCTCCGCGGAAGTAACAAAGGAGGACTGCGTGCTTGAAATCGGTCCCGGAATCGGTACCATGACGCAGTATCTGGCGGAACGCGCCGGAAAAGTGGTGGTGGTGGAGATTGATTCGGATTTGATTCCCATTTTGAATGATACTCTGGGAGAATACGACAATGTTTCCATTATTAATGCGGATATTTTGAAAGTGGATTTGCATGCCTTGGTGGAGGAGTACAATGGAGGACGCCCCATCAAGGTGGTGGCAAATTTGCCTTACTATATAACAACGCCGATTATTATGGGACTTTTGGAGAAAAAAGTTCCCTTAAAGAGCATTACCATTATGGTGCAGAAAGAGGTGGCGGACCGGATGCAGGTAGGTCCCGGAAGCAAAGACTACGGAGCCTTATCCCTGGCGGTGCAATATTATGCCAAGCCGGAAGTGGTGGCGGTGGTGCCGCCGGAGTGTTTTATGCCAAGACCGAAGGTGGACAGCAGTGTAATTTGTCTGTCCCTTTATGAGGAGCCGCCGGTAAGCGTAAAAGATCCGGAGTACATGTTCCGACTGATTCGTGCCTCCTTTAACCAAAGGCGAAAAACATTGTCCAACGGTCTTTGCAACGACGGGGCCCTTTCCCTTACCAGAGAGAAGGTGACCGGAGCGCTTAGAGAAATGGGACTGAGTGAGACGATTCGGGGGGAAGTACTCACACTGGAGCAGTTTGCCCGGTTGGCCGATTTGCTGATGTAAACTTTATCTAGTAAAAAAATCCATTTTACCCACTATATTTTGTTGTTTACTTTTGACATTGCACATACACTATGGTAAACTTGGGAAGAGTGGGTTAGTAGGCAAATTTCCCATTTTCACAGGTAACCATCGAAACATGCAGATGAGGTAATAGAAAGTGGATAAACAGGAATATAAAATTCTTTCGGAAGAAATTACAACATTAATTGCCAATGAACAGTTTGCGGAAGCAGCGGAGATTGCGGACCGCATTGATTGGCGTAAAGTAAGAAGTTTTACGACACTGCAGAAAATCAGTGACTTATATAAAATTAACCGCAGATATGAAGACGCGCTGGATATATTGCTTTTGGCATATGATAAAAATCCCGGCAGCAGAACCATTGTTTACGGTTTGTGTGAATTGTACCTGGAATTGGACGATTTGGTAAGTGCGCTCAAATTCCTGGCAATGTATAAGAAAATTGCCCCTAACGATACCGGCGCATATATTTTGCAGTACAAGGTATTGGAGCGGGAAGAAGCGTCTTTGGAAGATCGCATTGAACTGTTGGAAGAATTGAATCGCAAGGATTACCGGGAGGAATGGGCTTATCAGCTGGCATACCTTTATCACCGGATCGGCTTTGCCACAAAATGTGTGGAAGCCTGCGATCAGCTCATTACCTGGTTTGGTGACGGTCCTTTTGTCATTAAGGCCATGGAATTAAAAATGCTCCATCAGCCCTTGACCCAAAAGCAGGCAGAATTGTATGACCATAGAAATGATATAGAAGAAGAGATTAAGGCCTACGAAAGTGATGAGTATTCGGTAGAAAAGCCGGAACCGGGAGCAATGCCGGAAATCGGTGACGAGGACTTCCATGTAAAAACCATAGATATGGGCAAATTCAATACCATTAATCTGCAGAAGGCCCTTGCGGAAAGTATGCGGGAATTGATGGGTGAAGAATACACCGGATCGCTGGGCAGCACGGCAGATTTAGCTACCGATGAGGAAATTTTATCCGGCGGCGCTGCGGCAGGTCAGGAAACGGAAGTCGGGGTAGTATACGAGGAAGAAGCCTATGAAGGCGAAGTAATATACGAAGAGATTCCTTACGAAGAAGGTATGGAAGAGGCCTCGGAAGAGGTATATGAAGAGATACCCTACGAAGAGCCGGTTTATGAAAAAGCGATAGAAGAAGCGGTTTTGGAAGAGCCGGTTTACGAAGAGGCTCCTCTTTATGAGGAAGCTCCCACCAGGGAAGATTTTTCGGATCCGTCACAGGAGCCTGCTTCAAAAGAAGAGGAAGAAGCGCAGGTATCTGCTATATCGGAAAATGTTTCTGCGGATAGCAAAACCGGGGAAATATTCTTCGAAGACCGGACGGGAGATATTGTTTTGGACCAGCCTCCCTTGGGAATGAATCCGGATTTCCTGTACGGACAGGAAACCGAACTGCCCAAGGTGGAGACAGAAGTAGCGCCGGAAAAAGGAATTACGGAGATTACCAGAACATTTGAAAAAGTAAATCCGGAGGTAACGGCAGCACCGGTAATTAAGAAAACCGGCGGAAAAGGAGTATTTGACAACGTTCTTTCACTGGATTATGACGGACAGATTTCTCTGGTTGTGCCGGAACAAATGGTGGAAAAGCAGATTACGGGACAGATGAATCTGGACGAAGTAATGGCGGAATGGGAAAATATCCGTCAGAAAAAAGAACGTCAGCAGCAGGAAGATGTCCGCCGTTCCATTATGGAAAGAACCGGCAAGATTTTTGCAGATTATGACGAAAGCAGCCGACACGATTTGCTGGCAGAATTGGAACGGGAGCAGAAGCTGATTTCCAAAAAGTACCGGGCAAATGATATTGAACTTCGAAAAGTAGAAGAAATAGAAATCGAAAAAGAACCGGAAAAAGAGCCGGAATTTGAAGATTTGACCCAAAAGACCATGAGCAATATTCCGACCATTTGGGCGGAAGTAGATGCAGCTATCGAAGCGGATAAGCTTGCGGAAGGTGCGGTAGATGTCGGGGCAGCAGTAGCGGCCGGTACGGCAGCGGTTCTTGCCGGAGGCGCAGTGGCAGCGGCCGGAGCAGCCGGCAGCGCGATGGCAGCAGTAGAAGGAGTTGCGGCAGCAGGAAGCGTGGTGGCAGCAGCGGAAGGAGTTGCGGCAGCAGGAAGCGTGGTGGCAGCAGCGGAAGGAGTTGCGGCAGCAGGAAGTGCAGTGGCAGCGGTAGAAAGCGCGGTTGCAGCCGGTAACGTGGTAATCGCAGAAACGGACAGCCCGGAAGAGATGCAGACGGAGATGCCGGCAGAAGAATACGCTCCGGAATACGTGGAAGAGTATTATGAGGAAGTTCCCTATGAAGAAATTCCTTATGAGGACGAAATCATATATGAAGAAATACCTTACGAGGAAGGTATGGAAGAAGGAACCGTCGAAGCAGAAATGACGGAGGAAGCAACGCCGCTTGCCGAAGAAGCAACGGAAAATGCAATTATTGAACCGGAAGTAATCGAAGAGACCGTTCCGGTTGCCGAAGAAATGACGGAAGAAGAGCCGGCTATGGAAGAGCCGTCGGAAGAAGACGCAGCGGAAGAAGTCAGTGAGTTAGGACAAGCCGTAGCAAAGGTTATGGCGGATGACGAAACTGCGGGAACAACATTAAATACGGCGCAGATTGATGATATCGGCAGTGCCCTGGAGGCAGCCGCCGACAAAGTAGGCGCATCGGCCGTGGAAGAAATGAACGACGGCAATGAAGCTTATGACAGTGAGGAAGAGAGAGAATTTTCCAACGATGAATTGGAACTGTTTTCCGACTTTATGTATTCCAAGAAAATGCGTCATCAGATTTTGGATGCCATTGATTTAATCAGCTTAGAGCCTTATGTCGGAAACGTGATTATTACCGGTGAGTCCGGTACCGGCGCAATTGAACTGGCCAAGGATGTAATTAAAGAAATCCAAATGATTGACAGCAATTTCGCGGCCAATAAAGTGGCGAAAATCAGCGGTGCCAAGATGAACCGTAAAAATATCGGTTCCATGTTTACCCAGTTGTCCAATGGTGCCTTAATCATTGAAAAAGCAGGAGAATTGTCCAAAGACACCCTGGAAAATATGACCAAGGTATTGGAGTCCACCCAGGAAGGAATCATTGTCATTATGACGGATTCCAAGCGGGAAATGGAGCAGTTAATCAAGAGTTATGAGGTAATTACGGGTTACTTTAACGCCCGTATTGATATTACACCGATGAATAACAATGCGTTGGTTGAGTATGCCAAAAAGTACGCCTACAGTTTGGAATACAAAATTGACGAAGAACGGGCCGTGCTGGCATTGCATCAGAGAATCAGTGAGTTGCAGATTGGGGAGCACCACGTAACCACAAAGGAAGTGGAAGAGATTATCGATGAGGCCATAGCAAATTCTAAGCGCCCCAGATTGTCTACCTATGTTGATATTTTGGTTGCAAAAAGGTATGATTATGAGGATATGATTATCTTAAAAGAAAAAGATTTTGAAAATTAACAACAAGGAAGGTATTGGGAATGGGAAAAACAAAACAGGAAGAAACCATTTTTATTTCGGAAGCGGATCAGTTTGTATTTGGTCAGGGTTCACATTACGATATTTATAAAAAATTGGGTGCACATGTATGTAAAAAGGACGGAAAGAAAGGAACCTTTTTCGCAGTTTGGGCGCCGAATGCCAAAAGCGTGCATGTGGTAGGTAATTTCAACGGATGGGATACCACGTCACATAATATGGAAAGAATCGGGGACGGCGGAATTTATACACTGTTTATTCCCGGCATCGAGAGCGGCGAATTATATAAGTATTATATCGAAACCCAGTCCGGAGACGGGCTTTACAAGGCCGATCCCTATGCAAATTATGCAGAACTCCGTCCCGGTACGGCTTCTATTGTATATGATTTATCCGGCATTAAATGGTCCGATGAGAAGTGGATGACGGACCGGGTGGGCAGAAATTATTTTCAGGAGCCCATGGCGATTTATGAATGTCATATTGGTTCTTGGATGAAACATCCGGACGGAACGGAAGATGGTTTTTATAATTACCGCGAATTTGCGGACCGAATTTGCGAATATTTGAAAGAGATGAAATATACCCATGTGGAACTGATGGGTATCGCGGAGCATCCCTTTGACGGTTCCTGGGGTTATCAGGTAACCGGATATTATGCTCCCACTTCCCGCTACGGAACCCCGGAAGATTTTGCTTACCTGGTAAATAAGCTTCACAAAATGAACGTGGGTGTAATTTTGGATTGGGTACCCGCCCATTTCCCCAGAGACTCCTTCGGACTTGCGGAATTTGACGGAACCTGCCTTTACGAGCATCCCGACAAACGTCTCGGTGAACATCCGGACTGGGGAACCAAGATTTTCAACTACAGTAAGAATGAAGTAAAGAACTTCCTCATTGCCAATGCACTGTTTTGGATTAAGGAGTTTCATATTGATGCGCTTCGCGTGGACGCGGTTGCATCCATGTTGTATCTGGATTACGGCAAAAAAGACGGCGAGTGGGTTGCCAATAAATACGGCGGAAATGAAAATCTGGATGCCATTGAATTTTTCAAGCATTTAAATTCCGTAATTCACGGAATGAATATCGGTGCCTTTACCATTGCAGAGGAATCTACGGCGTGGCCTAAGGTAACGGCAAGACCCGAAGACGATGGCCTTGGATTTACCTTCAAATGGAATATGGGCTGGATGCACGATTTCTGCGACTACATGAAGCTGGATCCGTATTTCCGTAAAAACAACCACAACAAGATGACCTTCGCAATGAGTTATAATTGCAGTGAAAAATATATTAATCCCTTATCCCATGACGAAGTGGTACATTTGAAATGTTCCATGGTAAATAAAATGCCGGGATACATGGTGGATAAATATGCAAACCTCAGAGTCGGCTATACGTATATGTTTGGCCACTCCGGAAAGAAGCTTCTCTTTATGGGTCAGGAATTCGGCCAGGAGAGAGAGTGGAGCGAAAAAAGAGAGCTGGATTGGTTCCTTTTGGCGGAAGACTGGAACAAGGGTATGAAAGAATATGTGAAATCCCTGCTTGAGATTTACCGCAGTTATCCTTCCCTTTATGAGTTGGACGACAGCTGGGACGGCTTTGAATGGGTCAATGCGGACGATGCGGACCGCAGTACATACAGTTTTATCCGTAAGTCCCAAAACGGCAAGAAAAATCTTCTTTTCGTTTTGAATATGACTCCCATTGCCCGGGACGATTACTATGTGGGCGTTCCCAAGAAGGGAAAATACAAACTGGTACTCAACAGCGATGAGACCCGTTTTGGTGGTCAGGGAAATGAATTGCCTAAGGAAATTACCGCAAAACAGATGGATTGCGATAACAAACCCTACGCAATCAAATTTAATTTACCGGCATACGGTGCAGCCGTATATACTTTCTAAAGAAAAGCCGGAAAACAAAATATGGAAAAAAGGAAGGGTTGCTGCGGAGTATGCGGCAACCCTTTTGAGAATCTGTGAAAGAGGACAAAGGAATGAAAAAACAATGGAAGTACAGTCTTTTACTGGCATTGATAATCCTGATTCAATGTGCATGTTTTGTGTACATCGGAAATTTTAAGCGGGGAATTTTTATCGATGAGATTTACTCCTACATGCTGTCCAATATTGATGACGGTAAGATGGTCGCGGATGCACCGCAGGTTTGGGGACAGTGGATTGACGCGGAGGTTTTAAAGGAGTTTTTAACCGTTCAGGAGGGAGAAGGCTTTGCCTATGGGGCGGTTTATGAAATAAATTCGCTGGACTGCCACCCGCCGCTGTATTACTGGTTTATGAATACGCTGTGTTCCTTTTTCCCGAATCAGTTTAATTTGTGGCTCGGCATCGGACTAAACATATTCTTTTACATTTTTGCGGCAATCGGAATCTACCTATGCGGCAGGCAGCTTTTTCACGACGAAAAGCTGGCATTTTTGCCCCTTATTCTGTACGGATTTTCCAGTATGGCGGTGAATTCGGTGATGTATATCCGGATGTATATGCTGTTGACCGTATGTCTGGTGTGGTATTTGTACGTACAAATGGTATTGCGACAAAAAGGAATTACGAAAAAAACGGTGCTTTTGAATATGGTGTCCGTATTTTTTGGAGTTTTCACTCATTATTATTTTGCCCTGTTTGCCTTTTGGACGACTCTTTACAAATGCGTGGAAATGTTGCGTAAGAAAAAGATTAAGGAGATGCTTTGGTACGGAGGAAGTGCTCTATGTGGCGTGCTTTTGGTGCTTTTGGTTTATCCGGCCATGTTTACGCAAATTACCGGTTCTGAGACGAACAATGTGGGAAACCAGGTTTCGGAAAATATGTTTAATATGGAAATCGGTTTGGATAAGCTAAGCCTAATGACGGAAACCATCTTTTCCTGTCTGGGAGTATTCCAGTACTTTATTCCCATGGTTGCCGCGTTCTTTGCCGTATATCTTTTGGTTGTTTTTCTTCGGAAAAAAGCAAAAACAGAGTTGTTATCAAAAGAGTATTTTAACGAACTCCTATGGTTGCTGACCGCAAGCATTTTGACCTATTTCAGTATAACCTTTGTAGGCGGCGAATACGTTTATATGCGGTACTATCTGTTCCTGATGCCGGCAATTTTTCTGATTTTAACGATTCTGTTAAAATATCTGGTGGAAGCGGTAAAATTGGGAAAACGCTCTTTGATTATTCTGATTACGTTTTTGTCTCTATGGAGCGGGATATTTAATGTAGTCAATTTGGATAGTCCTTATCGATATGAAGAGCGGGCCGAATTTACAGACTTTATCAGAGAAAATGCATCCGATTACAAAGGAATTCTTATTTCCAGACAGGAAAATGTCCCCATGTTGCAGATTTATCCGGCCTTGATGGAATACCGGGAAGTTTACGTTGCCCCAGTGGAAACGGTCTTGGAAAATCATGTTTTGTCGGAACTTTTGGAAGAGGAACGCGGCGGCGTTGTTATGATAAACAAAGACCAGATATGGAGCGAAGGGTATGATGCAGAGGCGGTGATGGATGCTTTAAAGGAAGAATCCGATTATTCCATGGCAATTTATATTGGAGAAATCGGTGACGTGGAATTCTACTTTGTAATGAAGTAAAATCAGATGAAAATAATGCCCCCCGGAAGGGGAATAAGTAAAGAAAATGTTCATTTCGTCCGAAATATACTATGCAGAAGTTAAATTGCAGGTATAGTAAGGAGCCGATATGAACATTTTTTTTGATCCGAATTCCAATCAAAACGGTAAAATACAAAATCCGGAGGCGTCGGGAAAGGCCGCCGCTTCCCCGTCCATAGAAAAAGAGTACGGAAAAAGAACTGCGGACAGCACCTCTTTTGTGGTGGATTTAAACTCCCTACAGGGGCCGGAAGCCTTCGGGGGACAGGAAAAAAAGGCACCTTCCATGGAGGATGTTTTGGCAACTTCTTCCAGGGATTTACAGGTGCAGCGGGATTATATGACCGTTATGAGCAATTCCATGTCAGAAGAAGATTTTGCCAGAATGCAAAGGGACGGATATCACCCGGAGGCAATGGAGCCGGAAGAAGTTGTTACGGTTGTAGATGAAATCAAAGCAACGATGGCAAAATCCGGCAAAGTCATCCACGGCTATAACGACAACATTGACACGGCCGTTCTGGAAGAGATTACGGGAAGCAAGGCATATGCCAATGCAATTAAGGATGCTTTTGAAGAGGTGGGAACACCGGCGACGAAGGAAAATGTAACCGCAACGGCTAAAGCAATGGACATGGCGAAGGAAGTCATGTCTCTTTCCGATGGTGCAAAAAAGTATATGGTGGAAAATGCCCTGGCACCCACGGTGGAAAACTTATATCTGGCATCCCACAGCGGTGCGCATGCGGCATCTTCCAAAACCGGTTATTTTGCGGAAAAAACCGGAGGATATTATGGAAAAAATGCGGCGCCGGAAGAGACGGAAAACCTTCTTTCGCAGATGAAAAAGATTATCGAGAATGCCGGATATGAAACCGGTACAAAAGAGATTGAAGCGGCCAGAAAAATGGTGGAATCCGGCATTTCCCTTACGGAAGATACCTTTGATTCCTACATGAAACTGGAAAAGATACAAGGAAGAACAGACGCAGACATTGCCCTTGCCGTAAGCCGTGCTATTTCGGAAGGGAAAAAAGCAATGCAGGCCAATTTGGCAGAAGAAAAATCCCTTATGGAACTGGCAGTGGCTCTTACGGAAGATGTGCAGACCATTTCCGACGAAGCCATCCGTTATGCGACACAAAAAGAAATGCCTATGAATTTGCGCAGCCTCCTTGCGGCAGAAAAAAGTCTTAGCAGGGAAGTTGCTATGGAGACCCAGGATTTATCGGAAGTGACATCCTCGGATAAATTTATTACCGCAAAGCGGCAGATGGAAGAAATCCGGTTGATGATGACGGTAGAAAATACCTATCATATGTTGAAATTCGGTATTTCTGTGGATACGGCAGAATTATCCCGCCTGGTAGAAGAGTTAAAAATGGCGGAAGAACACAGAAACGGCATATTATTCGCGGGTGAAACACCGGCGCAAAGCGCGGAGAGGGCAAGTCTTTTTGCGGAAACCACCGGAAAAGTAAAAGAGATTCCCTTCCTTCCCGCATCAGCAATCGGAAGCCTTTCCCTGAAGGAAGAATTGCTTACGTTGGAAGGTGTACACCGGGAAGGACGGATGCTGCAGGGACAGTATGATAAGGCCGGTGAACGCTATGAAACCATGATGACGGCGCCCAGGGCTGACCTTGGGGACTCCATGACAAAGGCATTTGCCAATGTTTCGGATTTGCTGGCGGAAATCGGTATGGAGGATAATGCGCTTAACCAAAAAGCGGTCCGGATTTTGGGTTATAACCGGATGGAAGTGAATCCGGAGTCCGTAACCATGATGCGTGCATCTTACGAGCAGGTTCACCGTGTTGTGGAAAAGATGACGCCGGGAGCGACGCTGGACCTTATCCGGGACGGCATTAATCCTTTGCAGATGAGTATGGAAGAATTGGAAAATATGCTGGATAACCGGGAGCAAAATCCCGGAAGACAGGCAGAAAAATACAGCCATTTCCTTTACGAACTGGAAAAGAGGGGCGATATTACCGAGGCCGAAAAAGAAGCATTTATCGGCATTCACCGTCTCCTTTACCAGATTGAAAAAAGAGACAGTGCCTCTGTTGGCGCCGTGGTAAATCAGGGCGCAGAGATGACGCTGCAAAATCTTTTGACTACCGTAAGGAGCCGCAAAAACAGCGGAATAGACGTGAAGGTGGATGATAAATTCGGCTCTTTGGAAGATATGGTGGCGTCAGCCCGTTCCATTACGGACCAGATCGAAAATAATATTTTGGCACCCGGCTCGGAAGAAGAGACAGGCCGGGAGAATATATTGGAGCCGGAGCGGATGGAAAGTTTTCGTGCACTAAAAGAGGTTTCCGAAGAGGCGGTAAATACCCTGAAGCGATATGAAATTCCCGCAACAACGGAGCATTTGCTTGCCATGGATTCCGTAGTAAACGACAGGAAGTTTTTCCGAAAAATGAAAGATTCGGAGAAATTCCGGGAAGCAGAAGAAAAGCTTCTGGAAAATATTTCCGCATCCATGGAAGAGGTTACGGAGAATTTTACCGATGAAGTCAGTGCCAAAGAGGCCTACGAACGGATGGCAGATGCCTTGGAAAGAACTATGGAAAGTGCCGCACTAGAAGCAACGGACCGGATTGATGTTCGAGAATTTTCTCTGGCATTTAAGCAGGTAAATATTATCCGGCGGTTGGCAAAGGAAGAATACTATGAGATTCCCATGGCTGTGGGTGATGATGTGACATCGGTTAATGTACGCATTATCCATGACGAAAAAACCCGCGGAAAAGTAAGCATTTCCCTAGATTTGGACGAACGGGGCGGTAAAATAGCAGCATATTTTGAGAATACGGAAACCGGCCTTAGCGGTACGGTGGTTGTCAACCAGAAAGAACGCATGGAGGCTTTCAAAGGTTTGGAAGAGACTCTGCGGAGCAAAATGGAGGGCAAATGTGAAATCAGTACCGTCAATTTTATATATTCTGACAGCGGAAAGGTTAATATTTTCCCGGAAGAATCCGATGAAATAAGTAGAGAAAATAAAACGGCAGCGCCGACAAGGATTTTATACGAAACAGCAAAAACCGTAATTACCTATCTGTCGGAGAACCTGCAATAAGCAATAGGAAAGGATGATACCTTATGAGAATAAATTATAACGCAACGGCAGTAATCGCAAACAATTCCCTGAATAAAAACGACAACAAGCTGGCGTCCTCCATCGAGAGATTGTCTTCCGGTTTGAAAATCAACCACGCAAAAGATAATCCGGCAGGGATTGCGATTTCCAACCGTATGGATGCGCAGATTAAAGGTGTGGGCGTGGCTTCCGACAATACCAATGACGGTATCTCCGTAGTGGAAACGGCAGACGGCGCGTTGTCAGAAATCACGGCAATTTTACAGCGAATGAATCAGCTTGCCAACCAGGCCGGCGACGGTGTAAAAACCGATGATGACCGCGCACTCATCAATGATGAAATTATCCAGTTAAAGCAGGAAATCGAGCGAATTGCCAAAGATACCGAATTCAACGGCATGCCGCTTTTGGACGGTTCCTTTGAATTAAAAGGTTATACCAACAACGAAGCAGTGGAAGTGGACTATTATTCGGACGACGTGAAAGTGGGTCTTTATACCATTAACCTGGACAGCCTGTTTAATGCAGACGGAGATTTGGACCCTTCCGCACTCAGCCCGAATTTCCCGACCCAGGGGCTTGCCGGAATTACCGTAACCGATCCGGACACCGGCGTGCAGACCATTACCATTACTGCAGCCAATGATTTTGAGATGAAACTGAAAGCCCAGGCAGGGGCATCCGGCGAAGTGGAACTGGATATCACCGGAATCGGTGCCATGAAGATTCAGATTGGCGCAAACGAGGACCAGGAACTGGCAGTCCGTATTCCCCGAATCTCCTTGGAAGACATGGGATTGGAGAAATTGGACGTGCGTACCATTGACGGCGCACAAAGCGGTCTTAATATGATTAAAGAAGCTCTTTCCTATGTAAGCGCCGCCCGTTCCCGACTTGGTGCATACCAGAATCGTATGGAACACAACGCTGCAAACCTTGCAGTTACGGAAGAAAACATGACCGCATCTTATTCCCGAATTATGGACGTTGATATGGCGGAGGAGATGACGGAATATACCTCCAGTCAGGTACTTACCCAGGCCGGCACATCCATGCTGGCGCAGGCAAATGAGCGTCCCCAGATGATTTTACAGCTGTTGCAGTAAAAAGCAGCAGTAAAATAAGGAATCGCGGAAGGAAAACCGGAAACGAAAGAAAGGTGCAGTCTCCATGACAAAAGAAATGAAGCAGGAATTTACGCTCCGCATTACCAATGCCAATAAGAGCGAAACCATTGTTATTTTGTGTGATATGCTTCTGGCGTATACCGAAGATGCAAAAAACGCATTTACCGGCGGCGAAGGTAAAGCAGCCTTCGGAGAGGCCATCCGGAAAGCACGGGCATGTCTTAGTGAATTAATTCATTCCCTGAACCGGAATTATGAAATCGCAGGTCACATTTATGAATTGTACCGTTACACGGAGCGGCAGCTGATTGCAGCGCAGGTAAAGCAAAGCATAGAGCCGCTTTCTGAAGTGGAAAAAGTAATTTCCAGGTTAAATGCGTCCTACCGGGAGGTAGCCCGCATGGATTCATCCCCGGCCCTTATGGGCAATACAGAAACCGTGTATGCAGGGATGACCTACGGACGAAATCAAATAACGGAAAGCAGTAATGCGCCTTCAAACCGGGGATTTTTTGTCTAGGTCGGCAGAGGCACAAACGGCGTCTTCTTCAGGCAGCGGGTTTTGACCGGCTGCCTGTTCCATTAAGTATTTGTAGCGCTTGAGGAGAGAATTGACTTCGTAAATATAGCAGTCGATTAAATCCGGGTCGGTGGCTTCGTCAAAGCCTGCGTAAGCGTTTTCCAAGGCATATCTCGTTTTTTCTATATCGTGCATAAGGCTCCCCTGGGGAGCTTTTTTATATGGGTCGTTAAAGTTTCGCCGGCTGAAATTGATTCTCATATTCTGGTCCTTTCCGAAAGAATTTACTTGTAAAAGCATTTATTTTTACAGTATAGTCCGGAAAAGGAAAAATTATACAAAAAGGGTGTTGACAAAGAAAGTTGTCAATGCTATATTTGGGATGACAAGAAAAGTTGTCAAAATGACAAGAGAGGTTGTCATGGTGTAGAAAGAGAGGAATGAGGAGGAAATTTATTATGAAGAATCTATATTCACAAATCGGTTGGAAATACGCGTTGTTTGCTATTTTGGTAAACGCGGTACAGATTGTTTTGCAGTTATTTTTGCCGGAATCCGTAATCTCACACCCTTTGTTTGTGTGGGCGCTTACCGTAGTATCCATCTACGTAATCGGATTTCCGTTTTTGGTGGTAATCCTCGGAAAAAGGGAAAAAGAAACTTTGGAAAAGAAGAAAATGAGCTTTAAAAGCTTTGTGGTATGCGTATTTATCGGCGCCGGTATCTGCGGGGTAGGTTCCCTGATCGGCAGTTACCTGACCATGTTTATCCTGATGCTTTTCGGCAGTTCCGCCGATGCTCTGAATGCCAATCCTCTTATGGAACTGATGCTGTTTTCCGACACCATTCCCCGTGTTCTGGTGGTAGGAATTCTGGCACCGATTTTTGAAGAATTGATTTTCCGTAAGCTCCTTATCGACCGTACGGTAAAGTACGGAGAAGGAGTAGCGATAGTTGCTTCCGGCCTGATGTTTGGTCTGTTTCACGGAAATTTTTCCCAGTTCTTTTTTGCAACCGGCCTCGGTATTTTCTGGGCATACATCTATATCCGGACCGGAAAGGTGTGGTACACCATTTTGTTCCACATGATTATCAATCTGGTATCCTCGGTAGGAACGGTACTGCTTATGCAAAATATGCCGATGGATAAGTTTATGAATTGCATGAACATGCTTAGCTACGAAGAAACCATGGAGGAAGGGCTTCGGTTGTTTATAGACATTTTCCCGGCTATTTCGCTGTATATGGCATGGACAGGGTTCCTTGCATTATGCGCTCTGATTGGTGTGGTTTTGTTTTTCTGTAACCTCAAAAAGTTTTATTTTATGCCTCGTCCCATGCAGGAGGAGAAGCGACTGGCAAGAAAATATGCTTTTGCCAACGGCGGAATGATTTTCTTCTATCTCGAGACATTGGTTATGTTTGTGATTTATTATGTCGGTATTATTATGATGTATAGCTAAAATGGATAGCTAAAACCAAAAAAAGGAGGCAGTCCCATGCCATTGGAAAACCGTCTGAAGGAATTTCGGGCAAAAAAAGATATAAACCAGCAGGATCTGGGAAAGCTGGTGGGCGCCAGCCGGCAGACCATCAGCCTGATTGAACGGGGGGATTATTCCCCTTCGGTGACGCTGGCGTTAAAAATTGCACAGTATTTTGAAACCTCCGTGGAAGAAATTTTTATTTTAACGGAAGACGATGTATAAGGCGAAAGAAAAGGAGAGTACAAAATGAGTTCGGAAGAGACGAAAGTAGAAGAGATAAAAAAAGAAGATAAAAAGGCGATGAAACCCTTTATTATCATGATGGTGGTATCCTTGATTGCCGGAATGATTATCGGCGGAATAGTTTCTGCGATAAAGTTTAATATGGAATCAAGCGGTGAAGAGTCTTTTGCCCTGGCCTGGCTGCAGTTGCAAAAAGGAATGGTGCTTCCGGCTCAGATTCTGCTGGCGGTATTTACGGTAACGGTTTTTCCAATTTGCGTTTATTACTACAAAAAAGGGAAAAAGCTGTGGAGCGCTGACAAAAGCGAAGAAAACATTGAAATCGCGGAAAATGAGATTGAAAAGAGTCTGTTTTTCTCCAATATCTTCCTGTACGGAAACTATGTGCTTTATTCCGTGGCAGCGTATATGATTTATGAGCAAAATATGCTCTATGACGGCGCAGGCCGCGTTATTTCCCTGGCCACCACATTGCTGTTTTTATTTGATATGGTTGCGTCTGTTGTTATGCAAGGAAAGATTGTAAATATTGTAAAAGAAATCAATCCGGAAAAGCAGGGCAGCATTTATGACAAAAAATTCCAGGAAAAATGGCTTGAAAGCTGTGATGAAGCGCAGCGGATTCAAATCGGACAATGCTCCTACAAGGCATTCACCTTTTTGAATAAAATCTGCACCGTACTCTGGATTTTGCTTACCATCGCGGGAATGATGTTTGAAATCGGTCTGGTGGGCCACTTCGTGCTGGGAATTATTTGGATTTCCACCTTCCTGGTGTACCAGATCGAAGCAATGAAAGTGGGAAAATAAGAGAAAACAAGAGAAATAAAAGAAAAAAAGAAAAAGAAACCGGCACAGTCCTTTCGCAAAAAAAAGGCTGTGCCGATTTTTTACCTGCTGCGCAAATAATCGGAGCGCTCCCGGCTGCTTAGAAAATTGGCCCTGGCTCCTAAAAGGGTGTCGATTTCCACGTTTTGCTTTGCTTCCGGCAAATCGGTTTTTTCTTCTTCGCTTTTGCGCTTCAGTTCTGTTCCGATGACTACGTTATAGGAAAGCATTCCGGAAAAACCATCCATAGTAACCTCCCATAAAACATCCGAAAAACCTCGGAATTTATTTGAAGAAAGCAAATGCTTTCGAAGATAGTATTTGCAGAAGGGAGAGAAAATATCAGAAAAAATAATTTTTATATTTACAAAAAAATTGATGTGTGCTAATATTCAGTTTAATCAAAGCAGAGGTCTTCTGCATACCTGTGATTCTTTTCTTGAATCATTTAGAACAGGTTTGTCCCGGTTAGCATAAAGATGAGTCCTTTCAAGTTTTCGAATGTGTTCGATGTGTTTTTTTGATACTTTTTTTGGAACTATTTAGAAATGTTTTTCGATATGATGCGTAGAAATTTTAGCGTGTAAAAGCGGTTTTTTCGGATGCCGGGTAAATGAGAAAGGAAGCGTGAGAGTATGCATGGATTATTTGGGTTTTTATTGCTGTGTGTGATCTTCGATGTAAGAAGCTTTAAGATTCCCAATGCTTTGATTTTGACAGGACTGGCGGCGGTTCTGCTTTTTAGCCTTTGGCAGGACGGTCCGCCGGGAATGTTGTATTCCGGCCTGCGGGCTGCGGGAATGTTTGTAATGCTGGTTCCGTTATTCAAAATAAGGGCACTGGGCGGCGGTGATATCAAACTGTTTGCCCTGATTGCCGCATTTCATAATTTTTCTTTTTGTCTGCAAATTCTTGTTGCATCACTTCTTATTGGTGCAGTTCACGGATGTTTCGTCCGCATTTTTCAAATAATCAGAGAAGAAAAAAAGAGAATCGTTATTCATTACAGTATTTCCGTTGCGTTGGCCTATTTTATGAAAATGGAGGGATGGTATTGAAAAAAAGGTGGTTGGCGATATGTCACAGGGATGAAGAGTATGTGTTCCGATTGCAGGAAGCATTGGAGGAGGCGGCTACGTTTCCCTTTGCAACGGATGCATACAAAGATGTGGGTACCCTGGAAAAAGCAATGCAAAAAAAGGATTTTGCCATGGTACTTTTGGGAGAGGAATTTGCAACAGAAAAAGAAAAAATGCGGGGCGCTGTGGTTGCCTTTCTGACGGAGGAAAAAGAATCGGAGGAAACGGACGGGCCTTTTATCCGAAAATATCAGTCGGCAGAGGACATTAAACGGATTATTTTGAAAATCTATGCGGAAGAATCGGAGTTTTGCGAAAAAGAATCCGGAGGAAAGCGGGCAAAGATTATCGGTGTTTATACACCCATCGGTCGCTGTTTGCAAACTTCGTTTTCCCTTTTGCTGGGGCAGATATTGGCGAAGAAAAAGAAAGAGGTGCTGTACCTGAATTTTGAACCCTTTTCCGGTCTGTCCCTTTACCCGGATACGGAGAAAGGAAAGGACATTACGGATTTGGTGTATCTGATGCGGGGCAAAGGGCAGGATTTGATGTACCGCGTGCGAAGTATGGTAAACAATATTAACGGCCTGGACTACATATCACCATCCTTCTCCTTTATGGACCTGGCGGCGGTAACGGAAGAGGATTGGATAAAACTTTTAAAAAGCCTGAAAAAGGAAGGGAACTATGAGTATATTATTTTGGATTTATCCGAGATGGTGCAGGGGCTTTTGAATGTTTTGAGGGAATGCAATCTGGTGTATACCATAACCAGAAAGGACGGAATTGCCGTCACAAAAATGAACCAGTACGAGATGCTTTTGAAAGAATATGAATATGAAGATGTGATGAATAAGACCAAAAAGTGGGAATTTCCGCTATTTAGACAGTTGCCGGCAGATATGGAACAGTTGCCGTATTCGGAACTGGCAATCTATATCCGCAAGAGAATGGAGGCAGAGGATGAATTATGAGAAAGCATGGCCTCTTGTGAAAAGCGAATTCATCGAAAAAATGGATTTGACGAAAGAATCCGATGATGAAGAAATCAAAGAACTGATTGATGAATTTTTGGTGGATAACAAAAGGCGCTTTGGTCTTAGTTATGCGGAAAATCAAAGGATGGCTAAGGAATTGTTTTATGCCATTCGAAGGCTGGATGTCCTGCAGGAGCTGACGGATGATTCGAAGGTTACGGAAATCATGATTAACGGCAAAGACCATATTTTTGTAGAACGGGACGGAACACTGTCTGAGTGGGAAAAGCATTTTGAAAGTAAGGAAAAGTTAGAAGATGTAATTCAACAAATTGTGGCCAAATGTAACCGACAGGTAAATGAAGCCTCTCCCATCGTGGATGCCAGATTGGAAGACGGCTCCAGAGTGAATGTGGTTATGGCTCCGGTGGCACTCAACGGCCCCATTGTAACCATACGAAGATTTCCGGAGAAACCGATTTTGATGAAGGATTTGCTGGCGTTTGGGGCGATTACGGAGGAAGTTGTAGCTTTTTTGGAAAAGCTTGTTATTGCAGGGTACAACATCTTTATCAGTGGCGGTACGGGCAGCGGCAAAACCACATTTTTAAACGCATTATCGGATTTTATTCCGAAGGAAGAAAGAATCATTACCATTGAAGACAGCGCGGAGCTGCAGATTCAGGGAGTTGCCAATCTGGTCCGGCTGGAAACAAGGAATGCCAATGTGGAAGGTTGCATGGAAATAACCATTCGGGATTTGATTAAATCCAGCCTCCGGATGCGTCCGGACCGTCTGGTGATTGGGGAGGTCCGGGGGAGTGAGGCGATTGATATGATTCAGGCTTTAAATACAGGACATGACGGCTCCCTATCCACAGGACATGCCAACAGTGCCAGGGATATGCTGGCAAGACTGGAGACCATGATTCTTATGGGGATGGAGTTGCCGCTTGCAGCCATTCGGGGGCAGCTTGCCGGTGGAATAGATATTATTGTACATCTGGGAAGATTGCGTGATAAAAGCCGGAAGGTATTGCAAATTGTAGAGGTTTTGGATTACATAGACGGACAGATTCAGACCTCCGTACTTTATGAATTTGAGGAGGAAGGAGAAGTTGGGGGAAAAATTAAAGGAACGCTGGCAAAGAAAAATCCATTGCAAAACAAGGGAAAACTTGTCCACGCCGGCCTTGGTTCATTATGACGAGTATCGGTTTTCTGCCGGGGAATTCCTGCGATATACTGCGGAAGGCATCGGTATTGCGGCGCTTATTTCCTATGTGTTTTACCGATCTATAGCGGCGTTTTTTCCATTGCTTGGAATTTTGTATTTTTACCTTAAGGAAAAAAAGAAGGATTGTGTGCTTCGGCAAAAACAAAAGCTTCGTCAGGAATTTAAAGAAACCATGGGCTCCCTGATTGCGGGACTGCAGGCCGGCTACTCGGTGGAAAATGCATTTATGCGGTCCTACGCGGATATGGTAATGCTTTTTGGAAGTAAATCGCTGATGGCAAAAGAATTGCTGCAGATAAAAAAGAAACTGCATAATAACCAGAATCTGGAAGACATTTTGACGGACTTTGCAAAACGGAGCGGTCTGAAGGACATTGAAGATTTTGCGGAGGTATTCCGGATTGCCAAACGAAGCGGCGGTGATTTGCCGGGTATGATGCGTTCCACGGCAGATTTGATTTTTGACAAGATGGAAGTGGAACGGAAGATTGAAACGTTAGTCAGCGCGAAAAAGTATGAGCAAAGCATCATGAATATGGTTCCCTTCGGAATCATTTTATACATTGATTTTTCTTCGCCGGGCTTTTTTGACAGCTTATATCATAACGTGACAGGAATCATTATTATGACGGTGCTTCTGGGAGTGTATATAGCTGCATTTTTTCTGGCGAAAAAAATTATCAGTATTCCGGTATAAGGAAGGGAGAAGACATGAAAGAGCAGGGAAAGAAAGAGGAAAGTGCCGTATTAAAGTTTTTCTATAAGGCGGCAGAACTTTTATATGAAAAAATGCCAAAAATCGGCCATAAAAAACTGGAGGAAGAATACCGGATTTTGGAGCCTTCGGAAAATACGGAGAATGTGCTTCGTCGTCATTTTGTATCCAAGATGGGTTTGTGTTTGCTTCTTCTTACGGCGGGAATCTGTTTTGCCGCGGTACTGCATTTAAAGAGTATCCGTTCCGGAGTATTGGAAGAAGGAAACCGGATTCGGCGAAATGAAACGTTAGAAGGCGACATTATGGCTGAATTTACCGTAACGGTGGGGGAAGAAACGCTGGAAAATTTTGAAGTAGTGGTGGAGGAAAAGGCGCTGTCATCGGAGGAAATCAGGGAAATATTACCGGATTTTTACAGAGCCCTGGAGGAGGAATTGCTGGGAGAGAATGTTTCGGCAGATGAAATAAATAAACCGCTTGTGCTTTCGGAAACGGTGGAAGGATATCCCTTTTTTGTTTCTTATGAAATCGGAAACCGGGAAGTGTTGAGCCGGGATGGTGAGCCAAAGCAGGAGGCCCCGCCGGAAGGAACGCTAACGGAAATTATTGCACTGATAACCTATGGGGACTATGGGGAGGAATACGTTATTCCTTTGATGGTTTATCCGCCGGAGGATACAAAAACTGCGTTGGCAGAGGCCATTAGGGAATATTTGGAGCAAAATTCCAAAGAAACCGAGGAAGAAGAATATTTTTATCTTCCCTCCGAATGGGAGGGAATGAAGGTTACCTGGACGGAGCAGAAAAAGGAAAAAGGGCTTGTTGTACTGGGCCTGGTTGCGGGTGCATGCATTGCGGTTTATTTCGGAAAAGACAGAGAAGTTTCGAAACGGATGGAGGAGAGAAAACAGGAGATGGAGGAAGATTATCCGGAAATTATCAGTAAGCTGACTCTGTTTATCGGCGCAGGAATGTCCGTAAGAGGAGCATGGAAAAAAATTGCCATGGATTACCGCACAAAAAAGGAGAAAGGAGGTGAGAAGAGATATGCCTACGAAGAGATGTTATTTACCGTATATGAATTGGAAAGAGGGATAGAAGAGGTTGCTGCTTACGGGCATTTTTCGAGACGATGCGGTGTTCAGCGGTATGTAAAAATGGTAGCGCTTTTGGAGCAGAATGCCAAAATGGGTTCGAGGGGGTTACTTTCATCCCTGCAAAGAGAATCCAAGGATGCCTTTGAAGAGCGGAAAAGCCGGGCAGAGCGAAAAGGAGAAGAGGCAGGAACCAAACTGCTGGTTCCGATGTTTATGATGCTGATTATCGTTATGGCAGTGATTATGGTGCCTGCCATGACAACGATGGGGTAAAGAAAGGAGAAACATATGCAAACATTAAAAGAATTATGGAACGACGAACAGGGTATGGGTACCGTGGAGGTGATATTACTGATTGTGGTTTTAATCGGATTGGTGATTCTGTTTCAGGAAGAAATTACAGACATTGTGGAGAGTTTATTTGAAAAGATTACGGACAGAACCGATGCGTTTTAGGAAAGGGATGAAAGGCCGGATGACACTACAGGCCGTCCTCCTGCTGGCAGTAATGATTCCCGTTGTTTTGCTTACGATAGAAGGTGCCAGACAAAATGTGATGAAATTACAGATTGAATGTGTGGTGGATATGGGTATGGATTCCTTGTTGGCAGAATATCACAGGGAACTTCTGCGACAATATGACTTGCTTTTTATTGATACATCTTATGAAGGACAATACGGTTCATTGGAAAATACCGCTACGCATTTGGAAGGGTATATGCAGGCCAATCTCCATCCGGAGGAAGACGAATGGTTTTTGTTTTCCGATGATTTTTACGGGTTGAACACAGATCATATTGAAATATTAAGGGTATCGAGAGCAACGGATGAAAACGGTGCGGTGTTTCGTAGGATGGCCATTGCTTATATGCTGGAGAAATACGGTTATACCTATGTGGAGGATGTAGCAGAATGGATTTCGATTGCCGAAGAAGAGGGAATTTACGAATCGGATATCCTTGCGGAAAATCAAAGGGCGCAGGAGGCAATCAATAATATTGTGCTGCCGGAGCCGGAGGAAGGAGAGGAGTGGTCCGAGGTATCGGTGGAAAACCCGACGGAAGGAGTCAATGAAATACGTAGTCAGGGAATTTTATCTCTTGTATGCGAAAACGAGATATCGGGGGTAAGCATTTCTCCGGAGTTATATGCGTCCGAGCGGGATTTGGTTGCAGGTGACGGTCTATGCGAAGAATGGGACAGTTACAATGATTTTCTGGAAGAGCTGCTTTTTCAGGAATATATGATGGAAAAATGCGGTTCCTACGTGGATGTAAGGAGTTCTTCTCTTTTGAAATATGAATTGGAATATCTCTTTATGGGTCGGGCAAATGACACGGAGAATTTGCGAGGCGTGGCAGAACGGCTCCTGCTGATTCGGGGCGGTGCCAATACGATTTCGTTTTTTGCAGATGACACTTTGAAAACCCAGGCCAAAGCGATGGCAAGTACGCTGGCGGTGGTGGTTGCATTGCCGGAATTGGAGGGAATCTTTGAGGCTGCCATCATTGCTTCATGGATATATGCGGAAAGTCTTTATGATGTAAAATTGCTTTTTTCCGGCGAGGAAGTCCCCTTGGTTAAACCGCGGGGTGTCTGGTATATGAGTTTGGACCGGGCGCTGGGAATTTCTACTGACAGCATGTCACAGATGCCGGGGAGCGAGTTGTTAGAGGAAGGCGGACTGTCTTATGAAGACTATTTACGGTTAATGCTTTATACCGTAGCACCGGAGACCAAGACAAAGCGGATGATGAATCTCATTGAAATGAATATCCGGCAGACAGAAGGGGAGGAAGATTTTTGTTTGGACAATTGCATTGCGGCAGCAGATTTACAAATCATTTTCGTGAGCGAATACGGATATGAATTTCTGGTTAATCGCAGACTGCGTTATTGGTAATTAAAAGGAAGCAGGGTAAGGATTTTTTGAGGTATCCTTTTTCGGACCGTCATGCCAAAAAAACATTTTTAAGTACACACTTCTCCAGCAAATCTCTTCTGTCTGGTAGCTTTCCGCTATTTTCTGACAGATTACCGGGTTCGGGAAAGGGTATCTTAAAAAATCCTTACCTTGCGATAGAAAGGTTTGCTATGCGGGGGTGAAAATTGCTGGGAAGAGAAAATAGAAAACAAAAGTATCTGTCAGGGAGCATGACATTGGAAGCGGCCATGATAATTCCGCTGTATATGTTTGTATTACTGGCGTTGTATTCCACGATAGATATGATGCGTTTGCAGGGTGAATTTCAGATGAGACTGACGCAAATCGGAAAGGAAATTGCGTTGTATTCTGCGGCAAATGATTTGCTGGAAGAGGATACCGGAGAAGAAGATATCAGTGTTGCGGAAAATGTGCTTGGAGTAATGTATGCACAGACTGCTTTTCAGAATTCTTTTTCGGAAGAGTACCTGGAGCGGATGGGAGTAAGAAACGGCAGCAGGGGTATTTCCTTTTTGAGGAGCGGATTTTTTGCGGAAGAAGATATAGTGGATTTGGTAATTACATATGAGATGGAGCCCTTATGCAATTTTGGCGGATGGTCAGAGTTTTTATTGGTAAATCGGTGCCGGATGAAAGCCTGGACCGGATATGAATGCGGAGAAACGCCGGACAATTCGGAGAGAATGGTATATGTAACGGAGACGGGAAGTGTATATCATCTTAGCCGGAGCTGCACCTATCTTAGCCTTAGTATTGTAGCGGTAAATTATGAGGATTTGGAGAACTATGCCAATGCAGATGGCAGCAGTTACCGTTTTTGCGCGCTATGTGATTATGAGCCGGGTGACACGGTTTTTATCACTTCTTTCGGAGACTGTTATCACGCATCTTTGACTTGCAGCGGACTTCGCAGGACCATATCGGTAATTCCGATTTCTCAGGTAGGAGAGCGCGGTGCATGCAGCAGATGCGGAAGATAAAGAAAGGAAAATGAAGGTGGAATATTTCGTTGCTTTTTCAATTCTGTTTATGACAATCGAGAGTGTATTTGACATCCTTTATCAAAGGTTACCGGAAAAATTGACCTGGTTTTTGTTTTTGTTGGCAGTTGTCGGAAAATTGCTTTTGGAAGGAAGTATTCCCGGGGTTTTAGTGGAAGTTATAAAGGGGTTTATTCCGGGGGCAATTATGTTGCTTGGCGGTAAAGTCAGCAGAGAATCCATCGGGTACGGAGACGGCGTGGTGCTATGCTTTTTGGGTGTAATATACGGGGCAAAGGATACCATGGAAATACTGATGTATGGATTGCTGGCAGCGGCAGCAGTTTCCGTTGTTTTGCTGGTTGTCCGGAAAAAGAATAAAAAAACAACACTGCCTTTTGTTCCGTTTTTGAGTATCGGATTGTTTTTTTATTTCGTCAGAAAGGGAGGATTTGCATGAAAAAAGGAAATAACCGGGGGATGACAACCATAGAAGCCTGTATTCTGATACCGCTGATTATGGTTATAACACTGCTTATTATGTGGCTTGGATTTTTGATGTATAACCGCAGTTTGGTTACATCGGCGGTAGCAATGGCAGCTGTCCGGGGAGGCCAGTATGCGGAGTACTCTGCGGAAGAAATCGAAGAAATTGCAGAAGACAGATGCCGGGAATTATTGGAAGGACGACTTATTTGTATGGAAATACCGGAAATAAGTGCGGAAGCAGGATTTTATGAAGTAACCGTGCAGGCAGAAGGGAATATGCAAGTTCCGGAGGAATTATTATTTGACGGATTATACGGGTCTTCCTTTTGGGATGTGAGTGCAAGCTGCGTGGGGGTGCGTCTTCATTCGTCCACGTTTGTGCGGACCGCGGAGCGGATTCGAAAGCAGTTTGACGGGATAAATGCAGAAGAGATACAGGAAAATACGGAAGAAATAACGGAGGAATTGGCGGGGCCGGACGGAATGTTGGGAGGATAAGGAATGAATTGCAATGAGATAAAAGAAAATACGGAGTTTTGGAAGAATTTAAATCATAATTATTTGGTAATCCGGTGCGAGGAAAGCAGGGAAAGCTATGAAACCGAAATGCTGAAAAAGAACAGCATCGGATATTTGCTGAATACGGAGACCAGAGCAAGGGAGGGGAGAGAGGATTTATGTTATGAAATCAGTTCTTTGCAACCGATAAGCAGAATTTATACGTCGGGAATGCTGGGATATGAAGATTTAAAGATTATATTGGCCGGCATTCCGAAAGTGTATGAAACCGCAAGAAAGTATATGTTGGATCCGGAGAAAATACTTCTGGACCCGGAACTTATTTATATGGACATGGAAACCAAGGATTTAAAATTTGTTTATTTTCCTTTTTATGATGAGGCGGAAAGTATAAAATTTTCAAATTTTTCGGAGTATCTTTTACAGGTTATAAATCATCTGGATTCCGATGCAGTTTATCTGGGATACCGGTTTTACAAACTGGTGCGCAGAGAGAACCTGGTAATGCGGGAGTTAGTGGATTTATTGAATCAGCCGGCGCAAGAAAAGGAAGATAAGGGCCTTGATTATTACGAATGTGATGCGGAGAGAAAAGAAGCAGAAGATACGGATTTTTGGGAAGAAGAGATGATGGTACACGGATCCGGGCAGCAGTCCCGGGGAGAGGAGGAAAGAGGGCATCAACAAAAGCGCATTTTACAAGGTTGGAAAACCTATCTTTCCGGGCCGGTATTGATTGTTCTGCCCATGCTTTGTCTGGTGTTTGGGTGGATTCGATTTAAAAAGAACATGAAGATGGGAATCATCGCATTGGCTTTGGTGGGAATTGGTATTTTTTGGACCGTAAATAATATAAGAAAAGCGAAGGTATTGAAAGGTGAGAGAAGTCTGAAGCGAGGAGACGAAAGGGAACCGGTAAACGAGGCTGAAGGATGGTCTATGCCGGATAGAGAAACCTGGTCCGAAGAAATAATATCCCCCGCAAGATCCGTCTCGGAAGAAGAACAAGAGGAAGATTACGGAAAAACCGTATTTATGGAGGCGGTGGAAACGGACCGTAGGCGTGTATTAATTGAGAAAAAACGGGGAAAGGAGCATGTGATTTCGAAGTTACCGCTCTCCATCGGCAAGGTAAAAGAAAGTGTGGATATTGTACTTTCGGACAAATCCGTCAGTCGGCTCCATGCGCAGATTTTTCAAAAAGAAAAAGAAATCTATATCCGGGACTGCAATTCCACAAACGGTACCAGGGTGAACGGACTTTTGTTAAACGCAGAGGAGGTTATGGTATTAGAGGATGAGGACGAGGTCATGATAGGAAACGTGTGTCTCATTTATCGGGACCGGTAGCAGGAGAGACCGCCGGGAAAATCCTTTAATTTAACAAATAAAAAACTACCCTTTTAAGTTGCAATGTTTTATAATAGAATCACCGATATTTTTTGATGTCGGAAATGGGATTTTTCCCATATTCTGACGGGATAAGGGGGTTGCGTATGAAATTTGTTGCGACAGAAAATTTAAAGCCGGGAATGCGTTTGGCAAAGCCTATTTTTAATAAAAGGGGCGTCATGTTATACGAGAGGGACTCGAAACTTACAAGTCAGGGTATCCAGAGTATTTTTAATTTCGGACTCATTGGTATCTATATTCTTGAGCCGGCGGAACCGCTTCCGCCCATGACGGAAGAAGACAGGGAATTTGAGCGTTTTCAGACGATGTCCGTGTTTACTTTGCAGGAGATTTTGGATGACATTTCTGCAGGAAAAGCATCCAAAAAATTAAACGGACTTGTGCGGGAGATTCTTTCAATTTTCGGAAAATACAAAGGGAAAATTACCTTTATGCAAAACCTTCGAAGTTCTGCGGATAATGTGTACAAACATTCCCTGAACGTGGCGATTTTGGCAGCAGCAATTTCCGGAAAGATGGATATTCCTCAGACCAGACAAAGCAACATTGTTACTGCTGCGCTTTTGCACGATATCGGAAGTTTGAAGGTTCCGGAGTCCATTTCCAAGAAACCGATTCCGGATTTGACCGAGGAAGAAAATGAGCAGCTGATGGGCTACCGGGAAGCGGGTGTCAGCCTTCTGCGGGACAATATGACCTTGGATTCTTCGGTTATGAAAAACATCAGCTTTTTGCTTCGTGATTTACGAAATTTGAAAAAACCGGTACATGAGATGGAGAAGTATCCGGAAGATATTGATGTGGATATTTTGAAGGTCGCTTATGAATTTGATGTTCTGACGGCGATGAAGTATGGAGCGGAGCCCCGGTCAGATATTGCGGCATATCAATTTTTGAAGCATCCCCGGAACCGCATGAACCAAAAAGTGGTAACGGCACTTACCCATGCGATTAATATTGTTCCCTCCGGTTGCAGCGTGCAGTTTGCCAACGGGGAAAAGGGAATTGTACTTACGGAAAATGAATCGGACATTTTGCGTCCCTTTGTTTTGTCTTTCCGGGACAATAAGATTTATAATCTTTCCGATGGTAAAACCTATGAGGAATACCAGATTGCGGATGTTCTCAAGACTTTGGACAACCGCTATGTGATGATGGACGAATACAAGAAATATCTGGATATGCTGAGCAAAGGTGAAGTGCAGTAAATGAAGAAATTTAAGGATATACAGGCGTTATTTCAAAATCGCTTCCTGAACTTTTATCATATGGATGCACTGACAGATTCCGGCAGGGAATTTGATTACTACTTTGTGTCCAGAAACAAAGAGGATGCGATTAAGGCAAAGACCGGAAGCCACAAGGCGGAAGGCGTGGTTATTTACCCTCTTTTAAAAGAGGATCCGGAAAAAATCATTTTGGTAAAGCAATACCGTTATCCGGTGGGAGACTATATTTATGAACTGCCTGCCGGCCTCATTGATGAAGGGGAGACCCCTTCCATGGCGGCCATTCGGGAGATGAAGGAAGAGACCGGGATGGAGTTTGAGGTCTATGAGGGAGGCGAGGAATCGCTGCGGAATCCGTTTTTCATGGGCGCCGGCTATACGGATGAGGCGTCGTCGGTTGTTTTCGGCTTTGCAAAAGGTGATTTTTCGGGCGAATACCTTGAGGATACGGAATCCATAAAAAGTCTGGTTGCAGACAAAGCCGAAGTAAGGCGGATTCTCCGGGAAGAAAAGGTATCGTTGCGATGCGGATATTTACTCATTAATTTTTTGAATGCAAAGGGAGAGAATCCGTTTGCTTTTCTTGATGTGGAAACGGAGTAGTAAGGATTATGATGAAACAGAGTCTTAGCGGATTATGGAAAATGAAAGAAGCCGGGGGATTTAAGTCTTATGATGCAGAGATTCCCGGTTCCGTAATGTCGGTGCTCCTTTCGGCCGGCGAAATAGAAGATCCTTTTTTCCGGAATAACGAACAGAAAATGGGGCCGGTTTTCGAAAAAGACTACGAATTTTTCCGTAGTTTTACAGTGACCGGAGAGCATTTGATGCAGGATGAGACGGATTTGATTTTTTACGGTATCGATACGGTAGCCGATATTTTTTTGAATGGAAAAAAATTGGGCAGAGTAAATAATATGCACCGGACGTACCGATTTGCCGTGAAAGAGTTATTAACGCCGGGGGCCAATGACATTCGGATACTGATTCATTCCCCGTTAAAATGCATTGCCCAGTACCGGCCTGCGGGGGGAAAGGAAATCCGGGCAAAAGCCTGCGGAACCATTCCCGGAAATCAGTATTTGCGTAAGGCCCATTCCATGTTTGGATGGGATTGGGGTCCCCAGCTTCCGGATGCGGGAATTTTCCGGGACATTGTTTTGGAATCCTATTCCAAGGTGCGGATTGAAGATGTTTTTATCACCCAGGAGCACAGCGGCGGAAATGTAACTCTGTTGGTGGATCCGATTTTACATATGACGGATAACATTCCCATGGAAATCGAGGTGTTTGTAACGGGGCAGGAGCCGGCGCTGAAATTAATCCGGATGCCGGAGCAGAGCAATTACCGCACTTCCAAAGGAGAAAATACCATCCGCATCCCGATTCGACGCCCCAAATTTTGGTGGCCAAACGGACTGGGCGAACAGCCCCTCTATGAAGTACACATCGTGGTACGCAAGGCAGGGACGGTCTATGATGAGAAGAAATACCGTATCGGACTTCGTACGGTATCGCTCCTTCGTGAAAAGGATGAATACGGGGAATCCTTTGTATTTGTAGTAAACGGACGGAAAATATTTGCCATGGGAGCGGACTATATTCCGGAGGATTGTATTTATTCCAGAATTACAAAAGAGCGGCAAAGAGAGCTGGTCTGCAGCGCGGCCAGAGCCAACTTTAATTTTTTAAGAATCTGGGGAGGTGGTTATTATCCTTCCGATGATTTTTATGATTTATGCGACGAATACGGTATCCTGGTATGGCAGGATTTGATGTATGCCTGCAACCTGTATGAATTGACCGAAGAAATGGAAGAAAACATCTTAGCGGAGACCAGGGACAACGTGGCCAGACTGCGTCACCATGCGTCGCTGGCGCTGTGGTGCGGCAACAACGAAATGGAGATGGCCTGGGCCGACTGGAGTTCCTTTCAGGAGCATAGCCCGCTTTTGAAATCGGACTACATTAAAATGTTTGAATACTTACTTCCAAAGGCCGTGCAGGAAAATGACCCGGTAACGGATTATTGGCCTTCTTCCCCTTCCTCCGGCGGAAGTTTTGACAATCCTCAGGACGAGAATCGCGGAGACACTCATTTTTGGGATGTCTGGCACGGACAGAAGTCCTTTGAAGAATATCGCAATCATTATTTTCGGTTTTGCTCGGAATTCGGATTTCAGTCCTTTCCTTGTAAAAAAACCGTGGATTCCTATACGGTTTTGGAGGACCGCAATATCTTCTCCCCCGTGATGGAAAACCATCAGAAAAACGGCTGGGCCAACGGTAAAATTATCTACTATATTTCGGAGAATTTCCTTTACCCGAAGGATTTTGAAAGTATCCTTTATGTCAGTCAGCTTTTGCAAGCCATGGCAATGCGCTGCGGCGTGGAGCATTTCCGGAGAAACCGCGGCAGATGTATGGGTGCACTGTATTGGCAGTTAAATGATAACTGGCCGGTGGCTTCCTGGTCCGGTATAGATTACTACGGCCGTTGGAAGGCGCTTCATTATATGGCGAAACGGTTTTATGCACCGATTGCCGCCAGTTTGCTCAGGGAAGGGGATAAGATTACGCCTTTCGTAGCGAATGAAGGCACGGAGGATACCAATTGTAAAGTGAAGGTTACTTTATACGATATGGACGGAAAAGACCTTTTGCATTACGAGGACGAGGGCCGTAGCTACAGCGAGCGGGTTTTGAAATTAAAAACCTTTGAGTTCGGAAGAATGCTGGAAAAATACGGACGGGAAAATGTTTTTGTTGAGGCGGAATTTATATACGGCAACGGAAAACGCTGCACGGAAACGGAGATTTTTGTTCCCTATAAGCATTTGAATCTGAAAAATCCCTCGCCGGTAGTAACCGTGGAGGAAGAAGAGGAATATTATTCCATCACGGTAGAGACGGATACCTTTACGCCGTTTTTGATGTTGGATCTGATTCAGGGCGATGCCATATTTGAGGATAATGTGTTCTTTGTATCGCCTAAGACGCCGGCAAAGACCCGGCTTTGGAAGACGGATATTAAAGATGCGGAAATCCAAAGCGCAAAGGAATTATCGGAAAATTTGAAGATCATGTATTTGCAGGAAAGCTATGCATTTGATACCCAGATTTATACGGAAGAAGAGGTGGATTTGGAGAAAGATGCAGAAGAAGTGAGCGGGGCAGAACCCACTGCGGATAACGATATTTAACATACTTTATCATAATTCGGAGGATTTTATGGGCATTACATTTTTGGAAAAAGAAAAGGTATTCCGACTGGATACGCCGAATACTTCCTATTATATGGGCATTTCCGATGACAAATATCTGGGACATATCTATTACGGAAAAAAACTGAAGGAAACCAATATTCGCTATTTGCTTCGGGAACAGGAAGCTCCTTTTGTGCCTTCCGTTAACGGGAGGGATAAACTAAGCTATATGGATTGTTTTCCCATGGAATATCCTACCCACGGCGTGGGAGATTTCAGGGAAGATGCCATCGCAGTCCGCACTAAAGGCGGTCATACGGCACTGGAATTGCATTACAAAGGCCATGAGATTATTAAGGGAAAACCCATGCCGGAAGGTTTGCCGGCAACCTTTGGAGGGGAAGACGACTGTGAAACTTTGAAAGTGTACTTACAAGATGAGGTACTTTCTTTGGAGGTTGTGCTTTCCTACAGTGTGTTTAAAGATGCGGATGCCATTGCCAGAGATGTGAAAGTGATTAACCACGGAGAAGAAGAAATTTTTCTGACCAAGGTTTATTCTGCATGCATGGATATGGATAATAAGGATTTCGAGTTGCTGACGCTTCACGGGTCCTGGGCGCGGGAGCGTCACATCCAGAGAAATCCCGTGGGATGCGGATTTCAGGGCGTTTCTTCCGTTCGTGGAGAATCTTCCCATCAGCATCATCCCTTTGTGGCGCTTCTTTCCAAGGGTGCGACGGATGATTGCGGGGAAGTTTACAGCATGCACTTTGTATACTCCGGTAATTTTTCCGGATTGGTTTACCGGGGACAGTTTGATAATGTCCGTATGATGATGGGTATCAACCCGGAGGATTTTTGCTGGAAACTGGAAAAAGAAGAGGCATTTCAGGCGCCGGAAGTGGTTATGACTTACTCCGGAGAAGGTCTTGGCGCCATGACCCGGGCGCATCACGATTTGTATCGCAAGCATTTGATTCGTAGTCCCTACAAGGACTGTAAACGGCCGATTCTGATAAATAATTGGGAAGCAACTTATTTTGATTTTAATACCGAGAAGCTGATTGCCATTGCAAAAGAGGCTTCACGCCTCGGTATCGAGATGCTGGTTATGGACGATGGCTGGTTCGGAAATCGTTTTGATGATAACCGGGCACTGGGGGATTGGTTTGTAAATGAAGAGAAAATCAAAGGCGGCCTGAAGTATCTGGTAGATGAAGTCAATAAATTGGGTATGAAGTTTGGTATCTGGTTTGAACCGGAAATGATTTCTCCGGATTCGGATTTGTACCGGGCGCATCCGGACTGGGCGATTGCCGTACCGGGCAGAGAGGCAGGACTTTGCCGTTGTCAGTATGTGCTGGATTTGACCAGAAAAGAAATTGTGGATTACGTATTTGACAGAATGTGCGCGGTACTGGAAAGTGCCAATGTGGAATATGTAAAATGGGATATGAACCGTCAGTTGGCGGATTTGGGGAGCATGAATTTGCCGGCGGATCGGATGGGCGAGCTCAGCCACCGTTATGTTTTGGCGGTGTACGATTTGCAGGAACGGCTTTTGCAGCGATTCCCGAATCTTTTGCTGGAGAACTGTTCCGGCGGCGGCGCCAGATTTGATCCCGGTATGCTGTACTACAGTCCGCAGATTTGGTGTTCGGATGATACGGATGCCATTGAGCGGTTGAAGATTCAGGAAGGTACGGCTCTTATTTACCCCTTGTCTTCCATGGGTGCTCATGTCAGCGACTGTCCGAACCATACGGTGGGACGGGTCACTCCTTTTGAAACCAGAGGCTACGTGGCCTTGGCGGGGACCTTTGGCTATGAATTGGATGTAACAAAGATTCCGGAAAAAGACCGAAATATGATTCCGAAACAGGTGGCGATGTATCACAAATATTATCCTTTGGTAAATGCCGGGGATTATTATCGTCTCGCCTCGTATCAGGAAAATGGTCTTCGGGATGCCTATATGGTGGTTAGTAAGGATAAGAAGGAAGCCTTGCTTACCTACGTGCAGGTCATGATGCGTCCGAATTGCCATTCGGTAATTATGCGGCTGAAGGGACTGGATGCGGAAAAGAAATACAAAGTATACCGCTTTAATATAGAAAGCGGAGAAGAGGAAGAGATGATGCCGGAGGCTTTGTACGGCGATACTTTGATGCAAGCCGGCCTTCGCATAGAAAATCCCTGGGGAGATTTTAGGGCGATGCTGATTTCCTTGCGGGAAGTGTAAAAGAAGGAAGGCGTAAGATGTTAAAAAAAGGCTTGTTGCTAATGTGCACTTGTGTGCTGGTGTTTTTGCTTTGCGGCTGCGGAAATCCTTTGGAGGAATTACCGGAGGCTACGGGGGAAAATATCTATAACACGGAAGAGGAAACCACGGGAAATGAGGCAGCGGATGAGATGATAGAAACGCTGTTGGAATCCTTTTCTACCCGGGACCGTTTGGTGTCCTTTGCCGTTTTGGAGCGGGAAGATAATGAGGAAAGTCAAGATTATTCCCGGATTCTCGTGGAATTTCAAATTGAAAATGAAGCCTATAATGCGACCTGTTATTACGCGTTTACCATGGACTATCGGGATAAACGGGGCTGGCGTGTGGAAGAGGGGCTGATGACGGACCCGGACCGATGGGTATACGAACCGCTCATCGGAGTGGAAGAGAGCAGACTTTTGGAACAGTTGTATTCCGGACTTGACTCTTTTTACATAGGAAATGAACATTTTACGGCGGATGCCGAAACTACGAATGATATTTCTTTTCAGTCCGGCGGTATCCGTTTCGAAGAGGGAACTTACTATGAAACCGTGGATGTTACGTTGGATTATGTGCAATCGGCCTGTTGTGATTACCGGATGGAGTGTACGTTGACCTTTTCCAATTATTTTGGCGAGTGGTCGCTATGTGATTTTGTTTATCCGGAAAGTTATGAGGTCATTGTGGATGAGAATCTCAGCGCAGCGTTGACGGAAGAGAGAATGCTGGAAGATATTGCAGGACAGGGATTCAGTTACAATTATTATATTGAAGATGCCTATTTTACCACGGAGGATTGTAATTATACCTTAGATGCGACGGTTTATAATGATGATACCGTAGAAGCGGTCTTTACATTTACCTCCCAAAATACGGAAAATTTTATTGCCCATACGGAAATTCGACTCCTTTATTACTTTGACGGAACGGATTGTGAACTTTTGTCCTGTGAATTTAATCCGGTGGTGGAAAATATTTGTCTTGCCGGAAATTATACCGGAGTAATCTACAATCCGGAAGGGGAACGCCTGGGGGATATTTATTATTCTTTTCTGGGTGCTGATGAAGACGGTAATTTGTACGGTGCGGCAAAGTGGACGATTGACGGATTGGAAAATCGGAATGAAGAATCCGTGGAATTTACGGTTTATCAGGATGATATCTTCTGCCTCGGTGTTGATTTCGCAGGCGCCTTGTACTATGAAGAGGATAGTTCGGTTGGGTATGATTATTTGTACATGGATCCGGTATCCGGCGGAATAGTCAGCTCCACATACGCTTATTTTTATGAATTGCAACCGGAATAATGTGTGCAATTTGAACAAGAGAACAGGGATAAGTTTATCGATTAAGTAAAAATTTAATTTAGTTATTTCAAATGAAAAAAATCTATGATAGAGTGAAAGTCAGGGAAGGCTTTCGCTCTATTTTTGTGCGAAGTTGCCGGGAATTTACGAACACAGAGAAGATTGGTAACTTTAATGAATTTGTTTCGAAACACATTTTTAACGATAATAACGATAAGAAAGGCAGGGCCCGGAAATGAAAAAGCAGACAGTGGAAGAAATCAGATATGAATTAACCGACAAAATTATTCCTTTTTGGAAAAATCTCAGGGATGATGAATACGGCGGATATTACGGATATTTAAGCCATGATTTGGTGCTGGATAAAAAGGCAGTAAAAGGTTGTATTTTAAATAACCGGATAACCTGGTTTTTCTCGAATGCTTATACCCTTTTAAAGGATGAAAGTTTGCTGGAGGAAGCAAAACACGGCTACGAATTTTTGAAAAATTACTGCATTGACAGAGAAAACGGCGGTGTGTTCTGGTCCATGACCTACGACGGAAAACCGGAGGATACTACCAAGCATACCTATAATCAGGCCTTCTGCATTTATGCGTTGTCTTCCTATTATGAAGCATCTGGGGACAAAGAAGCGCTGGATTTGGCGTATGAACTGTTTGAGATAATTGAAAATAGGTGCAGGGATGATTTGGGTTATATGGAGGCATTTAATATTCATTTTGAGAAGGCGGATAATGACAAGCTTTCCGAAAATGGTGTAATGGCAGATAAAACAATGAATACCCTTTTGCATGTTTTTGAGGCGTACACGGAGTTATACCGGGTAGGTAAGTGCGATAAAGTAAAGGAAAGACTTACCTGGATGATGGATGTATTTGCAGAAAAGATGTACAATCCCGCGCTGCACAGACAGGAAGTATTTTTTGACCGGGAATACAATTCGCTTATTGATTTGCATTCCTACGGACATGATATCGAAACGGCGTGGTTGATTGACCGGGGCGTGGAAGTAATCGGCGAGGATGTTTACCGGGAAAAAATGACACCCATAACGAAGAATTTGACGGAAAATGTATATCGGGTGGCGTTTAACGGAAGTTCCCTTGCCAATGAATGCGAAAGAGGAACGGTGGATACCACCCGCATTTGGTGGGTACAGGCAGAAACCGTAGTAGGATTTTTGAATGGTTATGAAAAGTCGCCGGAGAAGAAGGAATATCTGGAGGCTGCAGAAAAAGAATGGGAATTCATCAAAACCCATCAGATTGATAAACGGAGCGGAAGCGAATGGTTCTATGCGGTTACGGAAGAAGGAGAGCCCCTCACGGAAAAACCTATTGTAGAGGCTTGGAAATGTCCCTATCACAATGGCCGCATGTGCATTGAGGTGCTTCGCCGTTGTGAAAAGTAAATAGGAAAACCTACCAAAAAGAGGAAAAGAGGATAACAAATGGTAAAAAACATTACAATGAGTGATATTGCAAAGGAGTTGGGGGTAAGTACCGTTACCGTGTCCAAGGCACTGTCGGATAAAGAGGGCGTCAGTGACCAGGTAAGGGAAAGCATTAAGGAAAAGGCTAAGGAGATGGGCTACCGGTACAATTCTTTTGCCAAAAGCATGAAGGACGGAACCAGCGGAAACATCGGAATTATCGTGTCAGAGCGTTATTTCTATGACAATGCATTTTATGCCAATTTATACAACCGCAATGTTATGGATTTAACGAGACTGGGCTATTCCTGCATTCTGGAAATTATCG
>SVFE01000067.1 GCA_015057055.1 Lachnospiraceae bacterium | reverse complement strand
CCCTCAGGTAGCTATTGACTTCTTTAAATATCGTCAGGCACAGCAGGAAAAAGTAGATATGAACAAAGCAGATTCCAAGAATGGGGCTTATCCTGTATAAGAACATGTTTTGAACATTTTTACCCCGCAGCGTTTTGCTGCGGGGATTTTTAAAAAAAGGACAACGGAGAATGGCATGAAAGACAATAATTCAAAACATCTGGTAAATTTAGGCATTCCTGATTTGATTAATGCAAAATACGGGAAAATGAGTAAAAGCCAGAAGAAGGTAGCGGATTTTATTTTAGAACATTATGACCGGGCGGCTTTTATGACAGCAGAACAAATCGGGGCTGAAACAGGGGTTAGTGAATCCACGGTAGTTCGTTTTGCGTCGTCGCTTGGCTATCAGGGATTTAGTGAATTTCAAAAGGAATTGGCACAGTGGATGCAAGGAAGAATCGGTGTTTCCGGTCGCGTAAATTCAAAATACAGTGATTGTGAAAGCGGGGAAATTGTAAAAGGCATCCTTACCATGGATGCCCGTAATATTTTGGACTCTTTGGATGTCTTTCCTTTTGATAGTATGGAAAATGCCGTTACGATGTTAAACGAAGCAAAAACGGTTTATGTTGTGGGTCTCCGTAGCTGTGCGCCATTGGCGGAATTTCTTGCTTTTTATCTGAACATGCTTCGTGGGAATATTGTCCTGATAAAAACAACAAACGTAAGTGAAATATTCGAGCAAATGATACATGTATCCGAAGAGGATGCGGTGGTGGGAATCAGTTTTCCAAGATACTCTCTGCGAACCCTTCGGGCGCTTGAATTTGCCAATGAGCGAAGAGCAAGGATTATTACCATTACAGACAGCTCGTTTTCTCCTTTAAATATGTATTCCACCTGTAATTTATGGGCAAAAAGTGATATGATTTCCATAGTGGATTCCCTCACGGCTCCCCTTAGCGTAATCAATGCCCTTTTGGTGTGTTTTTCCATGAAAAATAAGGATAAAATTTCCGAGAACCTGAAACGCTTGGAGGAAACCTGGAATAATTATCAGACCTATGAAAACGATGAAATTTTGGGCATAGACGGAGATGCATTGGAATAAATGAAAACAATAATTGTAGTGGGCGGCGGCGCAGCCGGTATGATGGCAGCGTATCATGCAGCGCAAAATGACAATCAAGTAATCTTGATTGAAAAGAATGAAAAACTGGGGAAAAAAGTTTTTATTACGGGAAAAGGCCGTTGCAATGTTACCAATGCATGCGACACAGAAGATTTTTTCCGGAATGTAATCAGTAATCCCAAGTTTTTGTACAGCAGCATATATGGTTTTGATTCCGCTCAGGTGATGGAGTTTTTTGAAACCGGAAAATGTCCGTTAAAAATTGAACGTGGAGAGCGTGTATTTCCTGTTAGTGACCATTCTTCTGACATTATTAAATGTTTGGAGAATTCTCTGAAAAAGAAAAATGTTACGGTTCATAAAAATTGTGAGGTTAAGGAAATACTTACGGATAATCAACGGATAACCGGGGTAGTGACAAAAGAGAAGGAAAGAATTTTGGCGGATGCGGTCATCTTGGCAACCGGTGGAAAATCCTATGTTTCCACGGGCTCTGACGGTGAAGGATTTAAAATTGCAGAGCGTCTTGGGCATTCCGTAAAGGAACTTCGCCCCGGTCTGATTCCTTTTGTTGTGAAGGAAGAGGAATGTAAAATGATGCAGGGGCTTTCTCTGAAAAATGTTTCGCTGCAGTTGTTTTGCGGGAAAAAACGTCTTTTTGAAGGCTTTGGTGAGCTGTTGTTTACTCATTTTGGTATGAGTGGTCCTTTGGTGTTGTCTGCTTCTTCTTATCGTAATAAAAATCATTTTAGAGATGAATGCAAGGCGGTCATTGATTTGAAACCGGCACTTTCTTTTGAAATGCTTGATAAAAGAATTCTTCGTGATTTTGAAGAAGCCGGAAAAAAACAATTTAAAAATATTTTGCCCGGGCTTGTGCCTTCCAAAATGGCCGGCGTGCTTCCGGCTATGTGTGATATTGCGGAAGATAAGACGGTAAATGAAATTACAAAAGAAGAACGCCTTCGTCTGGTTACGATTCTTAAAGGGATGGAATTTACGGTGACGGGATGCCGGGATTTAAATGAAGCCATCATAACAATGGGCGGTATCAGCGTAAAAGAAATCAATCCCTCCACAATGGAATCGAAATTGGTGAAAGGATTGTATTTTGCAGGCGAAATGATAGATGTAGATGCATTAACCGGAGGATTTAATCTTCAAATTGCATGGAGTACCGGATGTTTAGCGGGGCTTCATGCAGGTGAAAAATGTGAATAAATTACATGACAGTATTGATAGAGACAGGAGGAATAAATATGACATTTGCAGTTGCGATTGACGGACCGGCCGGAGCCGGAAAAAGTACCATTGCGAAAAGAGTGGCTAAAAAATTAAATGCCATTTATGTGGATACGGGAGCAATGTACCGGGCCATGGCGCTTTTCTTAATTCGAAATAGTGTTGATGGTTCGGATGAGGAAGCGGTAAGCAATATGATTGAGCAGGCGGAGGTTTCCATTCGCTTTGAAAACGGCGAACAGCTGGTTATGTTAAATGGTGAAAATGTGAATGGATTTATTCGGACGGAAGAAGTGGGAAATATGGCTTCTGCCTGCTCGGTTTATCCCAAGGTAAGAATGAAATTGTTGGATTTACAAAGAGATTTGGCAAGAAAAAATAATGTAGTTATGGATGGACGCGATATAGGAACCCACGTATTACCGGACGCCAATCCGAAAATCTTTTTAACGGCAAGTGCAAAGGTTCGGGCGAAAAGACGTTATGATGAACTGGTTGCTAAGGGAGAAACACCGGATCTTTTCCGGATTGAAAAAGATATCATTGAACGTGATCAACGTGATATGTACCGGGAAATTGCACCGCTTAAACAGGCGGAAGATGCGATTCTTGTTGACAGTTCCGCCCTTACAATCGAAGAGGTTGAGGAAAAAATCGTTGCCCTTGTCCGTGAAACCATGTAATTACAAAGGATAGAAAGTGTAAGAATTATATCATAGGAGGATGACAGTGTGGAAGTAACATTGGCAAAAACCGCCGGGTTTTGTTTTGGGGTAAAACGGGCGGTTGATATGGTTTACGAACAGGTGGAAACCGGAAAAAAAATCTATACCTACGGGCCGATTATTCACAATGATGAAGTGGTTAAAGACTTAGAGAGTAAAGGCGTTGTTACGCTACGCACTGAGGAGGAACTTCTGTCGGTACAGGAGGGCGTGGTCATTATTCGTTCCCACGGTGTACCGGAATATATTATGCAATTATTGGAAGATAAGGGTATTGATTATATTGATATGACCTGTCCTTTTGTAAAGCGTATTCACGGAATCGTGGATAAGGAGAGCCGTGAGGGCAAGGAAATCATTATTATCGGCAATTCCGGTCATCCCGAGGTGGAAGGAATAAAAGGATGGTCAAAAATCCCGGCAACAATTATTGAAGAATTATCCCAGGCCGAATCGTATGAAAAAAAATCCGAAAACGGGATTTGTGTTGTGTCACAAACGACATTTAACTACAATAAATTTCAAGATTTTGTTGAAATCCTAGAGAAAAAAGGTTATGATATTAATATTGTGAATACTATATGCGATGCTACGAGAAAAAGGCAGGCTGAGGCCAAGGAAATTGCAATGAATTCAGATGCAATGATTGTAATCGGAGATGCCCAAAGCTCGAACAGCAGAAAACTCTATGAGATTTGTAAAAGGGAATGCCCGGACACATTTTTTATCCAGACATTAAGGGATTTAGAGTTAGAGAAAGAATATGGCAGGATAGGAATCACAGCGGGGGCTTCCACCCCAAACAATATTATTGAGGAGGTTCAAAAATATGTCAGAATTAAGTTTTGAACAAATGTTGGAAGATTCATTTACAAATATTAAAATGGGGGACGTGGTGGAAGGAACCGTTATTTCTGTTACTGCTGATGAGATAGCCGTGAATATCAACTATAAATCTGACGGTATCATTGCAAAGAATGAATATACCAATGACAGTTCCGTAGATTTGCCCAGCGTCGTTAAACCCGGGGACGTTCTTAATGTAAAAGTCCTTAAGATGAATGACGGCGATGGACAGGTTGTATTATCCTATAAACGTCTTCTTGCTGAAAAAGTAAGTGAAGTATTGAAAGAAGCATTTGAAAATAAGACTGTTTTGAAAGCAACGGTTTCCGAAGTTGTTAAGGGCGGTCTTAAGGTAGTTGTAGATGAGGTTCCGGTATTTATTCCGGCCAGCCTTGCTACAGATACTTTCACAAAAGATTTGTCTTCTTTGGCAAATACGGAAGTAGAATTCATTATGAGTGAATTCGATCCCAAGAAGAGAAGATATATCGGTGATTGTAAGACAGTTCTTCGTGAAAAGAAGAGTGTTCTTAAGAAAGAACTTCTTGAGAAACTTCAGGAAGGTGATATCATTGACGGTGTTGTTAAAAATGTTACCAGCTTCGGTGCATTTGTTGATATCGGTGGTGTAGACGGACTTCTTCATATCTCTGAAATGAGCTGGGGAAGAATTGATAATCCTTCCAGCTTGTTCCGTAAAGGAGATGAAGTTAAGGTTATCGTTAAAGAAATCAATGAAGATAAGATTGGTCTTAGTGTTAAATTTGAAGAGAACAATCCTTGGCACGATGCTGCAGAGCGTTATGCGGTAGGCAGTGTTGTAAAAGGTAAAGTTGCAAGAATGACTGAGTTTGGCGCATTTGTTCAGTTGGAAGAAGGCGTTGATGCACTTTTGCATGTTTCTCAGATTTCTAAGGCTCATATTGAAAAGCCTTCCGATGTTTTAAAAATCGGAGATGAAGTAGAAGCAGCGATTGTTGATGTAAATCCTGATGAAAAGAGAATCAGTCTCAGCATTAAAGAATTGCTTGCGGATGAAGAAGTTGCGGAAGAAACAACGGAAGAGACTGCAGAAGAATAAATAAAAGGTTAGGGCTCGATTCGTGGCAGATGATTACATTTATTTTAAAACTCAAATAATGCAAATGACAGGAATCGATTTGAGTAGTTATAAAGAGACTCAAATGAAACGAAGAATAGATTCTTTGATAGCCCGCAAAGGGCTGAAAGGATATTCGGCTTTTGTTTTGGCTTTGAAGACGGACCCGGTGTTGTTTAAAGAGTTTGTAACCTATCTTACGATAAATGTTTCTGAGTTTTATCGTAATCCCGACCAGTGGGAGTATATGGATAAAGAAATAATTCCTTATTTGGTTCAGACTTTTGGGACAAATTTGAAGATTTGGAGCGCCGCATGTTCTACCGGAGATGAGCCTTATTCTCTTGTTATGGCCTTGTCTAAACATATTCCGTTGCATCAGATTAAAATTTATGCGACTGATTTGGATGAACAGATTATTGAAAAAGCCAAACTTGGTTTATATAGTGAAAAATCGGTAGCTTCCGTTCCGAAAGAGTTTTTGACGAAATATTTCCACAAAGTCGGTGATTCTTACCAGATTTCCAAGGAAATTAAAGAACGGGTTACATTTTCCAAGCATAATTTGCTGGACAGCGCTTATCCGAAGGATTTTCATTATATTGTCTGCCGTAATGTTTTGATTTATTTTACGGAAGAAGCCAAGGATATGGTTTATCGTAAGTTTTACAGTAGCTTGAATAAAGGCGGGATTTTGTTTATCGGAAGTACGGAGCAGATTGTGAATTACCGTACAATCGGTTACGGAAGAAAAAATTCCTTCTTTTATGAGAAAAGTTTATAATTTGTGTAGCTATTTTAAAGAAAAATCATAAAGAAAAGGACTGTTTCAAACAGTCCTTTTTTGTTGATAAAAATTGTATAAAAAGTATGATTACGAAATAACTTTTATTCATAGGATTGGAACATGGAATTTAACACATGCTGAGCATACATACCAAATCCGGAACGGCTTTTTTTGAACTCATCCGTAAGTTCAAAGAACAATTCTTTGGAGCGATAATCCCGTTTGAAAAACGGTGTGATGAGTACTTCCCACTGAGGAAGATAAAGGGCCATTTTTCGGGTATAGCAATTGGATGCATTTGCCTGTACGCGATGGGCCTTATCTACGAAAGTAGCAACGGACTTGTGCATTGCAATATCTTCCGCAGGAAGATAATAATAATTCTGATAATTGGAATAAAAATATTTTAATTCTTCTTCGTAAATAGGCACTTTTAAAATACCGTCCAACTCATTCCCGGAGAAATAACATCCGAGAGAACGGAAGGAAATCGGCATGGGAAGCGGTGTTTCAAATCGAAGCTTCATAACGATTTCCTGACAGCGTTTTTTGCTGGCGTCATTAAAATAATTTGCCTGCGCTTTCATGACACGGATATTTTTATTAAATAAATCGCAATAGGAAAGCATGGAAATGACTTTCAGCATTCCTTTTAAATCATCTTCATTATGGAGCAAAATATCATTTAAATCATTTTCACTGCGGTCACATACATAATCGTGAAATTTTTCAATCAGCTGTTTGCCGGTATATATATCGCTGCGTTTGCAATCTAAGAATTCCTCTACGGTTTTTTGCTTTAAATCCGGAAGGCCGAGTAAATCGCGATAGGGTGCAATACGACGATAGATATCGATGCCGTCACAGTGATCAAAGTTAAAATCCAGTTCATACTGTTCGCACTTATTCAACAAATACGGAATATCAAACTGATTTCCGTTATAATGTATTAAGAAACGATATTTTTTTAAGAAAGTAAAGAAGGAAGTCAGAACCTGGAGTTCTTCTTCGTATTTTTCCGCGAACCATTGAATGGAGTGCCACATATCGTTTTCAAAATATACGCATCCGATTAAGTACAAATTGGAACTTTTAGGGGAGAGTCCGGTGGTTTCAATATCCAAAAAAAGGACCTCCTCTTTATCGGCCAAAACATCAATGGGGTATGTCGGATAATAATTATGGAAATCGGTACTGATTGTTCTCATTTTGAAGTATCCTTCCTTTTGTAATGTTTATATAGAACTGTAACAACATACAAATAAATGATACCATAAAATGGTTTTGTTTTCAATGAAAAAGCCTGTCTGGTAACTTATAAATATCGAAATTTGATATAGTAATTTCGACAAAAAAATAATATACTAGAGAAAGAGAATTTTAAACAGAAAGAAAGGTTTGGTGAACGAAATGGCCGGTTTTACTTTTTGCGGCGGAATACATCCATACGACGGAAAGGATTTGTCCAAGGATAAAAAAATCCGGGAAGTCTTGCCGAAGGGCGATTTGGTATATCCTTTGTCCCAGCATATCGGCGCTCCTGCGGTTCCCATTGTGGAAAAGGGTGCCAGAGTTCTTGCCGGTGAAAAAATTGCAGAGGCCGGAGGATTTGTTTCCGCGCCCATTTATTCCTCGGTTTCCGGTACCGTGAAAGCAATTGAAAAAAGACGCGTGGTTTCCGGTGATAACGTAAATTGCATCGTGATTGAAAATGACAATTTATACGAAAGTGCCCCTCCGATCAATGAAAAAGTCTTCGATGAAATGTCCAGAGAGGAAATTATATCCGTAATAAAAGAAGCCGGTATTGTCGGAATGGGTGGCGCAGGATTTCCTACCCACGTGAAACTCAGTCCGAAAGAACCGGAAAAAATAGAGTACGTTATTGTTAACTGC
>SVFE01000015.1 GCA_015057055.1 Lachnospiraceae bacterium | reverse complement strand
GTTCCAAGGTGGCAACATAATCCCATGCATTGCTGAACCTCACAGATTTATCCATTTTAATAGATACGAAATGCAGGAAGGGATTTATGGAATTATTTTTATAACAAAAAGAACCAAATCATTCCTCCACCAGCCACGGATAGAGTTCCTGATACATGAGGTCTATGTATTCTCTGTAATGCCAGGATGTACGAAGCCACGGGATAAGAATAAGTGAATTAATATCTAACGTAATACTCCAGTATTCTCCTGTAATTGTACGCTCGCATACATATATTCCATTCCCGTACTTTACATCTATGCCATACAAACTAAATCCATAGTGCTTCAGCCTCTGTTCTTTGCTATAACCATCTTCACTTTGTAAATCTCCCCCTGTAGTTCCTTCGGCCGGACTCGCTTCACTGTGAAATACACCTACGTTCCTTGCCTCCGGATTAATCAATGCTCTGTTGCATTTCAAAAATAACAAATCCAGCGTTGATAATCGTCCCATATAGTATGCGGAATACACAATGGTAGATAAAGAATTCGGTTCAACATGCGGAAGTAAATTGTCATTTAAATATCCAATCATTGGCTGCGATGTATTTAAAAAATATACGGAGCCGTCTTCCATAATACACAGAGTTGCAATCTGTCTTTCAATAACTCCTTCCATTTGCAATTCTTCCTCTGATAAAATTCCACGGTTTTTTTCAATAGCATATTCTACTATAAGATTTTCTTTTCTAAGATTATTCAGTTGGGACAAGTCTTCTATCCTCTGAACGGTATATTCCCCATTAAACTTTAAAATCAGTACAAGGATAATCCACAGAACACATAGAATGTTAATAATTATGTCTTTTTTCTTCATTCGCATATGTTTATCCTCCCTAGAAGCGCACTGTATAACACGTGTAATCACCATTGATTATGATATTAAAGTGCTTTGTTGTCGTTCCGTCGCTGGCCACAACAGTGTAGATTCCTTCCGGTAGCAGCATGCCGACCAGTCCTTCTCTTACTGTTGTGTCGGTATGTACCGGCGTTCCTGTCGTTTGATTTCTTCCTTCATAAACCGTCATCGATACACCGGTTGATTATGAGAATCATAAGTGGGCCTTTGCAAAGAGCCTACGCAGATAATTCTATCGTAGCAGGCATGATTTGGTGTTATATAATTAAATACACTGCTAAAATCCGCACCAGTTCTTTCCGCCGTTAATTCCGTTTGCCTCATTCGTAATCTTCTCTGCTATCAGTATAACATTATTCATGTTCAAATTCATCGAATTAATACGGATTTTCTAGGTTCTCCGTCCGGGTTCCGTTAATGTTGACATTCTGGCTGCTTGTTACCATCGAGCCGTTGGTCGCCACATTCCCGTTGATACCCACGTTATTGGTCGTAAGGGTAATGGCCCCTTCGTCTCCTGACGATGCAAACATCATGTAGGGGTATTCGCCAGTTGCTGCATATACGGGAAGTATTGCTAAGTGTTCAAAAAGCATGGAAAAAACAGTCACCATATCCAGTACACCGGCAATATGGTGTTTCAATCTTTTGTTCATAATAAAAATTCCTTTCTTCATTTTCCATGTTTCGAAACAGGTTTTTTCACCCCCAAATCCATCAAAAAAGCCCCGACCTCCTTCCGGAAGTCGGGACCTTATTCTTGTCTCGTTCGTATGAAATTTTATTCTGCCACGATATATTTATCCAAAATTGCCTGAACGGTTCCGTCAGCAATTAACTCTTCCAACGCCTGATTTACCTGCGTCAAAAGTTCCTCGTTGTCCTGCGCGATACAAGCTGCATATTCTTCGATTGCATACTCGGTATCAAGAATCACAAGACCTTCATTGGCTGCAACAAAATTGATTGCCGGCTGGTTGTCGATGATGACTGCATCAACCTTTCCCTGAAGAAGAGCAAGGATTGCATCGGCACCCTTGTTGTACTGTATTACATAATCGCTGCCGAATTCGTCCGTCGCGTAAATATCACCTGTGGTGGAGAGCTGTACACCAATCATGTGACCTGCCAAATCATCTACGGAAGCAATGTCAGAACCTTCCAACACAATGATGGACTGGATTCCGGTTGCATAGGAGATGGAGAAGTTTACACTTTCCAAACGCTCTTCCGTAACCGTCATACCTGCCATACCGATATCGGCTTTACCGCTCTGTACTGCAGTCAGGATAGAAGCGAATTCCATATCCTGAACTTCCAATTCCATACCAAGCTTATCTGCAATTGCCTGCGCGATTTCCACATCGATACCAACAATTGCTTCGCCTTCATAATACTCATAAGGAGGGAAGTATGCATTGGTAGCCATAACCAGCGTATTTTGACCATCTTCTCCGCCGCATGCGCAAAGCACGCACACGCACATCATCATTACTAAAACTACTGATACTAATTTTTTCATAATCATCCTCTTTTCTTTTTTCTCCCCCGGATTATTTCATCGAACACTCCTTAGATTCTCCCTGTAAAACATATGCATTATAGCCGTCTTTTGCTTAAAAAGCAAGACTAGAACGGCCAAATCACCGATTTAATTACAAAAAACAGATATGCCAGAGCCGTTCCCAGTGCGGAAAAGGCCAGCGCCATCATAAAGAAGCTGCCGATTAAAAGAGCAATTTTCATGATATCCTTGGCAATGTTTTGCTTCGCAATAGCGGTAAGAAGGCCAATCAGAAAAAAGATTCCGAATACCATCGCCATCCCCGCCAGAGAATTTTGAATATCCGCCGTACTCAGCGTCGTATGAGAGGTGATGCAAAGCGTCAGATACAAAAACAAAAAGTTTGAAAAAAACGTCTTTTTGTCAAAATCAAGAATCTGCTTCATAATCTCCCGCAGCACCACAAACACCATTTTAAAAATTGCTGCGATGCTGATGTTATCGTCCTCCAAAGATGTGCCGATTTCTTCATTCACCTTCTGATATGCTCCGGGCATCATCAGTCGAAACAGCAAAAGCACAAGAAGCGGTCCGAATATCATGGGCGCCGTGCCCACGAAGAAGGAGCCCAGCGTCTGCCATAAATTGGTAGGGTCTTTGGAAAAACTCACATAGCCCAGCACACCGTCCTGCATTGCCGCAAAAGGCCGAAACAGCACCAGTTCATGCACCCGATAGCCGAAAACCTTACACATAATGTAGTGGGACAATTCATGCACCGGCGTACCGATTCCGCCGGTGATAATGATTCCGAACCAGCCAAAGGTTGCCATCAGATATCCCTGACTGAGCCCTTCCAGCCGGCCGAGAATCAGTCCGAATACCACCATGACGCCTACCGTTGCCAAAAACAGCAGCACTGCCCATTTCAGCGCCGTAAGAAAGACCGATGTTTTCTTTTCCTCTCCTGTACTTCCCATATTTTTCCTCCGCGCTAATTGTTGTTATTACCGCCATCGTAAGGGTTTTGATTGCTATTGAAATTCTGGTTATTATTATAATTCTGGTCATATGGCTGCCCATTGTTCTGGTAGCCGTTATTTTGGTAACCGCCATTCTGATAGCCACTATTTTGGTAACCGCCATTCTGATAGCCACTATTTTGGTAACCGCCATTCTGATAGCCACTATTTTGGTAGTCGCCGTTCGGATAACCATTCTGGTAACTGTTCTGGTAGCCGCCATTCGGGTAACCACCGTTCTGGTAGCCGCCTGCATAAGCGTACTGGTTGGCCCCGTAAGCGCTGCCGAAAATCTTGGATTTCAAAACAAAATACAACTGCGCATTGGTGTGCTCCACATAAGGATTCACATAGAAAATACTCAAAATGCCGCAGGTGAAAAATACACTGAGAAGATGCCAGCCGATAAAGGACAAATCCAAAATAAAGGCTTCCATTTTTTCACCGTCCATCATTTTCTTGGACAATTCAAACGCTTCCTTGCTGCTGATGTTGGGATTTTCCGCAATAATATACGGAATCATCCGGTACTCATATGCCTTAATCACACCGGGCACAATAAACAGCAAATACCAGAAGAAATTAAACATGCTTCTGAGAAACATAATCTTTACGCAGTTTTTGTAATTTCCCTTAAATCCGTATCCGAGATTATCTAAACTGTAATCCTGGCAATTGAAGCAAAGGAAACATCTTCTTGTACCCACATAAAGCGGATTCAGCAAAAACGCCTGAATCGCTGCTCCGATGATAATCATAACCAGCACCAAGACGATTATTCCGATTAAAACGTCGACAAAAAATTCCTGCAATTCCGGTGACCATGTACCCATGTAAGGAACGTCCTCTCCACCGGATGAACTTCCGCCACTTCCGCTGCTTCCGCCGGAACCTCCCATGCAAAACGCCGCGATAAATGCTACCAATACGCTCTGCCAGTAGCAGTTACCCTGGGTAATCTTGGCATTCTCTTTTAACTGTTGTCTACTCCACATAACTTTCCCCTCCTTAGTTTTTCTTCCATACTGCCGGTGTCAAGAGAAGCAGCATCGGATACAACTCAAGCCTGCCCGCCAGCATATCAAACATCAATACGTACTTGGATAAATCCGAGAACCCGTCAAAGTTTCCGGTCGGTCCCACTGCCCCAAGTCCGGGACCGATATTATTCAACGTTGCCATAACACCGGTAAATGTTGTCGCAAAATCAAAATTATCAAAGGATACCAGAATGAGCGATACGATATAAATCAGTACGTAGGTTGCCAAAAATACCGTCACATTCCGCACCACGCTCTTATCCAATGCTTTGTCATCCATCTTAATCATCTTCACGCTCTTGGGATGCAAAAGATACATCACTTCCTGCTTAACCGCCTTAAGCATAATGACGATTCGTGAAATCTTCACGCCGCCGCCGGTACTGCCTGCGCAGGCACCCAGGAACATGAGAATGACCAAAATCACCTGGGATGCCATGGGCCAAATAACGAAATCCGTCGTGGCAAATCCCGTTGTGGTAATGATGGAGCCGACCTGAAAAGCCGCATCCCTTACCGCATCCGAAAGATTGCTGTAAGTGCTTGCAATATTGGCCGTAATGATTCCCGTAGAAACCAAAATCACCACAAAATACCAGCGTACCTCTTCCAGTTTAAACGCATTCAGCTTGTTCTTTCCCAAAAGCAGATAATACATATTGAAATTCACGCCGAAAAGAATCATGAAAATCGTAACAATCCATTGTATCGCAGGCGAATACCCCGCCATACTATCCGCCTTAATTCCAAAGCCTCCGGTACCTGCCGTTCCCACCGCCGTGGTGACCGCGTCAAACCAGGGCATTCCCGCAATCAGCAAAAGCACAATCTGGACAACGGTCATGCAAAAGTAAATCATATAAAGAATCTTGGCGGTTTCCTTCACCTTGGGAACCAGTTTTCCCACTGCGGGGCCGGTACTTTCTGCCCGCATCAGGTGCATGTTGTGTCCGCCGGTCATGGGCAATATCGCCAGCAAAAATACCAGTACACCCATACCCCCAATCCAGTGGGTAAAGCTCCTCCAAAACAGACTGCACTTCGACAACGCTTCCACATCCGCAAGTATGCTGGCCCCCGTTGTCGTAAATCCGGAAATCGTTTCAAAAAGTGCATTGGTAAAATTCGGAATATCGCCGTTTAAAACAAAGGGAATAGCTCCCACAAGACTCATTACAATCCAGGAAAGGGACACAATTACGAAGCCCTCTCTGGTAAAAAACACCGTGTTTTTCGGTTTTCTGCGGGTGATGACAAAGCCCGCCAAAAGGCCGATGACCGCCACTGTCAAAAAAGTCCATCCGGTTTCTTCCCGATAGATTGCAGCAATAATGCAAGGAAGAAACATAAATAAAGATTCAATCGTCAGCACCCATCCTAAAATGTAACCGATAATGCCATAATTCATTTTCTTTCCTCACTATTTTAATATGTCTCGAATATCTCCAAGTCCCTGCTGGGTGGTAACCACCACCACCGTATCGCCCTGCTCTAAGGTAAACATACCGTTGGGGATAATGATTTTTCCCTTCCGGTTCACGCAGGCAATCAGCAAATTCTTCTTCAGTGTCAAATCCTTAAGGGGAATGCCCAGAACCGGCGCATCTCCTTTAATGGTAAATTCCAGCGCCTCCGCTTTGTTGTTTACAATCCGGTATAAGGTTTCCACATTGCTTCCGATGGAATTTTGCATCGCCCGTACATAACGGATAATATAATTTGCCGTAATTTTCTTAGGGTTTATCACACTGCCCAGTGGGAATGTGCCCATAAGCTCACTAAAGTTAATTCGGTCAACTTTTGTAATCACCTTTGCCTTTGAACTGTTTCTCACAAAAAGCGAAAGGAAAATATTCGCTTCGTCCAGCCCGGTAAGGGTAACCACCGCATCGGCCCGGTTGGTGCCTTCTTCCAGCAACACGTCCTGATTGGTGGCATCGCCGTGTATGATAATGGCCCCCGGAAGCAGCTCGCTAAGTTCTTCGCAGCGTTTCAAATCCTTCTCGACAATTTTTACTGCCACACCGGTGTTTAACAGCTGTTCCGCCAGATAATGGGCTATGGTGCCACCTCCTACGATGGTTGCATCCTTGGCCTGATGGGTGTCAACACCGATTTTATCAAAGAACTGCTTTGCCTTTTTGGGGGAGGCAATGATGCTGACAACGTCATTTTCCTGCAATACAAAACTACCGTTGGGAATAATGACCTCGTCGCCGCGCTCTACTACGCAAATAAGGACTTCTTCCTTGATTTTCTGCGACACTTCGACCAAGCTCCGGTTATGTAAAACAGAACCCTCCGCTATGGGAAACTTCAAAAGCTCCGCTCGGCCTTTGGCAAAGGTTTCAATTTCTATTGCCGATGGGAATCGAAGCAGACGGGCAATTTCCGTTGCCGCCGCATACTCCGGATTGATGGTCATGGAAAGCCCCAGTTCCTCTTTAATAAAACTTACTTCCTTGCTGTAAAGGGGATTGCGCACTCTGGCGATGGTGTTGCAGTTACCTGCCTTCCTTGCAATCAAACAGCAAAGAAGATTCAGTTCATCCGAATCCGTAGCAGCAATCAAAAGATCGGTCTTTTCAATCCCGGCATCCTTTTGTATTTCATAGCTGGCACCGTTTCCTACCAACCCCATCACATCGAAATTATTGGTAATGTCCGTAACAACATTACTGTCTTTATCGATTACTGTAACATCATGGTTCTCCTGAATCAGCTGCTCTGTGATGGTCGCCCCCACCTTGCCGCAGCCAACAACAATAATTCTCATGAGCCGTTTACTCCTTCCTGATATTACTACATGATATAGTATATACGAAAACATTCTAGCACAATAGTATGAAAAAGACCACGATAACACATTCTTTTTTATGTAAAAATTTTCAAAAAAACGGTTGCGTTCTTTTTTTATTTGTGTTACTATACACCCGGATGTGTTAGATTAGACTAACGCCAAAAATTACCAAACTTGACTGCCTTCTTAAAGGCGTACATATATGGGAGAAGTCCTATGAATTTAACCGAAGTACAGACAGAACAGGAATATATTGTCAGTGAGATTCTGACCAACGACGAAGAATTAAATGCCTTTTTGTTTTCTCTCGGCTGTTACGGCGGTGAACCGATTACCGTGGTATCCCGGAAGAAAAACGGCTGTGTCATTTCCGTAAAAGACAGCCGCTACAACATTGATAACGAATTGGCATCTTTGATTCTTGTTAGATAATATTGTTTTTTTGCCTATTGGTTAGTCATGCCTACCTCACGTTAGAATGCTCAATCAATGGTGAATGATATAAAACTTTTTTCATTTATAAGGAGGAAAAACATGAGAATCGCTTTAGCAGGTAATCCCAACAGCGGTAAAACCACCATGTACAACGCCCTTACCGGGAAAAATGAACATGTGGGAAACTGGGCCGGTGTAACGGTGGACAAAAAGGAAAGTCCGATTAAAAAATCTTTTTACGACGGTTCCCGGGAACTGATTGCCGTTGACCTTCCCGGTGCCTACTCCATGTCACCGTTTACTTCAGAGGAAAGCATTACCAGCGCCTATGTAAAAAATGAAAACCCCGATGCCATCATCAACATCGTGGATGCAACCAACTTAAGCCGAAGCCTTTTTTTTACAACCCAGCTTTTGGAACTGGGAATCCCCGTTGTGGTTGCTTTGAATAAAAATGATGTTAATCAGAAAAAAGAAACTTCCATCAATGCCGAGGCTTTATCCGAAAAGCTCGGTTGTCCGGTCATCAAGACCGTCTCTCTTACGGGCGAAGGCTTAGACGAAGTTGTAAAAGCAGCCTGCGAAGCCAAAGACAAAGAGCAGAAAGCACCTTATTCCCAAGGAGAAATTGATTTAAACAATAAGGACGCCGTTGTGGAAGCGGACAAAAAGCGTTTCGCGTTCGTTAACAGCGTGGTTTCTTCCGTAGAAACCAGAAAGGTTTTGACAAAAGACAAAAACATCAATGACGCCATCGACAAAGTTCTTGCACATCCGGTACTTGGTATTCTTATCTTTGCCGTAGTAATGTGGGGTGTTTTCTGGATTTCCCAGGTGGGACCCGGCGTATGGTTGGCAGACCTTCTCTGCGGATGGATTGATTTGTTCGGAGAATGGGTTGCCGGTCTTATGGAAAACTCCAATGAATTCCTGCAGACCATCGTGCTGGACGGTATCATCGGCGGTGTAGGTTCCGTAGTCGGCTTCCTTCCTCTGGTTATGGTTATGTATTTTCTGCTGGCACTGCTGGAAGATTGCGGTTACATGGCCCGTGTCAGCGTAATCCTTGACCCGATTTTCAAAAGAGTCGGTCTTTCCGGAAAATCCGTTATTCCTTTGGTTATCGGTACCGGATGCGCAATTCCGGGTGTTATGGCCTGCCGTACCATCCGTGATGAACGGGAACGCCGTGCTACTGCAATGCTTACTCCGTTTATTCCCTGCGGCGCAAAGATTCCTGTTATCGCACTTTTTGCAGGCGCCTTTTTCCCGGAAAGCAACTGGGTTTCTCCTTTGATGTACTTTGTCGGTATTGCTTTGGTATTCCTGGGTGCACTCTTGGTAAAATGGATTTCCGGATACAAATACAGAAAATCCTTCTTTATTATCGAACTTCCGGAGTATAAGGTTCCCAGCCTTTGGAAGGCTATCGTATCCATGTGCTCCCGTGGTAAAGCGTACATCATCAAGGCCGGAACCATCATCCTTGTATGTAACGCGATTGTAACGATTATGAGTTCCTACAACTGGTCTCTGCAGGCAGTAGATCCCTCTGCTTCCATTCTTCATGATATTGCAACACCCTTTGCAGTAATTATGATTCCTCTGGGATTTGGGGCGTGGCAGCTTGCAGCAGCTGCAATCACAGGTTTTATTGCGAAAGAAGAAGTCGTTGGTACCCTTGCCGCTGTATTTGCGGTGGAAAGCACCATCATTAACGAAGATTTCGAATTGTTGCAGATGGGAGGCGGTGAAGCATTATTTGGAATCACGGCAGTAGCCGGTCTTGCCTACCTTATGTTTAATCTCTACACACCGCCTTGCTTTGCAGCGATTGGCGCCATGAATTCCGAAATCAAGAGCAAAAAATGGTTGTTTGCCGGTATCGGACTTCAGTTTGCAACCGCTTATGTCGTATCCTTCCTGGTATACCAGATTGGTACGCTTATTACCGCAGGTACCGTGGGCACCGGTTTCGCAGGCGGCCTGATTGCCGTTTGCGTGATTGTCGCAATGGTTGCCTTCCTCGGCATCCGTTCCAACAACAAAATGAAAAAGGAATACAGCAAATAATGATTGATTTAATTGTCGTAATTATTCTTGTTCTTCTTTTTGGCTGGGCCATCTCCTATATGGTCCGTGCCAAAAAGGAAGGCGTTAAATGCATCGGTTGTCCGGATGCGAAAAGCTGCAGTCAGAAGTGCAGTAGTTGCTCCGGTAGTTGCCCCGGTGACTGTTCCGGTGGTTGCTCCGGTGGTTGCTCCGCTGATTGCCAAAATACACCGGACAAATAGGTTTGAAAATTATCCTTTTCTGTGGTATGCTTAAGTCCAAAGGATTTCAATCAGAGGGGAAATGCAAATGAAAAGTAATGAATCTTCGGAAAATTATTTGGAAACCATCCTGATGCTCAGCAAAAAACTTCCTGTGGTGCGCTCCGTGGATATTGCCAATGAACTTGGTTATAAAAAATCCAGCATCAGCATCGCCATGAAGAATCTGCGGGAAAAGAAACATATTGAAGTATCCTCTGCCGGATACATCACGCTGACGAAAAGCGGGCGGGAAATCGCAGAGATGATTTACGAACGGCATGAACTCATTTCCGGCTGGTTGACAAAAATCGGCGTTCCGGAGGAGATTGCCACCGAGGACGCCTGCAAGATAGAACATGTCATCAGCAAAGAAAGCTTTGAGGCAATCAAACAGTTTATCAATAAATAATTTCGACAAAAAGGCAACGCCCGTAAGGTACGTTGCCTTTTCTTATTATTTTGCTGATTATTGCTAATTCTCTATTTTTCTTTTACTATTCCATATAGTCGGACGGGTTAATCGGTTCCCCGTCTTTTTTCATTTCGAAATAGACATTGCTTCCTTCCTGGGTATAGAAGATGGAAGGTTCCGCTACAAATCCTAAAATGTCTCCTTCGTGAACATAATCACCTTCTGCCACGGTGAAATTTTCCAACTGTCCGTAGATTAATTCATAGCCGTTTCCAAGGTCACAGCAAATCGTTCCGCCGGTTTCCACGTTGCTGTAGATTGCAGAAACCTGTCCGTCCGCAGCGGCGGTAATGGGCTCCCCTACTACAGCTTCAATCACAAGGGAAGGATTATAACGATACTGCTGCAAGGTTTCAAAAAAGATAGCGCTGTCCATGCTGTAATCCAAAATAATATTTCCTGCAAGCGGCCAGCTGAGAGTTGCATTTTCATCAAAATCCAAAAGCACGGACTCTTCCGAAGCACTTGTTACTTCCGTAACTCCTTCTGCAACATCCCCTGCTTCCGATGCATTTTGGTTTTCGTTTACCCCGGTTATGTTTTCCCCGGTAATATCCTCCAACCGCGCTGTTCGTTCCTCCCGAAGAGACTGCTGCGCATCTTCTTCTAACGCAACATCCTCCAATGCGGCTTCATCCTCCGCCGGTAATACAACATCGCTGGTCCCTACATCTTCGTAAGAAATTTCCACATCCAAATCGTCCTGCAAGGAAGGACTTTCTTCATTTGCCCCGCCTGGCATCTGACTTCCGATTTCGTCTACCTGCTCCTGCACATCCCGGTTTAATTCATTTAAATCTATGCTGTAACCGTCATCCTCTTCTTTCACATTTTTCTGGTTTACGTACACGCCGGCCATGGTGAGAGCTGTCAACATAAAAACAGAAGCCAAAAGCATAACAATACGGTCTTTTTTCAATCCGTTTTTTCTTTTCCTATTCATGGTATCCTCCTTAAATATCTGATTTGATATTATTTTTGCCGAATACCCAAAATCTATACACAAGAAAAATCATCCGCATCACAAAAATTTGCAATACGGATGATTTCAATAATTTTCTGTCTTTTTCCGACGGCTGATGCCGGAATCTTCTTAATCTACACGGTTGTAGTTAATCAGACAACCTTTCAAAATGATTTCTCTTTCATCGTCGGTCATTTCACCAAGAGTTAATTTGAATTCCTTCATTTCACTGCCGGATACCACATATGCTTTCACCTCGGATGCTTTTTCCTCTACCGCCTTGCGGATTCCGGGAATAAACAGGTAATCCAGGTTCTTGAAAGGAAGTTCGCCTTCTTCAATTACGAAAGGAAGCATACCCCAGTTAATCAGGTTGGAGCGATAACGCTTGGTTGCATATTCGTTGGCAATATTTGCCCAACCGCCCAGTACCTTCTGGCAGCTTGCCGCCTGTTCTCTGGCAGAACCATCACCGGGTTTTACGGCAAAAATAGTGGAACCGATACCAAGATTTTCAAGGGAAACCTCGGGATAAGCCTTGGTAATTGCTGCATAAACACTTTCCATCTCGGGAAGTGCTGCCGTAGGATTTTCTCCTGCTTCCAACGCCTTCTGGGCCTTCTGAATCTCTTTGGCACGTCCTACGTACTCCGGATCTTTTCTGGACAGAGTAAACTCTGCAAGTCCCAGAGGATTGCTTCGGTAGGAAGATGTTTCCCCGGAAGGAATGAGCTCATCGGTTGTGGTTACGGGATCATGGATTTCGGAAACCACTTTGAGAATCATATTTTCCGGAAGCGCTACCATGGCCGGCCAGTCTTTGATGTTGGGACCGAATTTAATCTCCACATCCGGATCAGCCACGCCCTTAGAGTCAAATACACGGTTATCGTAAATTGTCTTATCAAAAGAGTACTTATATGCGCCAATCTTATCCGGCATATCGGTAGCTGCCGTAAGGTAACCCTTGTTGGCTGCAGTTGCCGCAATGGATCTTGCATCCATAAGTGCCACGGAAGAAATCTGTCCGGACTGAAGCTTGGAGCCTTCACGGTTCGGGAAGTTTCTTGTAGAGTGACGAATGGAGAATGCGTTATTGGCAGGCGTATCTCCGGCACCGAAACAAGGTCCGCAGAATGCCGTTTTCATAACTGCTCCGGTCTCCATAATAGTTGCCGCGCAGCCGTTTCGAATCAGTTCCATATAAACCGGCATAGAGGCAGGATATACATTCAACGTAAACTCATCGGGACCGATGCTGGTACCCTTCAAAATGTCCGCTGCAGCGCAGATGTTTTCGAAGCCGCCACCGGCACATCCGGCAATAACGCCCTGCTCCACATAGAGTTTATTGTTACGTACTTTATTCTTTAATTTGAAATCAACCGCTCCGTCTAAGCTTACCAGCGCTTTCTTCTCGCAGTCGTCCAAAATATCCATCAGGTTGGCATTTAACTCTTCGATGGTATAGGTATTGGAGGGATGGAACGGCATAGCAATCATGGGTTTTACCTTGGACAAATCGATTTCGATTACCCCATCGTAATATGCCACTGCGCCCGGATTCAATTCCTTGTAATCCTCGGGACGTTTGTGAATATCATAGAACTCCTGAATCTTTTCATCTGTCTGCCAGATGGAAGAAAGACAGGTGGTTTCTGTAGTCATAACATCCACACCGATTCTGAAATCTGCTGAAAGATTTTTTACACCGGGTCCCACAAATTCCATCACTTTGTTTTTAACGTAGCCGTTTTTAAATACCGCACCGATGATGGCAAGCGCCACGTCCTGGGGGCCGACTCCTTTCATGGGTTCACCGGTCATATAAACCGCTACTACCCCCGGCATATTGATATCGTAGGTCTGCTCCAAAAGCTGTTTTACCAGTTCCGGACCGCCTTCTCCCATAGCCATGGTACCCAGGGCACCGTAACGGGTGTGGGAATCGGAACCGAGAATCATCTTACCGCCGCCGGCAAGCATTTCTCTTGCAAACTGATGGATAACTGCCTGATGAGGAGGCACATAAACACCGCCGTATTTCTTTGCACAGGTAAGTCCAAACATGTGGTCATCTTCGTTGATGGTTCCGCCTACCGCACAAAGAGAGTTGTGGCAGTTGGTAAGCACATAGGGAATCGGGAACTTCTTAAGTCCGGATGCTCTTGCAGTCTGAATAATTCCTACGAAGGTGATATCATGGGAAGTCAGCTTATCAAACTTAATTTTCAACTTATCCATATTGCCGGAAGTATTATGACTCTCCAAAATACCGTAGGCAATGGTGTTTTTCTTTGCTTCTTCTTTGGTAATCTCCTGTCCGGTTTTGGCTTTCACTGCCAATGCCGCTTCGCCGGAATCTGCTATCAGTTCCGTACCGTGGAGCAAATATGCTCCGCCGTCATACAAATTAATCATATTCGTACCAGCCTTTCTGTATACTTTCTTTACTCTTTACAAAAGGGAACCACTTGGCGCAGTTCCCTTTTCAATGAAATCTTTTCGGAATTATTTCCTATCTTCTACGAATGGTTACCTTATCCAAATGCCAGATGTCATTTACATATTCCTGGATGGTTCTGTCTGCCGTAAACTTACCGGAGCATGCAGTATTTAAGATTGCACTTCTTGCCCATCCCTTTTCATCCTTGTAAGCAGCCTCTACTCTCTTCTGCGCATCTGCGTAGGACTTGAAATCCTTCAGGATAAAGTAGGTATCTGCCTTGGAAGTACTCTGTGTATTCAGCAGTGAGTTATACAAGGGACGGAACAAATCCGGATCCTGGGGCGCATACGTGCCATTAATCAACTGCATCAATACCTTTCTCACATCCGGGTCATTATTGAAAATTTCCATCGGATTGTATCCGCCATAGTTTTCGAAGTTAATTACTTCGTCTGAAGAAAGACCGAAGATAAATGCATTTTCTTCACCCACTTCTTCTACGATTTCTACGTTGGCACCATCCATGGTACCGATGGTAAGAGCACCATTCAGCATAAATTTCATATTACCGGTACCGGAAGCTTCCTTACTTGCAGTGGAAATCTGCTCGGAAACATCGGCTGCGGCAAAAATCATTTCTGCATTGGATACGCGGTAATCTTCAATGAAGACAACCTTTATTTTACCGTTGATGGATGCATCATTATTGATTACATCGGATACGGCGTTAATCAATTTAATGGTAAGCTTTGCATTCATGTAGCCGGCTGCTGCCTTCGCACCGAAAATAAAGGTTCTGGGATAGAATTCCATCTCCGGATGTTCTTTAATTTCGTTGTAGAGATACATTACATGCAAAATGTTCAAAAGCTGACGCTTGTACTCATGAAGTCTCTTAACCTGTACGTCAAAGATGGATCTGGGATCTACATCAACACCATTGTGCTCCTTGATGTACTGTGCAAGGCGTACCTTGTTGCGATATTTGATATTCATGAATTCCTGCTGTGCTTTTTCGTCATCCGCGTATACTTTCAACTTCTTAATCTTCGGAAGGTTGGTAATCCAGTCATCACCGATGTGTGCCGTTACCCAATCTGCCAAAAGCGGGTTGCCGTGAAGAAGGAATCTTCTCTGGGTAATACCGTTGGTCTTGTTGTTGAATTTCTCCGGGAACAACTCGTAGAAATCTTTCAACTCCTGATTCTTAAGAATCTCGGTATGAAGTCTTGCCACACCGTTTACGGAGTAACCTGCGCAAATTGCCAGGTGTGCCATCTTAACCTGTCCGTCGTAGATAATTGCCATCTTGCGTACTTTATCCTGATTGCCGGGATATTTCTTCTCGATATCAGCAATGAATCTGCGGTTAATTTCTTCGATAATCTGGTATACACGGGGAAGCAGTCTTGAGAACAACTCGATAGGCCATTTCTCCAATGCTTCTGCCATGATGGTATGATTGGTATATGCACAGGTCTTTGTTGTTACTTCCCATGCTTCATCCCAAGTAAGGTAATACTCATCCATAAGGATTCTCATAAGCTCTGCAACCGCAACCGTAGGATGGGTATCGTTGAGCTGGAAGGTTACCTTCTCATGGAAGTTTCTGATGTCATCATGGTTTCTCATGTACTTCTGTACTGCTTCCTGTACGGATGCGGAAATAAAGAAGTACTGCTGTTTCAAACGCAATTCCTTACCTGCATAATGATTGTCATTGGGGTAAAGAACTTCTACGATATTGCGGGCAAGGTTTTCCTGCTCAACCGCTTTCTGATAATCACCCTTATCGAAGGAATCCAGACGGAATACATCGATGGGCTCTGCGTCCCAAATACGAAGTGTATTTACGATGCCGTTGCCGTATCCTACGATAGGCAAATCATAAGGCACCGCACGTACTGCCTGATAGCCTTCCTGATAATAGTTGTTTCTTCCGTTCTCGTCGGTACGAACACTTACGTAACCGCCGAATTTTACTTCCTTGGCATATTCCGGGCGACGAAGTTCGAAGGGATTGCCGTTCTCTAACCAGTTATCCGGCACTTCCACCTGATATCCGTCACGAATCTGCTGTTTGAACATACCGTAGCGATAACGGATACCGCATCCGTAGGATGCATAACCCAGCGTTGCAAGGGAATCCAGGAAACAAGCTGCCAAACGGCCAAGTCCGCCGTTACCGAGCGCTGCATCCGGCTCCTGATCTTCAATGATATTTAAATCCAAACCAAGTTCATCCAATGCTTCTGCAACAGGCTTAAATGCTTTCATGTTAATCATCATATTGCCCAGCGCACGTCCCATTAAGAATTCCATGGAAAGATAATACACTGTCTTGGGGTCCTTCTTTTCGTACTGCTTCTGCGTCTCCAGCCACATATCAATAACCTGATCTTTTACGGCATAGGATACGGCCTGGAAAATCTGCTGGGGAGTTGCCTCCTCCAAAGTTTTACGATAAAGAGTTTTGACGTTATAAAGTACACTTCTTTTGAAAAGCTCCTTATCAAATGAATCTCTGATCGTTGCTCCTGAAGTGGATGCTGCTTTTTTCGGCATCTTAATTACCTCCGTTCATTTTCCTTTGTCAAATTTACACCAAAGAATTCCTCATAACCATACTATTATACACCAGAAAGCCCCTTCTTCCTAGAGTTTTTTTACACTAATCGTAACTTTTTCGCCATTTACATTCCATTCTTTGCTGATTTCGTAAACTGCGCTTTCTACGGTATCTGCCAAAACTTTACCTGCAATGGCATCTTTATTGCGATTTACAATGTCCGAAATCTTGTCGTTTCCGCTAAATGCAATGGCAATATGGTCCATAACTTCAAAGCCGGAATCCTTACGCATGGTCTGAATCTTACTGATGATTTCGAATACAAAACCTTCCTCAATCAATTCTTCCGTAAGGTTGGTATCCATAACCACCGTAACGTCTCCGTCGGCCTCTGCTACGTATCCTTCCTTCTGCGCCATGGTAATGAGCAAATCTTCTTCTGCAAGGGATACCTCACAGCCGTTTACGTCAAATACAAGCGCACCCTTTTCTTTCAATTCATCCATTGCCGCATTGCCGTCTACGCCGCCAAGGTACTTCTGGATGCCGCCCAGCTGCTTGCCGTATTTGGGTCCTACGGTCTTAAGCTGCGGCTTAAAGGTATAGGAGGTGAAATCTCTGACGTCCTCGGTAAACTTCACTTCTTTTACATTCAACTCATCTTCGATAATTTCACTGTAGAATTCATCTAACGCAAAAGGCGCTTTGATAAACATGGTACCGATGGGCTGACGGTTCTTGATATTGGCATTGTTTCTTGCCGCACGGCCAAGCACTACCGCTTTCAGTACTGCTTCCATGTTGTTTTCCAAATCCTTGTCAATCATATCCTGATTTACCACAGGGTAATCGCAAAGGTGAATACTTTCTTTTGCAGAAGGGTCAATGCTCTTAACCAGATTCAGATAAATTTCCTCTGCCATGAAAGGTACCATGGGTGCTGCCGCTTTCGCGATGGTAACCAGGGCGGTGTATAAAGTCATGTAAGCGTTAATCTTATCCTGCTCCATTCCCTTTGCCCAGAAACGTTCTCTGCCGCGTCTTACGTACCAGTTACTCATTTCATCCACAAATTCCTGAAGGGCTCTTGCAGCCTCGGGAATCTTGTAGTTTTCCAGACAATTATCCACTTCACCCACAACGGTATTTAACTTGGACAAAAGCCATTTATCCATAACCGGAAGTTTATCGTATTCCAAGGTATATTTTGTTGCATCGAAATTATCAATATTCGCATAAAGAACGAAGAACGCATAGGTATTCCAAAGAGTACCCATGAATTTTCTCTGTCCTTCGGTTACCGCTCCGTCATGGAAACGGTTCGGAAGCCAGGGTGCGGAATTTACGTAGAAATACCAACGGATGGCATCTGCACCGTGTTTCTCCAATGCATCAAAAGGATCCACCGCATTTCCTTTGGACTTACTCATCTTCTGTCCGTTTTCATCCTGCACGTGTCCGAGAACGATTACGTTCTGGTAGCAGGGCGAATCAAAGAGCAAGGTAGATTCTGCCAGCAATGAGTAGAACCATCCGCGGGTCTGGTCAACCGCTTCGGAAATAAACTGTGCCGGGTACTGTGCTTCAAAAAGTTCTTTATTTTCAAACGGATAGTGGTGCTGTGCAAAAGGCATTGCTCCGGAGTCAAACCAGCAGTCAATTACTTCCGGTACTCGGTGCATGGTCTTGCCACACTTCTCACAAGGGAACGTTACATTATCGATATACGGACGGTGAAGTTCCACGTTAGCATTGTCCGGATTGCCGCTAAGGTCAGCCAATTCCTGTCTGGAGCCTACGCAGTGCAAATGTCCGCATTCACATTCCCAGATATTTAACGGAGTTCCCCAGTAACGGTTACGGGAAATCGCCCAATCCTGAAGGTTTTCCAACCAGTCGCCAAAACGGCCTTTTCCGATGGATTCCGGAATCCAGTTGATTTTATTATTGTTGGCAATCATCTGCTCTTTTACGGCAGTCATTTTGATGTACCAGGATTCTCTCGCATAGTAAATGAGCGGCTTGTCGCATCGCCAGCAGTGAGGATAGCTGTGCTCAAATTTCGGTGCATCAAAGAGCAGTCCTGCTTCTTCCAACGCTACCAAAATCGGAAGGTCCGCATCCTTACAGAATTTACCTGCCCAAGGAGTTTCCTCGGTCATTTCACCTTTGCCGTCTACCAACTGGACAAAAGGCAAATCATAATTTCTTCCCACGTTGGCATCGTCTTCACCAAAGGCCGGCGCAATATGAACCACACCGGTACCATCGGTCAAAGTAACGTATTCATCACAGGTTACAAAGAAGCCTTTCTTGTTCTGCTTCTTCACTACCTCATTGGCATAAGGGAACAGCGGAACGTATTCCTTTCTTTCCAAATCTTTTCCCTTGTAAGATGCCAAAACTTCCACATCTTCACCCAGCACTTTTTCTACCAAAGCCTGTGCCATGTAATAGGTAAGACCGTCCTGATTGTTCTTTACTTTTACATATTCATATTCCGGATGCATACAAAGCGCCACGTTGGAAGGCAGGGTCCAAGGCGTTGTGGTCCATGCCAAAATATAGGCATCTTCATCGACGCATTTAAATCTTACGATGGCTGATTTTTCTTTTACATCCTTATATCCCTGGGCAACTTCCTGCGAGGACAAAGGCGTACCGCAGCGAGGGCAGTAAGGTACAATCTTAAATCCTTTGTAAAGAAGATTCTTGTTCCAGATTTCTTTTAATGCCCACCATTCGGATTCAATGAAATCATCATGGTATGTTACATAAGGGTCGTCCATATCCGCCCAGAATCCGACGGTGCCGGAGAAATCCTCCCACATACCCTTGTATTTCCAAACGCTTTCCTTACATTTTTCAATGAAGGGCTCTAAGCCGTATGCTTCAATCTGCTCTTTTCCGTCCAGGCCAAGCAGCTTTTCTACTTCGATTTCTACCGGAAGACCATGGGTATCCCAGCCGGCTTTACGAGGCACCATATAGCCTTTCATGGTGCGATATCTGGGAATCATGTCCTTGATAACACGGGTAAGCACGTGACCGATGTGGGGCTTACCGTTTGCCGTAGGCGGTCCGTCATAGAACATATAAGTAGGGCAGCCTTCCCGTTCCTTAATGCTCTTTTGAAAAATGTCATTGTCTTTCCAAAACTTTTCGATTTGTTTTTCGCGCTCAACAAAGTTGAGGTCCGTTGATACCTTCTGATACATGGGTATCCTCCTTTCCGGTTTTTTTATCGTTTTAATGAAATTGGTTATAAAATATTCTGCCTTGCAAAATAAAAAGGTCTCACCCGTAAAAGGATGAGACCGTATCTCACTATACCACCTGTTACGTCCATACTCCGCTTCGAAAGCTTTTATATGTCTGCCGGTAACGTCGGCACTACGGCTCAGCCTACTCAAAAAACTTTCAGCCTGCAGCTTGGAAGTGATTTTCAAAATAATCTTACTTTTACCGGTCTCCCACCTTCACCGGCTCGCTGTGAATTTCAGAAAATTCTTACTGTCTTCGTCATCGCTTTTTCGTGTCACTATGTAATTCTTGCTTTCCCGTAATTATATATGCATTTCGCCTCGTTCGTCAAGAGAAGAATAAAGAAAAAAACGCTTTCCCTTGCTTCTTTGTCTAACAATTCAAAATAAGTCGAAAACAAATCAGCGTCAATAGGCCACACAAATTGCACAAATGGTCAAATCGTTTTCCTCTGCGCCCGGCAGGCTTCGAATCTCCACCGTATGCAGGGCTGCATCCGTGGTTTTCACACACTCTACGTATTCTGCGTAGTTTCCCCAGCCTCCCGGAAAATCGGCGTCTAAGGTTTGCAACGATACGCCGTCTACAATGATTTCATACTCTCCGCCGCTGCCGTTTACCGTTTCCAAATAGACAAATCCCAGCGCTCTACATTCTGCGGAAAAGGTAAAGGTGCCTCCCTCCGTAGCAATCCAGCCGTTTTGATTCGATAACGGACTCGCAGTCATCTCCGGCGAAAAGCCGTCCATTGTGACAATCTCGACTCTGCGTTCTGCCGCCGATGTACTTCCGGCAGTATTTTCCACAGCGTTTCCGGTACCATCTTCCTCTGCCTCTGCGCTTTCGGTGTCATTTTCCTCGGAAGTCATTTCATCCGAATAAACCAGCTCGGCATTTTCGTACCGGTTTAGTGTTAACGTGCCCTCCGGTACTTCATAAGCCCCGCTGGCCAGAATTTCTTCCCTTCCTTCATACACCTGCCGGTAAAATCCTGTAAGAATGGCTGCAATCACTGCATGCCCCGGATTATCCGGATGCACACCATCCGAATTTCCCACCTGCTGCCAGGAAAGCATTCCGCCGGACAAAAGCGCCGAATAACTTAAAATCGGAACGCCCAGCTTAAACGCCACCGCCGCATGTTCCGCCCCATAGTTACTGCCGTTTTCCGTCGTTAAAACAAGGGAGAGAACCGCCGGCTCGGACTGTGAAAGAAGGAGTCTTCGAAGCAGACTTTCGTAAGTTTCTTTGTTGTGATTCCGACCATCATTAACGGAAAATTCCACAATCACCAAATCCGGCTGATGAGAAATAACATCCTCCGTCACACGGTGCACGCCGATGTAAGAATCCGTCGCACCAATCCCTGCATTGACATAGGTAAATTCTGTTTCCGGGAAGGTTTCCTCCCACCACTGCTGGGACAAATAGGCATAGCAACTGCTCTCCTTGGGATTTGCCAACGAGCCGTCCGTAATGGAACCGCCCAGATAGGCAATGGTGATATCTTCTCCCGCGCTTGCCCGCTGCATCACCTCAGCCAGACGATAGGTGTTGCCGGCATTGATAACGGATGCCTCCATCATCTCCTCCGAAAAAACAATTTCGCCGGTATCCGTAATGGGCGCAGGGGAAACCGATGCGTTTTCATTCCCTGACGAAAGGTTATTCGAAGAAACAGTGTTACCGTTACTGCAGGCATTACATAGCAGAAGAACAACCAGTAGCCAAATTACCGCCATGCCATTTTCCAATCCTTTATTAGTTTTCATTTACCTTATCCAAAAGTTCCATCTTAAGGTCATACAATTTCTTAGACAAATCCACGTATACCTTATGGGGATTTACCAGTCGGCGCGCTTCATCCCACAGAGTATTTTGCTCGTTCTTGCAGTATTCCCTGATTTCCATAACCTTCGGAGATTCATAGCAGCACTCACCGTCTTTAAATACAGGCACCATCATCTCACGGATGGTAAAGGTGCCGGCCTTCATCTTGGTCTTCTTCCAAGGTTCAACGGGGTCAAATAGCATCAGGCTTTCTTCCTCGGAAAATACTTCATCTGCCAGAGCAATAATGTCTGCCTTAATTTTTCCGGTTTCTTTTTCATAGACACGGAAAACTGTTTTATTTCCCGGATTGGTCACTTTCTCGGAATTTTCGGAAAGCTTAATCTTGGGAATATAGTCGCCCTTTTCTTCATCATATACTGCTGCCAATTTGTAAACGCCGCCAAAGGCCGGTGTGTCGGCAGAGGTAATCAGGTTCGTTCCCACGCCCCAGGAAGTAATCGCTGCGCCCTGGGTCTTTAAGGAATCAATCAGGTACTCGTCCAAATCGCTGGAAGCCGAAATCACCGCGTCTGTAAATCCTGCCGCATCCAGCATCTTTCTTGCTTTCTTGGACATATAGGCAAGGTCACCGCTATCGAGGCGGATTCCGTAAAAACTTAAATCAATTCCTTTTTCCCGCATTTCCGTAAATACACGGATTGCATTGGGCACACCGGATTTTAATGTATCATAGGTATCCACCAAAAGGATGCACGCACTCGGGTACATATCTGCATAGGTCTTGAATGCAGTGTATTCATCCGGGAAGCTCATAATCCAGCTGTGGGCATGGGTTCCTTTCACCGGCACGTCAAAAAGCTGTCCGCAAAGAACGTTACTGGTTCCGATACAACCACCAATCATGGCAGCTCTCGCACCGTAGGTTCCGGCATCCGGTCCCTGGGCACGACGAAGACCAAATTCCATAATTCCGTCTCCTCTTGCCGCAAATACCACGCGGGACGCCTTGGTGGCAATCAAGCTTTGGTGATTTACGATATTCAGAATCGCGGTTTCCACCAACTGAGCTTCCATAATCGGCGCAATCACCTTAATCAGCGGCTCTCTTGGAAATACCACGGAGCCTTCCGGAATCGCGTAAATATCTCCGGAAAATTTAAAGTTACTCAGGTACTCCAAAAAGTCGTCATCAAAGATTCCTAACCCACGAAGATATTCGATATCTTCTTTTTCAAATTTTAATTCCTTGATGTACTTAATCACCTGTTCCAAACCACAGGCAACGGCATATCCGCCGCCGGAGGGATTTTTACGATAGAACGCATCAAATACCACTTTGGTATTGTTGCCGCTCTTAAAATATCCCTGCATCATGGTCAATTCGTAAAGATCTGTCAGCAATGTCAAATTCTGTCTGTCCATAGTTTCCCTCTTTTCTCATTGGAATGATTCCGGTCAAACCGGTCAACATTTTTTTATTAATATACGCCTTTTCCAAGCACCTGTCTATTCTTTTCTTTCTCAGTCACCATGACGGATATAGGTATAAAACCGATTGCCGCTTTCCTCAAACAGCTCCGTTGCATCGTTCATTCCGATTTTAAAAACAAGTTCTCCCGATGCATTTCCCAGCGGATTCATGGTAACTACATTAAATTCATTGTATCCGATGAGTAAAACAGCACTTCCGTCCGACAACTGCGCATACACAGGAATGTCCCGTTCCGCATAATACAGCATCGCTTCCAGGCTGCAACCGGTCAAATCCAAAATTTCTGCATCAGGCAAATGCTCTGCCATGATTTCTTCGGCTTCCATACCAAGTCGAATTTCCTGTTCTAAGTCCTCATGGATTCCTTCAAACAAAAGAATCTGTTCCAAACATGCCGCTCTGGTCTGGGCAAGGTCTTCTCCTTCTTCGATTGCGATTCCTTCAATCGCCATAATCTGATTTCTCGCAGGCCTCATTTCCTTCCTGTAGATATACCGTCCGTCTCCGTTTACCGCTACGCCGTTTCCTTCATATGCCAGACTTACGGCACGGGACTCCCCAAAACACATTTCCTCTAAATGACCCTTTACGTAGACGTAATAATACTCATACAAATTTTCCGGGTATTCCAATTCTACCCTACGTTCCCCTTCGAAAATCACCTGCTTCGGAGTAAGAATCTGTAAGGTTTCCCTATTGATTTCTTTTTTTAATACTATCTGGACAATGGTTTCGTAGGTCTGGGTGACCACGGTTTCGGTATAATTTCTTCCGTTACTTTCTTCTCTGTTATTTAAAATCTGGTCGTCACCAATCAGTTCATATTCCCCTAAACCGTCCGTAAAGCGAATTCTCTGCAAAGAGACCATCCCGTCTCCCATGACGGTTCCGGATACATAGATTCCTTCTTCCTCATAGGTCTTTAAAACTGCCCCACGCTCACCTCGAATTACAATTCGGTACATGGGGAATACCACATTGCCGCCGGCATCTTCCGTCAAATCTGCTTTTTTTGCCAGTCCATAAATTAAATCATTTCCAAAAAATCCAATGGGCTTTATATATTCATCTTCCGCCGCCGCAATTATCCCTTTATTTCCGCTGACCAAATCATAATAGTATAAAGACGACGCCGCATTTATATCATCGCCCACCGCCCATACGGCAACTTCCGACGTCTCCGATGCAATGAAGGACTCTGCTGCAATATCGGTTACAATTTCCCTGCAAACACCCTCCATAAGAGCCACCTCATACAGGGCATTGTTCAGATAAAAGTAAAATGCATTGGCTCCGTTGACATAGGAAAGTTCTTCCATGTTTTCCTTCAAAATTTCAAAAGAGCCGTCATAAGGTACAAAAACCTGTTCTTCAACCATATTGAGAACGCTGTCGTAATAGTATACCGCAATTCCCATTTCACCCTCGTGAATTCCCCGGTTCATGTAACCGTATACCATAAAATATACATTTCCCGTCTCATCTATACTGAAAATTTTTATCTCATGATTTTTATAGGAATGGCGAAGGTCCGTAACGTCCTGCCCATAAAACTCGAAGATTACCGCCATCTTGTTATCGGTACAATTGTAACTGTATAATTTTCCTGCATTGGAAAATGCAACACGGTTTCCGTCGGAACTTTCCGCCAAGGCAATATCGGTATCCGTGATACCAAGCATGATTTTGTTGCCGGCCAGCACCGCTGTCTCCATGTCAAACACCTGATCCATGGTCCTTTCATAATCCAGCAGATAGATTCGCTCCGTTCCTACGCGGATGCGGAAATATTCCGTCACATCACAAAATACCTCTCCCGCTTCCCCGGGCATGGAAACAAAGTAGTTCACTTCCACATGGGCAGTTTCTTCATCCATCTCCAAAATCCGTGCCACGGGCGGTGTAACCCGGCTCACCGGAAGATTTCCCCAGGTCACCTGGTCTAAACTGCTGTGAATATTGACATAATGAAATGTGGAATTATCCCCTTGGGAATTACTCTCCAAGTACATGGGCAATTCATTGGTCGCCCGTGGCTTGTCAAACGTGGTATTACTGAAATAATAAACATATTCCAGTTTTTCTTCCACCTCATAATCATAAGCTTCCACGATTCTGGTATAATATCGTATTTCATTTCCTTTCGCCGTCACCAACTTCAGACAAAATGAATACTCCGTGTACGGCTCCATCAAATCCTTTAATGCAATGTCCGCGCTCAGCATATTGCCGTCCTGTACGTAGTTATATACCTGGGTATCTTCAATGAGCCGTTCCCCGTCGATACTTCGCACCTCGTAGGCTATGGTCGCCACTTCGGTTCCGTAAGTGTCAATTTTAACCGACAGTTTTCGTCCTTCCATCAGGGGGGTAATCTCTTCCCGCAGCAGAGAAACATCCATTTCCTGTGCATAGCCGTGAAGACAGTTCAAATCCATTCCTGCATAGGAAAAAGAAACCACAGGAAAAGTGGCCCCGGCCATTTCCGCGGTCATATCCGTGTTTCCATGATTTAAAATCGTACTGATGGTAATCAGAAATACAAAAAACATAGCAACACAATATACAGTTAATACCAGTCCTTTGTTAATTTCTCTTCTTCTCACACATTTTCCTCAAACAATAATTTTTCCAGCGTGGGATGAATCCCGAAAAATTCATCCGTCTTTTTCAGTTCTTCACGCCCTTTTCCATCACTTTCATCCGCCCGTTTAACCGCTCGGATTAAAATATTTTTTGGTGTATGTTCCATATCAATAAATTCTAAAATCTGCGTATCATATCCGGCAAGTTCCAAACATTTGCCCCGATAGGCATCGGTTAAAAGCGCTGAAATCCGTTCCTTAATAATGCCATATTTTAGAATATCTTCCATCTCTTTGCAAGTAATCTGTTTATTTACTTCATGTTGACAGCAGGGCACTGCCATAATAACTTTTGCATTCCAGCGCACCGCTTTCGCCAGCGCATAATCCGTCGCTGTATCACAGGCATGCAGGGACACCACCAAATCCACGTCCCCTTCTTTTTCGAAATCCTTGATATCACCTTGCATAAATACAAGCCCTTTGTAGCCCAGTTTTTCTTTTAACCGGTCGCAGGTTTCGATGACATCCTTTTTCAAATCCAATCCGATGATGTCCACCTCATATTGCTTTTTAATTCTCAAATAATAATACAAGGCGAAGGTAAGATAGGATTTGCCACAGCCGAAATCAATAATCCGAATCGGACCTTCTTTTTTTAGTGTGGGCAAAATATCTTCAATAAATTCCAAATAACGGTTAATTTGCTTAAACTTGTCATATTTATTTTTTACGACCCGCCCATCCGGCATTTGCACGCCCAATGCAATGAGAAAATCCACCGGTTCCCCATCCTGAATCAGGTATTTTTTGGTCCGGTTATGTTCCATTCGCATCGCCTTTAATGCTTCCTTCCTGGAAACATTTTCGGTTTCGTCGTTTTCCGCCCGGCGGGCATAATTTTTCTTTCTTACCGTAACGGTTCCTTTTTTATTTGCAAGAATAATGACTTTCTTATCCGCACATTCACTTTCCGCCTGCCCGAATTTTCCTGTCATATATTCCAGAATTCTCTTCTGCATCTTTTCGCCGTCAAAATTCTCATGGAACACTTTCGTACCCACATAAGAAGTTTCCTGAAAGAACATTTTGCCTTTCAGCATAACAGGGCGCACCACTATTTTTGTAATTTCTTTATCCGCCAAGGGTTTGCTGATAATCATGCGATACAAATTATCATTAATGGTCTCTGCCAAAATCACCCTTACTTTTTCCCGTTCTCTCTGCTCCATCGTTTTTGCCTTTCTTTTTCACAGCGAAATCTAAAAGTTAAAAGTACCAGCCGTTATCCACAGCTGGCACTTTACGCTCAAAAAAATCTGGGGATTCCACGGTCCGTCTGATGTCTTCTTTTATAAATTTCATAAAAGAGTAATATCTGCACCATATTTCCCGTTTCCAACCATTTCTCCGGTGAAGGAGTCCGTTCACCGTCCTCCCTGTTTTCCTCTTCTTTACGTATCATATCCGTTATTGTCTGCGCCAAACGATACAGAGACCACCGATCCGGATAGGCATCATAAATCACGCTGCCTTCATAATCCATTTTATCCAGAATACTCACAATTTTCTTTTGATATCTCTTGGCATCTGCCGGATACAACTGTTGCAAATACTCCAAATCCCGCATCATTTCGTCTTCGTCAGCAAATTCCATAGGCAACGGATACGCCATGTAAAACGGTAACACTCTATGTTCCCTCATAAAACAGCTCCAACCAATCGTCTTTATGCTATTTTATGCACCGAATTATTTTTGGTTATTTGATCGCCTGAATTCTGGTGATAGCGCGTCGCAGTGCGATTTCAGCACGAAGTGTATCAAGTCCGTCTGCCTTACTTTCCAAACGTTCTTCCGCTCTTCTCTTGGCTTCCTCTGCACGCTCTTCGTCAATTTCACCCGGCCATTCAATTATTTCGGCCAAAATGGTCACCGAATCCTGAAGAATTTCTACGAATCCGGCATGAAGCGCCGCGATCTTCTGCTCCTCCGGCATTGTGATGGTTAAAATACCCGGTTTCACGATTACGGTCGTCGGCACATGATTTTTGTAGATACCGATTTCTCCTTCCGTGGTATTGAACTCAACCATTTCCACATCGCCTTCAAAGAAAACGCGCTCCGGAGTAATTATTTTTAATGAAAAAGTATTTTCTGCCATTGAACTGCCAGCTCCTTCTCAACTCTAAAGCGTCCGTTAACAATTACTTATTTGCGCGGGCAACAACCTCATCGATGGTACCTGCGCTCAGGAAGTAACCTTCCGGAATACTGTCATGTTTACCTTCCAAAATCTCCTTAAATCCGCGAATGGTTTCGGAAATGGGCACATACTTACCTTCCATACCGGTAAACTGCGTTGCAACGAAGAAAGGCTGGGACAAGAATCTCTGCACCTTTCTAGCCCGGCTTACGACAAGCTTATCGTCTTCTGACAACTCGTCCATACCAAGAATTGCAATAATATCCTGAAGTTCTTTGTATTTCTGAAGAATTTCCTGCACTCCACGAGCCACTTCGTAATGTTCTTCACCTACTACTCTGGGGTCCAAAATTCTGGAAGTAGATTCCAAGGGGTCTACAGCCGGATAAATACCAAGCTCGGAAATACTACGGGACAATACCGTGGTAGCATCCAAGTGAGCAAAGGTAGTTGCCGGAGCAGGGTCAGTTAAGTCGTCCGCCGGCACGTAAACAGCCTGTACGGAAGTGATGGAACCGTCTTTTGTAGAAGTAATACGTTCCTGAAGAGCACCCATTTCTGTCTGCAAGGTAGGCTGGTAACCTACCGCAGAAGGCATACGTCCGAGAAGCGCTGAAACTTCGGAACCTGCCTGAGTGAATCGGAAAATATTATCAATGAAAAGAAGCACGTCCTTTCCACCCTTATCACGGAAATATTCTGCCATGGTAAGTCCGGTAAGACCTACACGCATTCTCGCTCCGGGGGGCTCATTCATCTGACCGAATACCATGGCGGTCTTCTCGATAACGCCGGACTCGCTCATTTCGTGGTAAAGGTCATTACCCTCTCTTGTTCTTTCACCTACACCGGTAAATACGGAATATCCACCGTGCTCGGTTGCAATATTACGGATTAACTCCTGAATCAATACGGTTTTACCTACACCGGCACCACCGAACAAACCGATTTTACCACCCTTCTGGTAAGGACAAAGAAGGTCAACGACCTTAATACCTGTTTCCAAAAGTTCGGTTTCTGTGGACTGCTCCTTAAACTGAGGCGCAGGTCTGTGAATGGGTTCGTAATCAACATCCGTAGGTTCGGGCTTGTTGTCAATCGCCTCTCCCAAAACGTTGAAGATTCGTCCCAATGTATTTTCGCCTACAGGTACTTTGATGGGAGAACCGGTTGCAACCGCTTCCATTCCTCTAACGAGACCATCTGTAGGACCCATTGCGATACATCTTACGGTATCATCACCCAAATGCTGAGCAACTTCCACAACCAAAACCGAACCGTTTTGTGTGGTTATTTTGATTGCTTCGTTGATTTCCGGCAAGCCGTCTGTGAACTTAACGTCCAAAACCGCACCGATAATCTGGGTCAATTTACCCTTTTTCATATCTGCCATCTCTTCTATCCTTTCTCACTAATTTATCGCGTCAGCACCGGCTATAATTTCGGTAAGTTCCTGTGTAATCGAACTCTGACGTGCTCTGTTATACATCAACGACAATTTATCAATCATTTCTGCCGCATTATTTGTTGCCGAATCCATTGCCTGCATACGTGCACCGTTCTCACTGGCCACAGCTTCCACCATGGCTCCGAAAATCAGACTCGTTATATACTTTGGAATAATCAAATCCAATGCTTCCTCATCTGCCGGCTCAAAATTCATGGGAATCATATCCTTTTTCTCCGCTTCCTTGGAAGCCGCATCACCTGCATCCGGCGCGGAAGCTTCCATATCCACCGGAAGAAGTTTCAACAACGTGGGAATATGACTCACCGTATTTTTGAAAAATGTATATGCAAGATAGATTTCACCTATTTCTCCTGCTTCAAATGCTTCCAGCAAATCCTTGGCAATGACGGAGGCATCATGGTAAATCGGTTCTTCCACCATTTCGGAATAATCCTTCTTTACCTCATACCCCATACGCCTCATTGTATCTTTACCATTTTTACCAATTGCGTATACCACGGTGTTTTCCTTTGTGAATCGGGAATCCCTGGTCACCAATTTGATAATATTGGAATTGTATCCTCCGGCAAGACCCTTATTACCGGTAATCATAATTACCGCTTTTTTGTCGCAGGTTCCTTCCTTCAGATATCTGTGATTGATTGCTGTGGATCTGGCCAGAATGGAATTTACGGTCTCATAAATGCATTTAAAATACATCTTGGACTGCTCGGCTCTGACCTTTGCTCTCTGCAATTTTACGGTGGAAACAAGTTTCATGGCTTTCGTAATCTGCTGCGTACTTTCTATGCTGACTTTACGTCTTTTTATGTCTCTCATAGAAGCCATAATCAGTCACCTTTTCCTTTACTAAACATTTCTATTTGAAATCTGCCTTGAATTCTCCGATTGCCTGAACCAGTTTCTCTTCCGTTTCTTTGGACATTTCCTTCGTCGTCTTAATGGATTCGGGAATTTCAGGATACTTTGTATCGATAAAATCAAACAAACCGTCCTGGAAACGAAGAACATCTTCCACTTCAATATCCAAGAGATATTTCTTGGTTGCCGCATAGATAATAATAACCTGATATTCTACCGGCATAGGCTTATACTGAGGCTGTTTCAGCATTTCTTTGATTCTTTCACCCTGTGCCAAACGTTCTTTGGTATCCGCATCAAGTTCGGAACCGAACTGGGAGAACGCTGCCAACTCACGATACTGAGCAAGCTCCACTCGAATCGGACCGGCAATCTTCTTCATTGCCTTAATCTGCGCAGAACCACCAACTCGTGATACGGAAAGGCCCGCATTAATCGCCGGACGGAAACCTGCATTAAACATTTCTGTTTCCAGGTAAATCTGACCGTCTGTAATGGAAATTACATTGGTAGGAATGTATGCGGAAACGTCACCTGCCTGTGTCTCGATAATGGGAAGGGCCGTCAAGGAACCTCCGCCGTACTCTTCGCTCATACGTGCAGCTCTTTCCAAAAGTCTGGAATGCAAATAAAAAACGTCACCGGGATAAGCTTCTCGTCCGGGGGGACGTCTGAGCAGCAAGGAGAGGGTACGATATGCCGTAGCATGTTTACTAAGGTCATCGTAGATTACAAGAACATCTTCTCCGTTCTCCATCCACTCTTCACCGATTGCACAACCCGCATAGGGTGCAATGTACTGAAGCGGAGCAAGTTCGGAAGCAGTAGAAGCAACGATGGTTGTATATGCCATTGCACCAAACTCTTCCAATGTCTTTACAATGCTGGCAACGGTAGAAGCTTTCTGACCGATGGCAACATAGATACATTTTACGTTCTGTCCCTTCTGGTTAATTATGGTATCAATTGCAATCGCTGTCTTACCGGTCTGTCTGTCACCGATAATAAGCTCTCGCTGTCCTCTTCCGATGGGTACCATGGAGTCAATCGCCTTGATACCTGTCTGAAGAGGGGTATCAACGGACTGTCTGGTAATAACACCGGATGCAACTCTTTCAATTTTACGATATTTTGAAGTTGAAATAGGACCTTTGCCGTCAATCGGCTGACCAAGAGCATTTACTACTCGTCCGATCATTGCATCGCCAACCGGTACTTCTACAACTCGGCCTGTGGTTTTTACGGTATCACCTTCATTAATATTCTTGTGGTTACCAAGCAAAACCGCACCTACGTTGTCCTCTTCCAAGTTAAGTACCATGCCGTATACTTCGCCGGGGAACTCAAGAAGTTCGCCCTGCATCGCATTCTGCAAGCCGTGCACACGAGCAATACCGTCCGCAACCTGGATAACCGTACCCACATCGGATACTTCCAACTTGTCGGCATATCTCTTAATCTGATCCTTAATCACTGAACTTATTTCTTCTGGTCTTAAATTCATGGATCTTAACGCACCTTTCTTAAACTTTTTTAACCGATTTGAAGGTCTGACAATTCTTTTGTAAGACGCTCCAATTTCGTACGGATACTACTGTCAACAACTCTGTCACCGATCCGGATAATCATTCCGCCGATGAGGGCCGCATCTTCATCGTAATTCATTTCCATCTGCTTATAGCCCGTTGTCTGTAACAGTTTTTCTTCAATTTCTTTCTTCTGATTATCCCTTAAGGATACTGCTGTCGTTACGTATGCAGTGCCGATTCCTTTGTGCTCTTTCATTTTGTTTACAAAGAAATCCAGAATTCCCTCCGTATCACCATACCGGTCCTTCTGTAAAATCAATACAAAAAATCCGGTAAGTTCGGGACTGAAATTATTTTCGAAGACATTTTTCAGCACTTCAATCTTTTCTTCTTTGCCGATTTTCGGATGATTCAAAAGATTGGAAAACTCCGGATTCTCCTCCAAAATTTTCTGAAGTGTCTGCACTTCTTCCAAAAACTGATCTTCTTTTTTCTCTTCTACTGCAAGCTGAAACAACGCTTCTCCATAGGTTCCTGAAACTAGCTTAGCCATGTACTGTCACCTATTTCTTTCAATGTTTCTTCAATTAAACTATCCTGCACGGTTGTATCGATATTTCCGGAAACAACCTTTCCTGCCATCAAAGAAGCAACGGTAATCATTTCCTGTTTTACTTCATCAACAACACGTTTCTTCTCAAGCTCTGCCTCTTCATTGGCACGGGCAATAATGGCCGCTGCCTCTTCTTTTGCATCTGCAATGATTTTGTTTTCATTGGCGATGGCTTTCTGTCTTGCTTCGCTTAAGATCCGCTCAACTTCTTTATCAACATCTTTTAATTTTTCTTCGTATTCTGCTTTTAATGCCAATGCATCTTCCTTTTCGTTCTGCGCAGCATCGATATCGCCCTGAATCCGTGCTTTACGGTCTTCCAGGAACTTTCTTGCCGGATTGAACAGGAAATTGGAAAGAATGAAAAACAAAGTGATAACTGCAATCAGTGTTAACCCGGAATCAAACAAAAGCTGCATATCCAGGTCGAACAATCTTTCATATCCTTCCGATACGTTGTCCGCACTGCTCAAAAGCATACTATATCCCATATTCAAGACTCCTAAGCCTCCTTTCTCCTCGTATTTTATTGAGACTTAGTATTAGCCTACCAACGGTTTTACAAAGAGTAAGAGCATAGCAACAAGCAAACCATAAAGACCGGTTGTTTCTGCTACTGCCTGTCCGAGAAGCATGGTGGAAGTAATTTCACCCTTTGCACCCGGGTTTCTACCTGTAGCTGATGCTGCATGACCTGCTGCAATACCCTGACCTACACCGGGTCCGATACCTGCGATAACCGCAAGACCTGCACCGATAGCAGAACATCCTAAAATAAATTCTTCATTAAACATAATGAAATCCTCCTTAAAATAATATAATTATAATTTTTACTTTACTCTCCGATAGCATCGGAAATGTATGTCATTGTCAACATACAGAAAACGTATGTCTGGATTGCTCCGGAGAACATATCGAAATAGACATGCAATACTGCCGGCCAGAACAGTGCAATCCAATTTAGCAATCCGTAAATCAGGGCCATCATGATGGTTCCTGATAACACGTTGGCAAACAAACGCAGCGACAACGAAATCGGTACCGCCAAATCACCAATCATGTTAATCGGTGCCCAGAACGGCCACGGTTCACATAGACCCTTGATTACGCCGGATACCTTCTGATGTTTGAACTTGTTGAAGGTGACCAGTGTAAAGGTCAAAATACCCAGCGGAAAAGTTACGCCGTAATCCGCAGTAGGAGGTCTGAGTCCCAACAAACCGGATATGTTACTGAACAAAATAAAGATAAAAATTGTTCCGATGTAATTCCGAAAACCGGTCGCGTTTTTTCCCATCGTACTTTTTACCATGTTGTCCAACATTTCCACCGCCAATTCCACAACATTTTGGAAATTGCCCGGTACATCCGATGCCTTCTTCATCGCTCTGTTCGCACATAGCGCAAACACCGTCAGAACAAGCAGAACAATCAACAGACAAATGTGTGAGGTTGTTATCCAGATTTCCGTATCGCCGATATAGAAGGAAAATACGCCTTCAATCATAAATCCCAGGTCACCTGATAACAGCATTCCTGTTCCCATGTTTTCACCTCCTTATGAGATATTTTCTTCTTTTATAAATTTGTGAAACAATTTATGAGTGAGCGGCTGACCATAGGCCGCCACCTTCAATCCCATGATTCCCAAAAAAGCAGTCAGAGGATTGGCAAAATCCAAAACCATCATAACGCCCAAAATAAGCACAATGGCAAAATACCGAAGAATGGTATCTTTTCTGGCTACTTTTTCCGCCGAATCCGCATCCAGCACCACCGCTTTTTGGATGGACGCATTCATATGCACCGCCATCAGCATCGCAACCACTGCTCCGAGCCATAAACCAACGCTGTGATACAGCAAATTCTCTTTCAAAAAAATACATCCCACAATCTGACAGAGCATTCCGAAAAACAGGATTCCTGCCAACAATTCACAAAGCGTTAGATTGCCGGAGACCATTTCACTAATCCGTTTTTTCATTTTCAGCCCCTCCCCGCTTTTGCGTAGAACGCTTCGCGAATATATATACATTTCTAAAGCCTGCCAATGCACCGACAAAAAAGAACAGAATAATGAAATAGTTTGTACCTAAAAACCGATCTAAATACATGCCCGCAAAAAAACACAAAAAAATCGGAACAAGCATGTTGATTCCGAATTGACTAATCAAAGTAAGCATCCGCAGAGTGGTCTGTCTTTCCTTCTGCTTCTTTTCTTTTTTCAAATCCATTACCAACGCTTCCTCTCAGTATACGGCCATCGTTAAAATTATACCCATTTTCCACAAATATGTCTAGTAAAAAACCGCATTTTATGATAGACTTTTCACAATAAATTATACATTTCTATTATGTCAATTTGGGGAACGATTTATCAGTGATTTCAGAATGGAGAATATCTTTATGAAAAACCCGATTTTGTACCGCCAGCGCCTCATTCCCAAAGAATGTGTCCTTTTGAAGGACGACATTATCCTGGAATGCAATGAGGATTTGATTCTAACAAAGTGGAATGCTCTAAAGCCGAAAAAGGACCTGCACCATGGCTATTCCTGCTATTTTTTGAAGGAAGGCTTTAAAATCAGCAAATTTTATCGTGCGGACAATTCCCTTCTCTACTGGTATTGTGACATTGTTGACTACACCTACCGCGAAGATGACAATGCCTTGGTGGTAACGGATTTGCTGGCTGATGTTATCATTTACCCTGACGGTTTTGTGAAAGTCGTGGACATTGACGAAATGGTTACCTGCCTGGATAGCGGCGATATTTCCGTCGGGCAACTCAAAACCTCTCTTACAAACTTGGACCGGTTATTGCAAATCATCTACGGCAATCGTTTCGGTGAATTTACGCGACACATTGAAAATGTCGAAGAATAAAAACATAAAATACAGAAAAACAAAAACATAAAATATAAAACATAAAATATAAAATAAGGAATTCCCACTGCGCTCCTCGCTAATGTGGAAATTCCTTATTATTTTTATGCTTTTCTATTGATGCACAATTTGTGCACCTTTTTAATAAAAAATATGTCCGCCGATTTGAATTCCCGTAAGACCTTCAATGGGAGTTCTGAAATACAGGCAATTACCCACATTGGTAACCCCCCGCATTGCCTCATCCGCCGCCCGGTAACAACTCTCCGTGGCTTTGTTTTGTGCCAGTGCAGCAGCCAGATGCCCGTCCAGCACCGGGGAAAACTGCTTCCGCTGATAAATCACTCCCGTAACGGTATTCGGATAGCGGGAACTGAGCAGACGGTTAATTACAACCGCGCCTACAGCCAGCTGCCCTTCGTAGGATTCTCCGCCGGCCTCACAGTAGATTAGATTGGCCAGCAAATACCGGTCATTTTCTTCAAAAGCTACCTGTGAAATATCTCTCCACTCCGACTGGGCCGCCAACTGAGACAAACGAAGTTCTTCCTGATACTGCGCAAGAATTTCTTCATACTCAGCCTGGGCTGCCTCCGCTTCCGCCTGTCTTTGGTCACATTCCGCTTCATAAGCAGCCGCAGCCGCCTCTACGCCTGCAATGGTATCTGCCGTGGTCGCAATATTGGTCGCCGTCGCCGTAATCAGTCCGTTTACTCTTCCCTGTTCTTCCTGCGCCTCGGCCCGCAGTTCTTCCAACGCCAGCATTTCTTCTTCCAAAAGGGCCCTTTGCTGCGCAATCAGTTCTTCATTTGCAATGTATTCTTCCAACATGCGCCGGTCATATGCTGAAAGCTGTTCGATATAATCGGCATAATTTAAAAATTCACCAAAGGTCCTTGCGGAAAACAGCATTTCCATATACACGGTATCTCCCCGCTCATAGAGAAAACGGATACGTTCCTGCATACTGGTATACTGTTCCTCCCGAATCCGCTCCGCTTCCTCCAAAGCCAGCGTGGTTTCAAGAATTTCGATTTCTTTAATCTGTATTTCCGTTTCGATTACCGCCAGATTATCCGCCACCAGGGTCAACTCTTCGTTGAGAATTTGCATTTGGCCCTGATACGTATCCTGCACATCCTCAAGTGCTGCCAGATTATTCTGCGTCTCCTGCAACCGTCCCTGGGCTTCCTCCAGTTCCTGCTGGGCTTCTTCCATCTCCTGCTCGGCTTCTTCCAGTTGTTCCCTTGTATCCGATGTATCTGAGGTTGCAAATACAGACACGGGAAAATCGACCACAGCCATAAGAACCGCCGTAGCCGCCGCCACCAAACGTATTCTGTTTTTCACGGAAAGCATCTTTCCAAGGCGCCTCGAACGCATCTGCACGCATCCTCTCTTAATTCTACAAAATAATTCTATAAATCCATTTCCACCTTACGTCCGGTAGATTCATAACAATAATACTTTACTCCGGCCGCATCAAATAGTTTCTTCGCCGCAATGTTGCCCGGGGTTCCGCAGTACTTATCATCCGCATATACCACCGTACGGATTCCTGCCTGGATAATGGCTTTCGCACATTCATTGCAGGGAAAAAGCGTAACATACAATTTGGTCCCTTCCAGGGAACCGCCCCGATAATTTAAAATCGCGTTTAACTCGCTGTGGGTCACAAAAGGATATTTGGTATCCAGCATTTCTCCTTCCCTGTCCCAGGGAAATTCATCATCACTGCAACCATTGGGAAAACCGTTGTACCCCATCGACAAAATCTTATTGTTGTTGCTGACAATGCAGGCCCCGACCTGGGTATTGGGATCTTTGGAACGCATGCCGGACAACTTCGACACGCCCATAAAATACTCATCCCAGGAAATATAACCTTCTCTTTTCATTCGTTCATCCCCCTCAAATCCTTTTATTCTTCGCTCATCATCTGGTCAATTCTGCGCTGATGTCTCTCTTCACCGGAAAATTCCGTTGTCAGGAAAATGTCCGCAATCTTCTTTGCCATCTCTGCATCCATCTCTCCTGCTCCCAGCGCCAGCACATTAGAATTATTGTGAAGTCTTGTCATGGTTGCCGTGTGCTCGTTGTGACAAAGCGCTGCGCGCACTCCCTTCACCTTGTTCGCTACAATGCTCATACCGATTCCCGTGGTACAAATCACAATCCCTTTTTCGCTGATGCCGCCGGCCACATCTTTTGCCACTGCCCGTCCGAATGCAGGATAATCCACGGATTCTTTACTGTTACATCCCTTATCCGAAACCTCATATCCTTTTTCCTGCAAATAGGCCTTAAGCACTTCTTTCAAATCATAACCGCCGTGATCGCATCCAATTGAAATTTTCATCGTTTTATCCTCTCCTATTTTTTTGTTTTGTTTATAATGCAATATCCGGCCGCCTTCATCAGCCGGTTCATAACCGCTTGTCCAAAGCCGTCTCCGGAGTAACTTTCCCCGTAGATAACTTCCACTTCTTCTTCGTCAAATTCCCGCAAAACCCGGTACAGACGTCTGGCAATTTCCCCGCTGTCGTTTTGACTTCCCAGGCTCTTTTTCACATCCGCATCCGGCAATTCTCCCAGCAGAGCCAGTAGTTCATCGCTGGCCATTACGCCGGTTTTGCAACCTGCTTTTGTTTTCTTGACTTCCGCAAGGTTTTGCTTCATCAGTCCGCATACTTCTTCCGGACTGCCTTCCACCAAGAACAGACTTCCCTTGGGGGCATAATGACGATATTTCATTCCCGGTGCTTTGGGTGCCTGTCCGCTGTCTGGCGACATAATCGCCCTATCGGTATCCACCTTGCCCAGCACTCTTTTCAACATTTCTTCCGTCACATATCCGGGCCTTAAAATCGTAGGTACCTCGCCGGTCAAATCCACAATGGTGGATTCCACTCCGATTCCCACATCACCGCCGTCCAAAATCATGTCAATCCGGCCGTTCATATCTTCGATTACATGCCGGGCCAACGTAGGGCTTGGCCTTCCGGAAACATTGGCGCTGGGCGCTGCCACATATCCGCCGGCCGCTTCAATGAACGCAAGAGCTACCGGATGATCCGGCATCCTTATTGCCACCGTGTCCAATCCTCCCGTTGTTTCCCGGGGAACTGTTTCATTTTTCTTCAAAATCATGGTCAGGGGACCCGGCCAAAAAGTCTCTGCCAGCAGATAAAATTCTTCCGGAATGTCTACCGCGATTTTTTCCGCACTTTCCGTTTTACTGATGTGCACAATCAAAGGATTGTCCGAAGGCCTTCCTTTTGCTGCATAAATCTTTTCGGAAGATTCTCTGTTTAAAGCATCTCCCCCCAGTCCGTATACCGTCTCGGTGGGAAATGCAACCAAGCCACCGCCGGCAATTACCGCTCCTGCCGCAGACAGCACTGCCGCATCTTCTGTTTTCACTTTGACAATTTTGGTCTCCAATGCCGGTCTCCTTCTTGTGCTCATTATCCATTAGATTATAACACAAAAGATAACTTCTATAAATTCTTTTTTTCGTGTTTCTGATATGCTTAAATTAATTCATAACACAGAATAAAGGAGTACTTTATGCGTATTTTAATCAAAGACACCACAAAAGAAGAGCGAATTGCCATAATTAAACATAAAGTTTATTCTTCTGCCAGATAATCCATGATTCCTGCCACAATGGCTTCCGTCATCTGCATTTGATATTCTTCCCGGCTCAAAAGTTCTGCCTCCTGCGGATTTGACAAAAATCCGCATTCCACAATGACCGTTACGGTTTCGGTCTGTTGCAGCAAAAAGTAATCGCCGTCTCCCTTTATTTCACGGTGATTTTCGGGGTCCACATCCTGACGGATCCGGTTTTGGATGCACGATGCCAAACATTCCCCCTCCGCGCTTTCTTCGAAGTAAAACACCTGCCCGCCCCGCACAGACGCGTCCGGATAACTGTTTTGGTGCAAACTGATTACCATCACTGCGCCGCTCTCTTCTATCAATGCTACGCGTCTTTGCAAATCCTGCACTTTCTTGTTGGGCGCATCTTCATCATACAGCCCCGCATCACTCTCTCTTGTCATTACCACGGTAAATCCCGCTTCCTCCAATGCGCTGCGAAGCAAAAACGCCATTTGCAGATTGATATCTTTCTCCAAAATACCGCTTTCACTGACTTTCCCGCAATCAATGCCACCATGTCCCGCATCAATAACAATGCAGAGACCTTCCGCTTGCATTTCCTGCGCCGCATTCAAGGATACATCCTCGCCTGTTTCGCAGATTGCTTCAGTCTCTGCATTCTCACGTTTCATATCATTCATTTTTCCCAGCAAAAACACCGCAAGTCCCAGCATAATTGCCGCAATAATTCCTACTCCTAATTTCTGCATACTCCGGCTCCACCCGAACTTCGTCCGGGATTTCTGTCCTCACCACCATTGTATGAGAAATCCGTTTCCGATATGCCGGTCATTTCTCCTATTGCTCTGAATCCTTTTTCTGCTCCAGAATACTTAATACCGCATCCCGCCGTCCCCGGGCAAAAAAGGACTCTTCTGTAGGCATCTTGCTTCTCTGTTCCGGCTCCGCTTTTTCTTTTCTCTCTTCTTCGGCCGTTTCTTTTGCCTTCGTCTCAATCTTTACTTCCTGCTTATCCTCCGGCTTTGCCGTTACCTTTACATCTATCTTCTCTTCGGCCTTATCCTCCGGCTTTTCCGTTACCTTTACATCTATCTTCTCTTCGGCCTTTTCTTCCGGCTTTGCCGTTACCTTTACTTCCGGCTTATCTTCTGCCCTCTTCTCCGGTATGCCGTAGCCCATAGGCTTCGCAACCTTGATTTCAATAGGGCCGCTCAGTAATTCCTCCGACAATGCCCGCATCTTATCCTTGGCTACTTTGCATACCTTTCTGTCATAAGAATACAGACCATTAATCTCTTCTTCCACATCGCTTAACTGGGTGTATATGCATCCGCATACACCAGCCTTCACGGAGGGCAACACCATTTCCCGGTAGAGCGCCTCAATCTTTTCCATCAGTTCATCCTGCGACTTACAGTCGCCATAACCGTATTTTTTCTCCTTGCTCACGGTATGATTTTGCATGCTTTCATCTGCAAGGGTATAACCGCCGCATTCCGACAGAAGCACCGGACGGTCTTTCACCGTCAGCTTCCTGTTTTTAAAATATACATGCTCGCTGTCAAAATCGCTCTTTTCCTGCCAAAACCATCCGGAGGTAGAATCGTATAGCCTGCTTTTATCTTTTACCTTCGCAAGTTCGTACATTTCATCGCTGCAAAACTGTCCCCAGCCCTCGTTAAAAATCGTGTACACCACAATACTGGGATGGTTGTAGAGATGGTCCAGGGTATCTAACATATGCTGGCGGAAAAAGGTTTCCGTTTTTCCGATCTTTTTCTTGTCATTACGCTTTTTCATTCCCATGTTTGGCATGGCCGTATCCCGCAGGAACGAATATTCCCCGTTATTGACCATATCCTGAATCACCAGCATTCCCAGCTTATCGCAGGCATAGTAGAAATATTCCGGCTCTATTTTGATATGTTTTCGCAAGGTATTGAATCCCAGTTCCTTCATGCGGTTAATATCATTTTCATATTCCTCTTCACAGGCCGGCAAATAAAGCCCGTCGCAGTAATATCCCTGGTCCAAAACCCCGTGGAGGAAGATCGGCTTTTCGTTCAAAAGCACTGCCGGTGCACCGTTTTTCTTTCCGATGCCGATGGTCCGGAGCGCAAAGTAAGAATCTACGCAGTCCTCGCCTGCTGTAATTTTCACCTCGTACAAATGTGGCTGCTTAGGCGACCAGAGCTTCGGCTCATACGCCTCTCCCTTTTTTAGTTCATATCCTCTGAGTTTCAGATAACCTTCTTTTCCGTCAAAGGTTTTCTTGCAAATGTGAAGACTTCCGGAAGTTTCCTCCAACTTAACCTCCACTGAAAAAGAGTCGACTTCGCCTTCCAGACGGATTCGAACCCCGTCTAAATCCGGCTGATATTTTATGCCGCTGATATATTTATCGGGTACATTTTCCAACCAAACCGTCTGCCAGATACCGCTGACTTCGGTATACCACATTCCGCCCGGTTCCGCAGACTGCTTTCCGTAAGGCAGATTTTTATCCAAACGGTCCGTTGCCTTAACCACCAGCGTATTTGTCTTTTTCCGGTCAATCACTTCCGTCACATCAAAAGAAAACGGCAGATATCCGCCTTCGTGGTCCCCCAGATAACGCTCATTCAGCCACACCTGCGCCTTCTGGTCAACCGCACCGAAATGCAAAATCACCCGTTTCTTTTTAAAATCCGCCGGAAATTCAAACTCTGTCCGGTACTCCAATTCTTTACCTATGGACTGCCGATATCCCGACAATAATGACTGGGGCGGAAAAGGCATGCGAATCGCCTGCCCGTTTAATTTCCAGGCCCCGTTCAAAATCATATATTCATTTCTCTTCATCTGCGGCTTCGGATGTTCCTGCCAAAAAGGAATCTTTCCTTCTACCGCTTTCCCGCCGTTTTCGCTGAGCAATCCTTGAATAATCATACGCAGTTGCTCCTTCTCCCCATATTAGGGTTAACCCTCAATTATTATTTTCCAAGGGCAGATAACAGCTGCGGAATTGCCTCTTCAAAATTCACGCCGTACCATCTTCCGTCCTTATCATTCATTGTAACACGAATACATTCAGAAGTATAGTCAGCCGCGATTTTTATTGCTTCTTTCCAAGTCTTATTATTCATCAGAGCTCCCACAAATGTACTTGCGTAAATATCTCCCGTTCCGTGGTAGCTTACCGGCAATTTTTCATGCTCGTAATAGAAAAATTCGTCTTTTTCCTTGTCATATCCCATGACTCCGGTCATTCCCTCCCGAAAGCCCACGCCGGTAAGAATTGCAATCTTACAGCCAAGCCCCGCAAGACGGCAAAGCATCTCTTTCACATAGGCTTCATCGTAGGTTTCGCGGTATTCCATTCCGGTCATAAAAGAGGCTTCCGTTATGTTAGGAAGAACCATGTCCGCGTGCCGGCAAAGCGTCCCCATTTCCTTTGCAAAAGAAGCATCAAAGGCAGGATACATTTTCCCGTTATCTGCCATGGCAGGATCCATAACGATGACATTTTCCTTTGTTTTAAAACGGTCAAACAAATCTGCCACAATCGCAATCTGCTCTTTCGAACCAAGATATCCGGTGTACACGGCGTCAAATCCGATTCCTTCCTTTTCCCAATGATTGCAGATCGGCACAATTTCCTCCGTCAAATCCCGGCATGTAAAATTCTGAAACATGGTGTGGGTCGACAATACTGCCGTAGGAATGATTGCCGTCTCCACTCCCATGGCAGAAATAATGGGAAGTGCTACGGTAAGGGAGCATTTCCCTACACAGGATATATCCTGTACGGTTACAATTCTTTTCATAATTTTCCTCCGTTCCGGGACAGCATCTTTCTGCCCCTGTCTTTGTAAAAAACTTTTCCGTGTCATGATTTACTTTTTTCTTAATACTCATTATACTTATAATTGAGTATATCAAAATGTTCAAAATCAACAAATTTTATATGGTCAGTTTCGACCGGGGAGGATTTCCATGCTTACTTATTCCTTTGAAGACAAAGGCAATGACAGCCTTTACGAGTACTTGTATAAAAAAATAAAATCCGATATTCTCTCCCTGCAATTATCTCCCGGGGAAAAACTCCCCTCCAAACGGGCTCTGGCAAAACATCTGAATATCAGTACCATCACAGTGGAAAATGCCTACAACCAGCTGATTGCAGAAGGGTATCTGTATTCTGTCCCCAAAAGCGGATTCTATGTATCCGATATTTCCGGGCACACAACTCCCGCGCCCCGAACTTTGTTGCCCCGCCGCGAATCACCGGAGCAACGAAGAGAATATCTTGCGGATTTTTCCGGAAACTCTACCCTGCCGGAAGCCTTTCCTTTTTCCACCTGGAGCAAACTGATGCGGGAGACCCTGTCTGAAAATACGGATAAACTCATGGTTCGCTCCCCTTCCGGCGGAGTTTTGGCTCTGCGAAATGCCATCGCGGATTACCTTTATCAATTCCGCGGTATGATTGTAGAACCGTCGCAAATCATCATCGGCGCCGGAACAGAATACCTTTACGGACTTCTCATCCAGCTTCTCGGCCGGGATATCATATACGCAACGGAGGATCCCGGCTACCGGAAAATCAGCAGTATCTATGCTGCAGGACAGGTCAACTGCATTCCCGTTCCGCTGGATAAACACGGAGTTTCCGTAAATTATCTGGAAGAATGCGGCGCAGATATTTTACACATATCACCGTCCCACCATTTTCCCACGGGAATTGTTACACCCATCAACCGCCGCTATGAACTCCTCGCCTGGGCCAAAAAAAATTCCCGTCGATACATTATCGAGGATGACTATGACAGCGAGTTCCGTATGCAGGGAAAACCTATCCCCACCATGCAGAGCATCGACAACACAGGGAAAATTATTTACATCAACACATTTTCCAAAAGTCTGTCTTCCACCATTCGAATCAGTTACATGGTTCTTCCGAAGGCACTTCTTTTAAAATACAACGAAACTTTGAGTTTTTATGCCTGTACCGTTTCCAATTTTGAGCAATACACATTGGCCAAATTCATCCACCGGGGATATTTGGAGAAACACATTAACCGACTTCGAAACCATTACCGAACCCAGCGGGATCTCCTTTTGTCATGCATAAAAAAACAACCCTGTTTTTCCCGCGTCAAAATCCGCGAAGAGCATTCCGGCCTACACTTTCTGTTGGAAATTGAAACAAATCATCCGGATGAAATTTTAATAAAAAAAGCAGAAGAATGCGGAATCCACATCTCCTGCTTAAGTCAGTATTATCATGATAAGTCCATGGCTAGGGAACATACCTTAGTACTTAATTACTCCGCCCTGAAAAAGGAGAATCTCGCCCATTCGGTGGATTTACTGTTCCGCTGTCTGTTTGAATAAAAATCAACGTTCTTTCCAGTAATCAATCAGAGGCTTGATTTTTTCCCGTTTCTTTTCGTATGCGTCCGGAGCAACACGGTAGAGATTATAAGGAACACCTTTCACCGAAATCTCTTCCACAAAAGAAAAGCCAAATTTTTTACTGAGATTATTCATCACTTTATTATCGCAACGGTCATCATTATACACCAGCCCGCACAGTAACTTTTCAAAAGCAAAATCCAGCGTTAGGATGATGGCTTCCAATGCATAGGGGCCTTCTGCCGCATAATCCTTGTCCACCATAAAACTGCCCTGCCTGCAGGTCTTTTCGTCTTCCTTTATTTCATACAGGCGGATGGTTCCCAAAAACTGACCGTCTTTACGCACCAAGCACCAATACAGGTCATCGTCACGATCCAAATAAGCCTCCGTCCAGGCATCCTGCATCTCTTTCGTCAGTTCATAATCCTGATTCAGATTGTACCGGTTTTCCTCCCGGTTTCGAAGTGCTGCAATATCTTCGGAAAACGTTGCACTAAGCGGAACCAAATCAAGACACACACCTTCTATGATACGATTCTTGTATTCTCTTACCACAGTCGAAATCATTCTACGCTTCCTTTTCCACTTTTTTTTCAATCATCTTTACAAATTCGCCCACATTTTCCGATGACTTAATTTCCGTTGCGCTGAATTTTATTTGAAATTTTTTCTCAATGGCAACAATCAACTGGATATGCGTAAGAGAATCCCAGTCTTCAATATCCTCCGCCGTTGTCTCTTCCGTTATAACCAAATCTTCATCATCAAAAATGTCTCTGAATATTTCCTGCAACTCTTTTTTAACTTCCACTTTTTTGCCATCCTTTTCTTTTAGCTGTTTTCTTTTATTTTGTAGGGATACTCTTTTGTCATATCCGTAAGTTCAAATCTGCGACTTCCGTCCTCTTTTTCCTCTGTCAGCGCAAACTCAAATGTCTGATACAACTCTTTTACCATACCGTTTTTTGCCGTGGGCAGGTATTCGCCCACCACCTTGGTACAGCCTCTGGCTTTTGCACTTTCCAGCAACTTGGTCATGGTATATTTTTCCACATCCTTTTTCAAAACCCGGCAACTCATTACCCAGCTGTCCACAAAGCACTCGCCGGCCTGATACTGCAAAACCAGACAGGCAATAACACCGTAGTTACTGAATTTATCCTTTAAGGAAACGGTATACAAGCCATAGTCATCCGACTCCATCATTGCAGTTATTTCAGCTTCCGTATATCTTCTGGTACGAAGATTAAACTGATTGGATTTATTGATTAGCTGTGAAAACCGGGCTATGGTCTTTTCATTCAGGGCCTCAAAATTTCCTTCCAACCCCAGCGCTTCCAGGTACGCTTCATAATCGGTGCAACTAATCATCAGTTCTTCCCGCTTACGGTTATCCACATAAGTTTGAGAACGGCTGATATCCTCTTTGGTAAGGGACAACCAGTCAAACACAGCAGCCCTGTCCAGCGCCCTGACATAACCCGCAGGGTCTTCCGGCACTTCAATCGTAGTTACCTCCGGCAGAAAACTTCTGACCAATTCCCTCTCGGTAGGATTATCATCAAAAAATACCAGACTGTCCAAACCGATATTCAATGACGAGGATATATGTCTTATATTGGATACCTTATCCTCCCAATTTGCCACAAAGCAGGAAATATCTTCATAGTGAATACGCATATGCTCATTCTTATCAAAGGGTTCCTTGGCATTTTCAAAATCATTTTTGCTGCACACCGCCAAAATGACACCGCGGTCCTTCAACTGCATCACATACTCCTGAAAGGCAAGATATGCTTCGCCGATTGCATCGTTGGGATCTAACATGATACCGTCGTATCCTTCATCTCCGACCACACCGCCCCAAAGGGTGTTATCCAAATCCAGCACCAAACACTTTTTAGGCTTACCCAAAATCGCCATAAACTGTCTTGCAATCACATCGCAGTACTGTCCCAAAAATTCATAGGAAAATCCGGCCTTGCTGACAAAATATGCCGTTTCGTCAAACCACCGACTCTTTCCGATATAGGATGCCAACTGCTCCATATCTAAAATCGTCACATAGGACGGCTTTTTCTCTATCAGCCCCAGATTCACCTGCCGGTAAAACGACGACGCGGAAAACAGATAATTCCCTTCCAGATTTCCCAGCGAATTGGCAAACGGAATCACAAAATTCGAGCATAAAATCTGGCAAGCCGGCAATTTCTCATGAATCTTTTCATAAATCTTGAGCCAGCTGTCCACCGCCCGGCTTTGGCACTCCTCCACCTCTTTTGCCGTGGCCAGCATGCCCGGCATCGGAGCAACATCCCTGTAATCCGGAAGCAAAATCACATAATCCGGCGCAAAGGCATAAAAAGCGGAATCATCGTTCCAAACATCCATTTTTATTCCGTCGTATTCGCCTTCATACACTTCCGGAATCATATCATAACGAAGAAGAAGGAGCTTGGTAACCGATACAATCATCTGCATACTGCAGGTTCCCAAAAATGCTATTTTTTTCGTCTTTGCTTCCTGCAAATCCAGTTTCGCATACTTTCTGGAAAGCTTCATCAAACGGCTGAAATTATCCAATCCTGCCTCATCCAACAACGCTTTCAATTCTACGATTTTCTCATTCCTCTCCATAATTCAAGCCCTTCCTGTTTTGCTATACTCCAATCATCCTGTGGTCCTTATCTTCGTCCATCATTTGAATAAAGATATTTCCAATCACAGGATCAAACTGGGTGCCCAGCCCCTTTTCCATTTCCCTGCGTACTACTTTAGGGTCCATAATCCGCCGGTAACTCCGGTTAGAGGTCATCGCATCATAGGCGTCAGCCACTCCGATAATTCTGGCATTCTCCGGTATTTCCGTTCCCTTTAATCCGTCCGGATAACCGGTTCCGTCATACCTTTCATGGTGCCACCGTGCGCCCGTTTCTATTCCCGGCATTTCCGATATATTGGAAAGAATCTCCGCTCCCACTACCGGATGGGTTTTCACGATTTCATATTCTTCCGCAGTCAACGGAAGCACCTTATTGATAATCTCATCCGGAATTGCAATTTTTCCGATATCATGAAGCAACGCAGAATAATAGATATCTTCCTGCTCTCGCTCCGATTTACCCATTCTGCGGGCAATCATTTTCGCGTACTTCGCTACACGAATCGCATGACCGTTGGTAAATTTATCCTTTGCGTCAATGGCATTGGCCAATGTTTCCATGGTCTGCACGGAAAGTCTTTCTACCTTCTTCTGACGCATCAATGCATTATCCGTCTTCTTTTGAACTTCCTTTTCCATATTTCTCTGCAATTTAGAAAGTTCCAAAATACGATGGATACGCTGAATCATAATGTCTGCTACGAAAGGCTTTGTGATATAATCCAAAGCACCCTTTTGTAAGCCCTGCGCTTCCATACTTCCATCGTTATCTGCCGTAAGGAATACCACCGGTATCTTATCATATCCGGCTTTCCTCATTTCTTCCATGGTTTCAATACCGTTTTTACCGGGCATATGCACGTCCAGCAAAACCAAATCCACCGGTTGCTTTTCCAGAAAATCCACCACTTTCTCTCCCGAGGAAAGCGTCGATATCCGGTATAATTTGGAAAGTAGCTTTTCCGCAATCC
>SVFE01000066.1 GCA_015057055.1 Lachnospiraceae bacterium | reverse complement strand
TTATGTTGGGCGCGGAAGAATACCGGCTTTCACCGGAGGAAGCGGATGAAAACGGTAATTTTGTGCTGACTCTTGATTTCACAGATTTTTCTCCCCGGGAGATGCCGGAGGATTTACAGCGCTATGTTTTGGATTCGGTAGAAACTTATTCCAATTATTTTTCACGGGATTTGGAAGGATGCCGGGAAAGCATTGACCCAATCCGCCATCTGTTCCCGGAAGACTCGGTTTATCTGACCTTGGCAGACCAGTACCGACGCGAGGATATGGGCGTATTTTCTTCCCATACCAACACGCATTTTCTGAATGAATCCGTTACGGAATATACGGTGTATACCGAAGACTGTTTTTCCTGCCGTATATCCTATGATAAATCCATGACCCTGTCCGGCGGACGGGAAATGATTGATACGACGGATAATGTGTATTACTTTGTGCGAATTGATGATGTCTGGGTGATTGCAGATATCCGCTGATAGAGGTGTCGATTTGAATTGGTTTATTTCCAAATTACAACTTCATCTTGTTGCTTTTCAAAAGGCCATCCACGTGACGGCTCTTTTTGCAATGCTTTCCATCGGATGCATTTTTCTCTACGGCTGTAACCAGAGCGGCAACAATGTGCAGCCCCTGCAAAGTCCCGATGTAACAACTGTCCCGGTTTCCGAAAATACAACGCCGGAAGAAGCCCTGCCCACCGACGAACAGGGCCGGATTTTATCCGAGTACACCTTATCCGCCAATGGGCGGCCCTCCTTGAATGTCACCGAAGCGGCGCAGACACTTTCTCCTCCCATCGGACCGGTGCCGGACTTGGCCACCATTTACAAAAGTGCTTACAAAAGCAGTTCCTATAACGGCGTAACCTTCCTCTGCGACGGAGATACCATCATTCTGGAAATTCCCTTCAGCATCAGCGACAATGAACTGACCCACGCCTTTGTAGACTTTACCCTGGAAGGCGGCGAATGTTCCTTTTATCCGCCGGAAGACAGCGAAATTGATGAGGACCTTGAAGTTCCTCCCTACATAAACGAAAACGGCAGTGTGGACCTTACCGAAGAGGCACTTCTCTACGTTTCCCTCAGCGATAATTCCTGCATTTACCGCATTGAAACCAGGCGAAAAACCTGCGATTTACCGGTGCTTTTCCTTACCACCGACTCCGGCGAAGGCATTGTCAGCCGAGAAGAATACGTCAGCGGAAATCTTTTGCTGGACGGCAATACCTACGAAGTGGAAATGCGTGGCCGCGGAAATGCCAGCTGGTGGAAATTTGCCCAGAAGAGCTACATGCTCCGGTTCGAGGAGGATATTTCTTTTTTCGGAATGCTCCCCTGCGATAAGTGGGTGCTGGCATCCACCTACGGGGATTTATCCCTGATCCGGAACTGCGTAGCAATGGATATGGCTTCCTGCATGGAACATTTGGAATATACACCGGACCAGATTCCCGTGGATGTCTTTTTAAACGGGGAATATATGGGGGTCTACACATTTTCGGAAAAAATTGAAGTTTCCTCGGAGCGGGTAAACCTGTTCTCTTCCTTTGACTACCGCACCATGCTGCACGGCGGCATCACGGACATCTCCTTTATGCTGGAATGCGGCGGCGGATATATTATGAACAGTTACACCTACGGCCTGGATTATTTTTCCACGCCTCACTCCCCCGGCCTTTACTTTGTATATCCGACTTTTACGGAATCCTACACGGAATCCATGAATTATATCATTGATTACATGCAGGATACGGACCGGGCCATTACCAACGGCTACGGATATGAAGAATACATCCACATGGATTCCTGGGTAGACTGGTTTATCATTATGGAGCTCACCAACAATACGGATTCTTCTTTTTGCCGGAGCAGCTTCCTGTATAAACGCCCCGGAGAACGGTTACGCTTAGGGCCTGTTTGGGATTTTGATATGGCCTTTGGTAATTTCTATTACGACAATCCGACCTACGCCTGCTGGGCAACCGCAGAGGCCATTTACGCTCCGGCGCAAAACCACTACATGACTTATCTTTATGAGTCGGATGCTTTTATGCTGGCCGTGCAGGAACGTTGGGACGAAAAAAAGGAGGAACTGCTGCAAGTGGCGCTGGATGCCATCGATACCTATGCAGCGGCCGTGGAAGCCTCCCGGGTCTACAACAATGAAATCCGCGGGGTGTCCAACTCCTCTTACCAGATTGATTATCTGCGAAATTTTGTACAACGTCGTTATGACTGGATTGATATGAGCATTCACATGAGTGATTTCAACCGACACCCGGCTACCCAGTCGCTTCCTCTTCCGGAGGATGCTTCTCTTTCGGAAAACGGTATTCCTCTGTTGGAGCCTCTTGTGCCCTCGGAAAATGCCGTGCCGGAAGCACCCGCAGCGTCGGAAAATACAGTACCTTAAACAGAAAGGAATTTTTTCATGAAAAAAGGAAAAATCAGAACCCTAATCAGCGTTGTTTTATTCACTCTGCTTCTTGCCGGCTGTACTGACGGCGAAGCCCCTTCCGGCACTTCGGAAGAAACCGCCGTCTCACAAAATACCCAAGCTCCAAGCGAGGCAACTTCCGACAACTCTGTCTCTGCAGACGGCATTCCGGAAAATGCCGAAGCACTGATTTTGGAAAACAGCTCCGTAGAAGCCACAGAAACCGTAGAATTTACCATTGATGAGCATATGTGCGCGCGTTTTACTTCCTACGATTTGGACACTTCCTACGATGAAACTACGGCCACATTGCTTACCTTTTCCCAGCAGGATTTATCCGTGGCAGGGGAGGGCGTAACCGTGGACGGAAACCGGGTTTGCATCACCGGGGCCGGCACCTACATTTTGGAAGGTACCCTTTCCGACGGTCAGATTTATATCAACGCAGGCGATGACGACAAAGTGCATCTTATCCTCCGGGGCGTGTCACTTTCTTGCAGCGACGGCCCTGCCATCTACAGTGCCAATGCAGATAAAACCATTATCACTCTTGCGGAAAATACGGAAAACTACTGCTCTGACGGTGCAACTTATTATTCCGACGACGCCAACGGCTGCATTTTCAGCAAACAGGATCTGACCATTAATGGCACCGGCTCTTTATATGTTACGGGTAATTTCGGAAACGGTATTTCTACCAAAGATGATTTGCGTATTTATGGTGCAACCATAGAAATCAGCGCCGTTAACAACGGTCTGAAGGGAAATGACAGCGTCAGCATATTGGACGCCATAATTACCGTTACCGGCAGCGATGACGGCATCAAAGCCGATAACGATACCGATTTGGACAAAGGATTTATTTTTATTTCCAACAGTTATTTAGACATAACCGCCGATGATGATGCCCTTCAGGCCTACCGGGCATTTATCTTCCCCGATGGCACAATCTATCTGCGCTGCTTCGGAAAAGACATCAACTGCGACGGCCTGACGGAAATCGGGGGCGCTATGATTCCCTGGATTTAGATTCCCCGGCAAACACCCATTTCTGCTGAATTTTGTAACTGAAAAAGAAGAGCAGGGTGTCCACCACAAATTTAATCAGCGTGGTGCCTACAGGAATCAGGCGGGATAAACCATTGACGAGGATTGCGGAAACACACATCTGAATAACCCACAAGGTAAGGTATCTGCCGCTGCTGGTGGATACCTTTGCTTTTCCCCCAAACACGGCACGGTTCATAAAAAAGTTAAAGGTTCCGGAGCAAACTCTGGCTACCGCTGTGCTTACAAATATATGATACAGCGGATATAAACCGGCAATCGTCCGCTCCAGGAGGGCAAAAATCAGCAAATCCAAAATTGCAGATCCAAAGGAAGAAATACAGAACTTTAAAAAGACCTTGTAAATCTTCAGAGAATCCTTAATCGGATTAAAATGCGAGCTTTCATTATCATCTATGTAAATCACTTCAATCGGTACTTCCGACCAGGAAACGCCCTGTTCTTTCAAAGCAAAAATACCGTTCATCTCGTACTCGTAACGTTCCCCTTCCACCTCCAGCATTGCCGGCAAAATCTCCCTGGGAAGCACCCGCAGACCGGTCTGGGTATCGCTGAGGGAAATATCACAGAAAAATTTTAGAAGACGGCTGGTAAGCCGGTTCCCGAACCTGCTTCGGGGCGGAATCTTCTCATCCGACGTAAAATCCCGGCATCCGAATACAGCTTCTTTGGGATTTTCCAAAAACACTTCGCAGCAACGTTTTACGTCCGAAACCGTATGCTGTCCGTCTGCGTCCACCGTTACCACACCCTGCACCGATGAAAGATGCTCCAGCACATAGGCATAACCGGTTTTCAGCGCCCGTCCCTTCCCTTTATTTATCTCGTGTACCACGAGGGATACGTTTTCTTTGACCGCATCAAAAATAGGGCTAAACGAAGCATCGCAGCCGTCATTTACCACGATAATATGGGCAAACTCCGCTGCCATCGCCTCCACCAACGTTATCATTTTTTCATCCGGATTATACGCCGGTATTAAGACTGCAATTCTCTCTTCCAAAATATACCCCTTATCTTTGCATCTGTTTCATGCATTTCTCGTGTTCTTTACTTTGCCCCATTATACTCGCAAAAAGTCCGCAGTGTCAATGACAACACCGCGGACCAAAGAGCGCTTCTTTATACAATTAGTTTTCTTCTTCTTCCTGCAGAGAAGTCAGTTTTTTAACATTCACCGATTCTTCGTAGCAGGCAAATACTTTATCCATTTTTTCCGCGCTCAGCTTCGGTGTAAGAAGGCTTACCAGCGGAACAATCAGCAAGCCGCCGACCATTGCAACTGCGCCGCAGTTAATCGGAGATGCAATGAATTTCAGATACATGTTGGATACGGTGATTCCTACCGCAAAAACAAAGTTTACCCATACGGCAGCCTTGGTAACACCCTTCCAGAATAAGCCGTAAAGGAACGGTGCCAAGAATGCGCCGGCCAAAGCACCCCAGGAAATACCCATGAGCTGTGCAATAAAATCAGGCGGATCCAATGCAATAATAACCGACATTACAATAAAGAATACGATTAAAATTCGCATGATGAGAAGCTGTTTCTTGTCGCTCATGTTTTTGATGACCGTGTCCTTCAAGAAGTCCAAGGTAAAAGTAGAGCTGGATGTCAACACCAGGGAGGACAGTGTTGACATCGATGCAGACAATACCAAAACAATAACAACACCAATTAAAATATCCGGCAACGTGGATAACATGGAGGGAATGATGGAATCATACAAAACGCCTCCGTCTTCCTTGTAAATGGACGGATTGTCAAACAATCGGCCGAATCCGCCGAGGAAATAGCAACCGCCGGAAATGATAATGGCAAATACCGTAGAAACGATGGTTCCTGTTTTAACTGCTTTCTCGCTCTTAATCGCATAGAATTTCTGCACCATCTGAGGAAGTCCCAAGGTACCGAGGGAGGTCAGAATAATTACACCCACCAAATTTAAGGGGTCTGCTCCGAAGAAGGAGGTAAATGCCCCCTGCTGTCCCATGGTTGCAGGAACATCACTGGGAATTTCGGAAAGTTTCCGGATTGCCTCCAGGAAACCGCCCTGTCCGCTAAGTACTGCAGAAATTACGCAAACGATACCCACCAGCATGATAATACCCTGGATAAAATCATTGATTGCCGTAGCCATGTAACCGCCGAGAATTACGTATACGCCGGTTAATACCGCCATGGCGATAACACAATACTTATATTCAATATTAAATGCCATATTAAACAAGCTGGACAATCCGTTGTATACGGATGCCGTATAAGGAATCAGGAAAATAAACGCAATCACCGATGCAACAATTTTAAGTGCCTTGCTGTCATAACGTTTCCCGAAAAATTCCGGCATGGTTTTTGCATCCAAATGTCTCGTCATAACGCGGGTGCGTCGTCCCATCAAAACCCATGCAAGCAAGCTACCGATAAATGCATTTCCGAGACCAATCCATGTTGATGCAATACCGTACTTCCAACCAAACTGACCGGCATATCCTACGAATACTACCGCAGAGAAATAAGAAGTTCCGTATGCAAATGCAGAAAGCCAAGGTCCTACGCTTCTGCCGCCCAGAACGAAATCATTTACGTTTGTTGCGTGCTTTCTGGAATAAATACCCACACTAATCATGGTGGCAAAAAATACCAGAAGCAAAATAATTTTTACTGTCATTGTTCCTTTTTCCTTTCATTTCTTTACCAATGTAAAGTGTTGCACTTCACCGCGTTGAAGTGTTACATTGACAATTATACTCGCATCTCTCCTCCTTGTCAAACTTTTTCTGCATATCTTTTCAATATCTTTTCAAATTTAACTTTTCCTAACCGGCTTTTTCAGTTATAATTATGAGGAGGTATTTTGGGGTATATGAAAATTCGTTTTCATTTTGTATTGGAAAGGATCTGATTTATGACATTTAACGACACACAGCCGGGCGATGCAATCACGATTACCGTGCACAGCGGTAACAAAAAGCTTTCTTTAGAGTCAAAGATCATTAATATCGTTGATGAATCTCTTGTGGTGGAACCATTTATTGTCAATGGCTCCATGCTGACATTTCCGCCGGTCTATGATATCGAACTTTTGGTGACCCATTCTGATCAGACCCCGTTTTTTTGGCAGAAGGTTTCCATTAATCCCATTGTATACCACAACCAGAATTGTCACGTAATAACCACCAAATTACCAGGCATTAAGTTTAACCGCCGAAATAACTTCCGGGTTTACATCGGCGAAAACGGTCAGCTTGTGGACAGCAAAGGTGAAAAATATTCCATCGTGGTAAAAGATTTGAGTAACAGCGGATTTGCCTTTTGTATTTCCAAAGACATTGAAGTGGAAATGCAGAAAATCGTGACACTTTCATTTACCGATAAGGAACACCAGCGTTATTTTGAATTGGCCGGGCGACCAATCCGCCGATACGAAATCGACCATTATATGGTATACGGTTGCATTATGATTAAACGCTATGTGGAGTTGGAAAACTATCTGGCGCAAAAACAGATGGAACACCGGATGAATAACCGGCCGAATTATGAAGCTTAAGACGATTCCTTTGTTCTATTTTTATGGTAAATATATGTATAGAAAAAATAGCATTTTATGGTGCTATTTTTTTTGCAAAAATTTTTTAAAATATGTTGACAAGTTGTTATGCCTCTGATAATATAATAACAGTAATCATTACTGATTTTAAGGAGGAAACATGATGACACGTAATCACTCTCGTCAGCGAGACGCCATAATCAGTTTCTTATCCACCAGGAATGATCATCCTACCGCCGAGCTTGTGTACGATAATGTACGAATGATTTATCCGCGCATCAGTTTGGGAACGGTTTACCGCAATTTAAATCTGCTGGCTGAACTGGGAGAAATCAAACGTCTTCGGACCAAAGACAGCAAAGATCATTTTGATGCGGATTTGTCCAACCACTATCATTTTATCTGTGATAAATGTTTTTGTGTATCGGACATTTTCATTGATTTAACAGAATCGCTGACTAAGGAAGCAAAGAAACAAACAAATGCAGAAATTACGCAGCATGAGGTATTTTACTACGGCATCTGTGAAAAATGCAAAAGCAATTCGGCTGCAGCGCCCGAATAAAAGCTGTAATTAAAAAGAAAAAAATATATAATAAAGGAGAATTGTATTATGAAGTATGTATGTAGTGTATGTGGTTATGTTCACGAAGGACCGGAAGCACCGGAAAAATGCCCCACCTGTATGGCTCCGAAGGAGAAATTCCAGGCACAGGCAGGCGAAAAGACCTGGGCTGCAGAGCATGTTGTGGGTGTAGCACAAGGCGTTAGCGAAGACATCATTGCGGATCTTCGCGCAAACTTCCAGGGCGAATGTACCGAAGTTGGTATGTACCTCGCTATGGCAAGAGTTGCTCACAGAGAAGGATATCCGGAAATTGGCCTTTACTGGGAGAAAGCAGCTTACGAAGAAGCAGAACACGCTGCAAAATTTGCTGAGCTTCTCGGCGAAGTTGTAACCGATTCTACCAAGAAGAACTTGGAAATGCGCGTAGAAGCAGAAAACGGCGCAACTGCAGGTAAATTTGACCTTGCAAAACGTGCCAAAGAACAGAATCTCGATGCAATCCATGACACCGTTCACGAAATGGCAAGAGATGAGGCGAGACACGGAAAAGC
>SVFE01000014.1 GCA_015057055.1 Lachnospiraceae bacterium | reverse complement strand
TCATTGTACGAATATAAATAGAATTGAGTAAACAATAACTCCATTCTAAATGTCGTCATCACAACACTACAATTTTAACTGTTTTACTATGTTATGTCAAGCAAATCCTTTGTAGTACCCATCCTTTTCATAACGCGTCGAATTGCCGTTTTATCAAAACCTTTCCCTAACAAATACAATTCCTGCTTATTCCATTCTTTCCGCTCATGACTCCGCTCAATAAAATGTCTCTTAATTAACAATGCTTCTATTATTCCTTCTTCATTCCTACCGCCTCCGGCATCAATCCACTCATCTATTGCAACAGCAATCACTGCCGGCGAAATCCCCTTTTCCCGTAATTTTCGTCTTATTTCTCCCTTGCTTTTCCGCTCCCCGTAGCATTCAAAATATCTTCTTGCATAATTTTTATCATTCACGTAACCATAATCTTTCACATAACCAAGCGCTTCTTCTATCACCGCCTCCGGATATTTTCCTTCTTCCAGTTTTCTTCGAAGTTGCAGTTCGGTATAATCCCTTTTTTCCAGCAGATGAAGAAGGCGTAATTTTGCTCTCTTCGGAAGCAATTGGCACATTATTTCCTGCAATATTTCCTCCGAAAACTCTCCACCTTCATTCAAGTCATACTTACGCAAATCGCCCTTGTATAAAACAAAGGCGATTTCGTAATCAATATAGACAATACATTTCTTTTTATCCAGCCATTGGAGTTTAGTTATCTCCATCTTCCTTCTCCGTTTTCTTTTTCTTGTCCTTCTTGGTATCCATCTCGGAAGGGCTTCCCTCCAAGTTATAATGTGCACGAACCTTCTGATCTACAGCTGCACAGATATCCGGATTGTCCTTCAGGAAAATCTTTGCATTCTCTCTTCCCTGTCCAATCTTGTTGCCTTCATAAGCATACCAGGCACCGCTCTTGGAAATGATATTCAAATCTGCCGCTATATCCAGCAAATCTCCTTCGTAAGAAATTCCTTCACCGAACATAATATCAAATTCTGCCTCTTTGAAAGGAGGTGCCACCTTGTTCTTTACAATCTTGGCACGAGTACGGTTTCCGATAAATTCACCGCCCTGCTTCAACTGCTCCACTCTTCGGATTTCCATACGAACGGATGCGTAATATTTCAAAGCATTACCGCCGGTAGTAACCTGGGGATTTCCATAAATAACTCCGACTTTTTCACGAAGCTGATTAATAAATACCACTGTACAATTGGATTTACTAATGGCTCCTGCCAGTTTACGAAGCGCCTGAGACATAAGCCTTGCCTGCAGACCCACATGGGCATCTCCCATATCGCCTTCCAATTCGGCTTTCGGCGTAAGGGCTGCAACGGAGTCAACGACCACAATATCCATCGCGCCGGAGCGTACCATAGTCTCTGCAATCTCCAAGCCCTGTTCACCGTAATCCGGCTGGTTAATATAAAGATTATCCACATCAACACCGATTGCTGCTGCATATACCGGGTCAAGTGCATGCTCTGCATCAATAAATCCTGCAATACCGCCGCGCTTTTGCACTTCTGCAATCATGTGTAACGTAACGGTAGTTTTACCGGAAGATTCCGGTCCGTATATTTCAATTACACGTCCCTTCGGAATTCCGCCAAGTCCTAACGCAATATCCAAACTAAGGGAACCGGTAGGAATCGTCTCTACATTTAACTTTGAAGACGGGTCTCCCAACTTCATAACCGCACCCTTACCAAACTGTCTTTCCACCTGGCTCATAGCCGCTTCCAATGCTCGTAACTTTTCTTCTCTTTCCATATCTGTTCTCCTAACTTGTTTGGCACATTAGAACATCTGTTCTTTTCATAGAATAAAACATTTGTTCGATTATGTCAACCATTATTTTTATTTTTTGAAATATTTTTATATATTCCTGATGCCTTTCCTAAAATAACACACTATCAGTCCGATAAAAGTCCCTCAAACGCATCCCTCCCTTACTTTTTTATTTCTCCTATGGGATATCCGGCGAAATGCCGTCAGATGGTGCGAACGCACCGTAACAGAAAAACACATGTGTTATAATATCAATATAACACATGTGCCGTTTCTATGCAACTATGGAATTTTATTTTTTCACTTTACCAAAGGTATTTTTTCCGTAATACTCCAGAACGCACCGGCGCATCAGTACCAATGCCTGCGCCACGGATGACTCCCGTATTTTTTCTCTGTTTCCGAAAAACCGGTATTTTTTCACCGTCATCTCACCGCATACGCTGCAACCAATATACACCAGTCCCACCGGTTTTTCTTCCGTTCCTCCGTCCGGTCCTGCGATGCCCGATACCGCAACCACCACATCCGCCTTCCGGTATGCCGAACCGCCCGCCAGCATTTCTTTCACTACCTGCTCGCTTACGGCTCCGTACTTATCTAACGTATGACGCTTCACGCCCACAATTTTACGCTTTGCCCGATTGGAATACGTAACATAACCGTCTTTGAATACCGAAGATACCCCCGGCACATTAATCAGTCTTGCCGCAATCAATCCTCCGGTACAGGATTCTACCGTGGTAACCGTCAGGTCATTTGCCACCAGTAAATCCACCACCGCTTTTTCCAAAGTAACATCTTCGTGGGTCGTATAGACACAATCCCCCAATTTGCTCTTAATTTCCTTAATTACCGGTTTAATCCTTTTTTCCGCATCCTTTTCGCTGCCTGCTCTGGTCGTCACCCGAAGATGTACCTCACCGGTCTTGGCATAAGGAGCCACAGTCACGTCACCGCAACCCGTGATTAAATCCGAAAGCCGCTGTGCGACGTCGCTTTCGCTAATGCCGCAGGCCTTTACCATAACAGAAACAATCACTTCTTTTTGCTCTTTTTTCAAAAGAGGAATCACCTGCTCCGCAAACATGGGACGCAGTTCCACCGGCGGTCCCGGCAGCAAAATCTGAATCTTTCCGTCTTTTTCCATATAGATTCCGGGCGCCGTGCCATTAGCATTTCGAAGCACCGTTGCCCCTTTTGGAATCATCGCCTGCTTATAATTGCATTCCGGCATCTGCATATTTTTTCCGGCAAAATAAGCCAGCAAATCCGCCTTGCAACTCTCGTCCGGCAAAAGTTCCATGCCGAAGACCTCCGCCGCCGTTTCCTTGGTAATGTCATCCTGGGTAGGGCCAAGGCCTCCGCTCAAAATCACAATGTCCGATCGGGACAATGCGGTCTCAATGCAGCCCTTCAACCGTTCTTTATTATCTCCCACCACCGTCTGGTAGTAAGAGCTGATTCCCAGTTTTGCCAATTCCTGCGCCAGATACGTCGCATTGGTATTTACAATATTTCCAAGAAGCAACTCGGTTCCTACAAAAATTGTCTCAGCAATCATATTTTACTACCTCCTCACGCTTCGTTTTCTATTTCGTATCCTTCATCACGCTCTTATTTTTCACAAGGTAATCAATCAACGAAATAATTGTCAGCGCAAGGGAAATCCAAATAATAATCTGTGTAAACAATGCGAGCTTCTCGATATCCGCAATCAGTAAAATAACCATAATAATCTGGAATGTGGTTTTAAATTTACCCCACCAGCTTGCTGCAATCACCACGTTATTGTCTGAGGCAATCAGACGAAATCCGCTGATAATAAACTCTCTGGCAATAATTACAATCACAATCCAGGAAGGAAGCTGCCCCAGTTCCACAAAGCAAATGAGCGCACTACACACAAGAAGTTTATCCGCCAAGGGGTCCATAAATTTACCGAAATTTGTAATCAAATTATATTTTCTTGCCAAAAATCCGTCAAAAAAATCGGTAATGCTGGCCAAGGCAAAAATTCCAAGCGCAATCCATTTGCTTGCTTCTCCCGCCACATCCGTCAACAGGAAAAATACAAAAAACGGTATCAGGATTACTCTGAGTATCGTCAATTTATTCGGTAAATTCATCTTCCAATCCTCCAATCAGGTCATATTCATTACTTGCTTCTATTACCACGGAAACAATCCGTCCGCTCTCAATATCCCGGTCTGTGCGGATAAACACATACCCGTCCACTCCGGGAGCATCCATGTAGGAACGTCCGATTAAAACGCCATCCTCCACAAGACGCCCTTCCACCAGCACGGGAATGGTTTTGCCCACCATCCCCTCTGCCTTTTCAAAGGCAATCGTCTGTTGCAGGCTCATAATTTCATCTCTGCGGGCCTCTTTTACCTCGTCTTCCACCTGACAGGGCATAGCCGCCGCCACCGTATCTTCCTCCGGCGAATAAGCAAATACACCAAGCCGCTCAAAACGCATTTTCTCCACGAATTCTTTTAAGGAATCAAAATGCTTCTGTTCTTCTCCCGGGAAACCGGTAATCAGCGTGGTTCGCAGACAGATATCCGGAATCTCCTTCCGCAGCGTAGCGATAATCCGTTCCAAATCCGCCCGGTTGGTTCTCCGTCCCATTCTCTGCAAAATATAGTCATCTGCATGTTGCACGGGAATATCCAGATAGTGACATATTTTCGGCTCTTTTTTCATCACGGCAATCAAATCTTCATCAATCTCTTCCGGATAACAATACAGCAAACGAATCCATGACAATTCTTCTATCCGGCTCAGTTTTTCCAACAATTCCGGCAATGCCTTTCTTCCGTATAAATCAGTTCCGTATACCGTGGTCTCCTGGGCTACCAAAATGAGTTCTTTGACACCGCCCTCTGCCAGAGACGTTGCTTCTTTTAAAAGAGTTTCCATGGGTACGGAACGGAAAGAGCCGCGGATTGATGGTATAATGCAATAGGTACACCGTTTGTCACACCCCTCGGCAATCTTAAGATAAGCATAGTGACCACCGGTGGTAAGCAAACGTTTCTTGCCGCAAATTGCCGGGCCGTGGATGTCACCCAAAGCATCCTCAGGCGCTCCGCTTTCGATGTTTTCCAAAACCGAAACAATGCGGTCAAATCCGGCCGTTCCCACCACGGCATCCACTTCCGGAATCTCTTCGTGTATTTCCTTTGCATACCGCTGCGCTAAGCATCCCGTCGCAATCAGCGCCCGGATTTCTCCCTGCTGTTTCATTTCCGCATATTCCAATAAGGTATTGATGCTTTCTTCTTTGGCATCCAGAATAAAGCAACAGGTATTCACAATCACCGCATCTGCCTGCGCCTCTTCATTTACAATGGTATGTCCTGCAAGAGTAAGTTCCCCCAGCATCATTTCGCTGTCCACCAGATTTTTGTCACAACCCAGGGATACAAACAGTATATTCATAATATGCTCCGTTTCTGCAAATCCGTAACAGAAAGAAAAAGAGAAAGCGCCTCAGCAATTTCTCTTTCCCCCAAATTACTTATTCTTCATCTCCCAAAATCCTGAACTGGGAATTGTTCAATTCCTCTACGGCAATAGACAAAGGTTTCTTGCCTTTTTCACTTACCATCGGTTTCTGTCCTGCAATAATCTGTCTTGCACGTTTTGCAGTAGCCATTACGATGGAATATCTGCTGTTAACTACGGGATGTTCCCCGGGTTCTACTTCACTGTTTACGACCTCCATAAGATCAGTATAAGACGGATGTAACATTTTTTATTCTCCTTTCGCCATCTCTTTTAATTCTGTTTTTAATTTATCCAAAAATTCCGCATTACGGAATGGTTTTGCATGGGCTGCTTCAATAATGGCATGAGTCTGTTCTACGCACTTCGCCAAATCATCATTGACCACAATGTAATCGTACTGCTCCATACCCTGTGCTTCTTCGGCTGCACGGCGCATCCGCTTTTCCACCACATCCATGGTTTCCGTACCGCGGCCCACAAGGCGGCGTTTTAACTCCTCTGCCGAGGGCGGAACCACAAACAAAAGCAAGGACTTCGGAAATTGCTCCTTGATTTTTAATGCACCCTGGATTTCAATTTCCAGAATCACATCTTTACCTTCCTGCAATTTCTGCTCTACATAAGACTTGGGCGTACCGTAATAATTGTCACAGTAGGAAGCATATTCCACCAATCCGTCTTCCGCAATGGTTTTTTCAAATTCTTCCCGGCTTACAAAAAAGTAAGCCACGCCGTTCTCTTCTCCGGGTCTGGGATTTCTCGTAGTCATCGAAACCGACAGCGCATAATTGTCATGCCCGGCAATCAGTTCCTTTACAATCGTACCTTTTCCGGTACCGGCAAATCCTGATATTACAATTAAGATTCCTTCACGCTTCATTTTCTTCACCGCTTTCCGCCTGTGCTCTTCCCACGATGGTTTCCGGAAGTAAGGCCGACAGTACTACCTGCCGGTTTTCCATCACAATCACCGATTTTGTCTTTCGTCCCTGGGTGGCATCAATGGCCATTCCCTCTTCTTTGGCTTTCTGCACCAGACGCTTAATCGGTGCCGCATCCGGACTGACAATAGAAATCATTTTTTCAACATTTATCACATTTCCAAAACCGATATGAATCAGCTTACTCATAAATTCACTCCGTTATTCAATGTTCTGAATCTGTTCTCTGACCTTTTCAATCTCGGTCTTTAATTCAATTGCTTTTTCGGAAATGGTAAGGTCATTGGCCTTGGACAAGATTGTATTGGCCTCCCGGTTCATTTCCTGGGCAATAAAATCCAACTTTCTTCCCACGCTGCCGCCGGCAAGAAGGGTCTTCTTGGTTGCTTCCACATGACTTCTAAGACGAACAATCTCTTCGTCCACGCAAACCTTATCTGCAAAGATTGTGGTTTCCATCAAAAGACGGTTTTCATCAATCTTGACATCGGCAAGCATTTCCTTTACCTTGCCCTGCAATTTTTCTTTGTATTCACGGATGATTTCCGGCGAACGTTCCTCAATATAATCCACGCAGGAAAGCATACCATCCAGCTTACCAATCAAATCATTCTTCAGATTTTCCCCTTCTTTAATCCGGGTCTCTACAAAAGCAGTGGCCGCACCATGAAGGGCTTTCTCAAGAATCTTCCATATTTCTTCTTCATCCATGGTCTGTTCTTCCATGGTAAAGACTTCCGGATACCGGGACAATGTAGATACACGGATATCGTCCTCCAATCCGAAATCCTCCTTCATCTGACGAAGGAATTTTAAATACTCCGCTGCAATATCATGATTGTACTTAATGCTGACATTCTCTTCCGAATAGTCTTCGTAGCTGATAAATATATCAACCTTACCGCGCTGTACATAATCTTTTAAATAGTTACGAATTGCTGACTCAAAAAAATTGAGTTTTTTGGGCAATTTAATATTCGCATCCAAATAGCGATGATTCACCGCTTTCATCTCAACCGTAAATTTACGATTGCCTTCCTGGACTTCACAACGTCCAAACCCCGTCATACTTTTAATCATCTTTTGCCTCCACATTTCATCCTGATTATCCCAAATTAAGATGTGACAAAAACCTTCTCTCCCCAGTCACATACTCCACACAATTATAATTCATCCACGCATCTGCGTCAAGCATTTGCACCGACAGGAACAAAAAAAAGAGACCGGCAAAGCCAATCTCTTTATCGTCGGAGTGACAAGATTCGAACTTGCGGCCTCCGCGTCCCTAACACGGCGCTCTAGCCAAACTGAGCCACACCCCGATGTGAAAACTCACAAGCGTTATAATACCAATTGTAACAAAAAATGTCAATCCCTATTTTGTATTTTCATCAATTTTTTTCGCAATTTTCACTGCAACCGGTTAAAACCAACGTGTTTTACCGGGATTACCATTCAATATCCGCAATGGGGATGGGATTCTCATTAATGCGTATATCCCGCACCTTTCCCGACTTAAAGCGAATAACCTTGTCCGCCATATCTGCAAGAGCGGAATTATGGGTAATGATAATGACCGTTATTTTGTCCTGTCGGCAGGTATCCTGCAAAATCTGTAATACCTGTTTTCCGGTGTTGTAGTCCAACGCTCCGGTCGGTTCGTCACAAAGCAGAATCTTCGGGTTCTTGGCAATCGCCCTGGCAATGGCCACGCGCTGCTGCTCTCCGCCGGAGAGCTGGGACGGAAAATTATTCTTACGCTCGCCCAATCCCACCTTTTCCAGCATCAGCCCCGCATCCAGGGAATGGGGGCAAATCTGTGCCGCCAACTCCACATTTTCCAGCGCCGTCAAATTCGGCACCAGATTATAAAACTGAAAAATGAAACCAATATCAAGCCGACGGTACTTTGCCAGTTCACGGCTCTTATAGTTGCGGATATTACGTCCGTCCACGATTACATCACCGCTGCTGGCACTGTCCATTCCGCCAAGTATATTAAGGGCGGTTGTTTTTCCCGCCCCCGACGCTCCTAAGATTACCGCAAGTTCCCCTTTTTCAATGGTAAAACTCGCTCCTTCCAGCGCATGAATCTGTGCCTCTCCCGCGCGTCCGTATACTTTTCCGACATTGTTAAACTCAATAAATGACATCTTAGAAAATATCCTTCTGCAATACGATTTCAATTCCTTTGGCTTTTAATGCCGCAATAGCATCCTCATTTCTGTCCACACGGAAAATCATGTACGCCGAGCCTTCCTTTTTGGTAGAAAGGAACGCATAGGTGTATTCCACAAAGATGCCTGCATCCGCCAAAATATAAAGAACCTCCGCAAGACTTCCGGCTTTATCCGAAAGTTCTACCGCAAAAACATCCGTCAATGTGGTCACATATTCCGCTTCGCGAAGTACAGAAAGTGCTTCCTCCGGATTCTCACAAATAATTCTTACAATACCGAAATCCGGGGAATCCGCGATGGACAATGCCTTTAAATTCACATTCTTTTCTGCCAGAAACTTTGTTGTTTCTGCTAATTTCCCCGCTTTATTTTCAATAAAAACGGATACCTGTTTAATGCTCATACCACCCTAACCTCCTTCTCTTAATCATGTAATTTACGTTTGTCAACAACACGAACAGCCTTTCCTTCCGAACGGGCAATACTCTTGGCCGGAACCAAATGCACTTTCGGGCCGATTCCAAGCATGGTACGCATTGCAATGGATAAGTCTTTTTCCCGTTTTGCAATCTCTTTGACCGTATCCGAGAACATATCGGAAGAAAGTTCTACAAATACATCCAATGTATCGGTATTATTTACACGATCCACCTCAATAAGATAATTCGGTGAATAGCCCTGTTCCAAAAGAACGGTTTCAATCTGGGACGGGAATACGTTAACACCACGGATAATCATCATATCATCGCTTCGTCCCATGGGTTTCGTCATCTTTACATGGGTTCTGCCACAGGAACATTTTTCCCTTGTCAAAACGCAGATATCTCTGGTGCGGTAACGAAGAAGCGGGAACGCTTTTTTCGTAATGCTGGTAAATACCAGTTCCCCTTTCTCTCCTTCCGGAAGAACTTCTCCGGTATCCGGGTCAATAATTTCTGCAATAAAGTGATCTTCATTGATATGCATACCGTTCTGGGCGCTACATTCATATGCAACTCCCGGACCACTGGTCTCTGTAAGACCGTAAATATCATAGGCTTTGATTCCGAGACTCTTTTCAATGTCCCGGCGCATCTCTTCCGTCCAAGGCTCTGCCCCGAAAATACCTGCCTTAAGGCTGATATCCTCCGGAGATAATCCCATATCATGAAGCGTTTCTCCGATGTAAGCCGCATAAGACGGGGTACAGCAAAGAATGGTGGCTTTCAGATCCTGCATAAACTGAATCTGGCGTTCCGTATTACCAGATGACATAGGAAGTGTCATACAGCCGACTTTATGCGAACCGCCGTCCAATCCGGCTCCGCCGGTAAATAATCCGTATCCGTATGCAACCTGCACAATATCATCTTTGGTTCCGCCGGCTGCCACAACGGCTCTTGCACAGCATTCATGCCACAAATCAATATCGCCCTGGGTATAAAATGCAACCACTCTTCTTCCTGTGGTTCCGCTGGTGGAATGGATTTCTACGCATTCACTCAAAGGAACAGCCAAAAGACCCGTAGGATATGCATCGCGCAAATCCGCTTTACTGATAAAGGGAAGTTTATGTAAATCATCCGTTGATTTAATATCTTCCGGGGTAACACCTTTCTCTTCCATAAGATTGCGATAATAAGGAACATTTTCATAAACATGTTTTACCTGCTCCACCAACCGCTGGTCCTGAAGTGCCTTAATCTCTTCTCTGGAGGCACATTCAATCTCTTTCTGATAATAATTCTCCATCTGCTTGTACCCTCTTTTCTTCGGTTTTAAACCGAATTAATTTCAAAAAAATTATATAATTTTCCAATTTCAGTGTCAATGAAAAGCCGTCGATTCACAGAAAAAACAAAAACGGAAATGCTGCATCACAACATTTCCGTTTTTTTACCAAGCTGCTGACGGGAATCGAACCCGTGACCTCCGCACTACCAATGCGACGCTCTACCGACTGAGCCACAACAGCACCTATGCGAGTGAGCATTTGCTCACCCGACATATGTTATCAAATAAAAGGAGAAGTGTCAAGTCAAACTCACTAAGTTTTATTGCAAATCGGATTTAAACTTTGCTCCCAGAGAAAAACGTGAAAAGTCATACCGATAAAGAATACGCCTAATCAGATGTCCCATTCCCATTCCCGCAAAAAGCAAAACCGCATAAATTAAAACCGCAAGTCCCATATTGCCTTTCAGCATCGGAGCCAGCTGTTCTCCAAAATATACGGGGGTATCCAGCACAAAGGTGAGTCCCACCACTACATAGATAACACCGAGCCAAAAATATTTATACGCCACCGCCAGATACGGATACATTACGATTGCCATCAGCCCGCAGCATGCAATCTGTATTTCCGCATAACTTTCCTCGTAGGAGCCTATATTTACGGCAAACAGAAGATACAGAATTGCCAACGGAACACCGATGATAACATTCATCATATCCACATATTTCAACTCGATTTTCTTTCGAAGCGGCGATGCCCCTACAAAGCCCGCCAAAACGTTTTGCACCATCACCTGTGTCAGCAGACATACCGCCAGATAACTGTACATACTACCCATAACAATTCCGTCGCCATCTACCAGAACAAAAAGAAAACTCATGACGATAAAAAGAATACAGGCTGCAAGATTTATCTTTGCAGAATTTCCGTGTTTATACAGCGTGATGCACTTTTTCAAATCCGCAATCATAGTAATTCTCCTTTCCCTTTTTTATTAAATGTAATCTTGTACCCACCATAATAACCATCAAAACGATTGCCAAAACAATAACTGCAGTCATATTGGCAAAAGCAAGTATTCCGGGAACGGATCCGCAGGCAAATGCCGAAGAAAAATACAGTACCAATAATGTTGCAACACCATTTTTATATTTTCTTACAATCCAAAGTCCACCCTCGACCAAAAGCAGGAGAACGAGCCAAATTTGTACATAAAATAGTTCATAACCGGTGCCGAAACAATTCCGCGCATAGCATCCCGCAACTGCCAATACAAAAGCAGTGGTAAGAACCCTCCGTAATGCATCCATAACAAGCGCTGTCTTCACTGCGTGCATGCCCTTTTTCGAAGCCCGTACAAATTCCATGGAGGCATTCTCTCTTGCCGCAATCCCGTAAAACGAAAGGGAATCCAGAAGATATTCCCCAATATCCAGGAGCGACACTGCACACATAGTTCCCATACCAATACCGAATTCCGGTGTAAAGGAAAAACGATTCCATATACACGCCAGAAATATTATGATCGCCGGATACAAAACATATAATACCCAAAGCCATCTTTTGTTCGGGAAAAAAATATGATACATTTTTAATAATTCTTTCATACTTCCACCTCACTCTATGCTGACTTAAGAAGTGAATACTGCCGCATCACAGCCACGCAAATTTGAGACAATGTCGGGGTTTCCTTAACCACATCCATTCCCGCAAGGTGGTCCAGGTGCTCAGCAAGGCATAATCCCTCACAGCCATAGGCGCTTTCCCGGAATCCTACCAGTAGCTCTTTCAGACGTTTTGCATCCGCGGCCTCCCCTTTTACCAAAATATATTTTTCCTTCAGTTCTTCCACAAAACCGCACTCTACCACGGTTCCCTTTTCCATGATAACTGCGTAATCGGTCACACTTTCCATATCTGCCACATTGTGGGTGGAAAAGAATACACTTTTCTTTCCTTCACCCTCTTCAATATAACTGCGAATCATTTCGCAAAGTTTATCCCGCATCAAAGGGTCCAAGGGGGATGCCGGCTCATCCAGCACAAGCAAATCGGTTTTTCTGGCAAAGGTAGCCGCCAGCATCATTTTCATTTTCATACCGTCCGACAACTTTTTTATCGGTTTCTTCCGGTCGGTTATAGCCATATCCTCGCACAGTTTCCAAAATTCTTCTTTTGAAAAACTTTCGTACAAAACCTCCCCTGCCTCCGCAATGGCCTCTGCATCCCAATGGGGCAAAAAGTACAGGGAGGAAGCCGTATAGCCAATCCGCTCCCGCACCTCTTCATCAGAAGCAGTCCCGTCAAAAAACCGAAGTTCCCCTTTGTAATCCAGCCTTATACCGGCCAGAATATTTAATAGGGTGCTCTTTCCTGCGCCGTTTTCTCCGATTAACGCCGTAGCAAATCCCTGCGGAATTTGCAAATCCGGAATCGAAAGTTCGAATCCTTTAAATTTCTTTTTTACATTTTTTATATCAATCACTGTTTTTGTTTCCATTCCAATTTCACTCCTCTCCAAATCTTTGGACACAATCATTTATCTTCACAAACCCCTTTTACGTTTGTTTTCTTTGTTATGTCCCTATTCTTCCGCCGCACAAAGCACCTTCAGGGTTTCGAGCAGTTCTTTATCCGTAATACCCGCAACTCTGGCTGCGGCAATGGCACTCATAAGAAATTCTTCCATCTTACGCATATGTTGTTCCCGAAGCATTTCACTATCCTGGGCATTGACATAATAACCTTTGCCCTGCACCGCCGTTACAAGTCCCTGTTTTTCCAATTCTTCGTATGCCTTCATCGTAGTAATAACACTAATCCGCAGTTCTTTTGCCAGGCCGCGAATGGACGGCAGATATTCTCCCTGCTTCATTTTTCCGTTCAGAATGTCAGTTTTAAACTGTTCTGCAATCTGCTGATAGATAGGCACTCCGGAATTTTGCATTATTTTCATGCGCTTCCTCCTTTCACTTTTGATTATTTTCAGTCTGTTAAATATTCTTTTGGAGTAATATAACCCCCTTCAACTGTTTATATGTTATATATACACCAATAACAGCCAAGTGTCAATACCTAAATACAAAAAAAAACGAAGCCCCCGCAAAGCTTATAAAACAAATGCGGGGGCCTCATTTTTCTGTTTTTTCTTATTTTTCTCTTTTTCTGGCTGACTCACCCAAAAACACAATTTCCTTATCGGTAAGTTCCAAATCCGCCAATGCTTCAATTGCAAATTCCAGCTGCGCCCGGTTGACGCACATCACTACTTTCGTCGATTTATGGAACAAGAGTTTTTCCAAAAAACCGGGCTCCTGCCAGCGGAGGAAGTAGGAAATCTGCGCATACTGCATGGCAGTCTCTACTTTTTTTCTCGCCTTTTCACTCTTTATCTCGCAAAGGTCAATCTCGTTATTTACCTTTACATGGGTCATCATATTATCTATCATCCGTCTTCTCCCGACTCATTTTCTTGACGTTCATCTGAAGCAATCGTTCATCCGAAACAGTCTTTCATCCAAAGCAGTCTTTCATCCGAAGCAGCACGGAATTTTTACAGTGCATATCCGACTTCAAATGCCTGCTTATTAATGTCCACGGTCTTTGCCGGCACTGTATTTTCGATTACCTTAAGCCAATCCTCTTTTGCAAAATTCATCTGTTTTGCGGCAACACCGATAATGATGGTATTAAACACTTTGGAATTGCCCAGTTTCTTGGCTTCTGCCATGGCATCAACCGCCACAACCTTATAATCCTTGGATAAATTCTCAATAATATTTTCCGGATACTGCATTGCACCGGTTACTACCGTCATGGGGTCAATGCGCTGGTCGTTAATAATAAGCACGCCGTCTTCTTTTAAGAAATGGGCATAGCGAAGCGCTTCCAAACGTTCAAATGCAATCAGTACATCAGCACAGCCTTCTTCCACAATGGGTTCAAACACTTCTTTACCGTAGCGGACAAACGTTACCACCGAACCGCCGCGCTGAGCCATTCCGTGTACTTCGGAAAGTTTTACGTCATAGCCGGCCTGGGTTGTAATACCGCCAAGGATACGGCTGGTAAGCAAAGTACCCTGCCCGCCGACACCAACAATCATAATACTCTTTGTCTGTTCCATATTACACCTCCACCTTCTCGATGGCACCGAACTTACAACGGCTCATGCAAAGTCCGCAACCGTTACACATCGTCTCATCAATCTTCACCGTACCGTCTTCCTGTTTGGTAATGGCAGGACATCCCGGCACAAGACACATTCCGCACTTCTTACATTTTTCCGGAATTGCTACGCATTTGGATTTGGAAACATTGCTCTTTAACAGTGCACAGGGTGCCTGGGAAATAATGACCGAAATCTCATCCTTAGCCACTTCGCGCTTAACGGTCTCCTTTAAAAGTTCCGTATCAAATGCATTTACCACGGTGACATTTTTCACGCCGATGGCATGACATAATTTCTCCAAATCAATGGCCGTTGTGGGCTCTCCCTGCAAGGTCTTGCCGGTCGCCGCATGCTCCTGATGACCGGTCATACCGGTAGTGGAGTTATCCAGAATCATAACCGTTCCGGTAGATTTGTTATATACCATATTCATAAGGGAGTTGATACCCGTATGTAAGAATGTGGAATCACCGATTAAGGCTACCCAATTCTTGATGTAATCTTTTCCTTTCGCCTTTTCCATACCGTGCAGTGTGGAAATACTGGAGCCCATACAAACCGTAGTATCGATTACGTTCAGCGGTGCAACGGCTCCCAGCGTATAACATCCGATGTCACCTGCGCCGTGGATTCCCAGCTGTTTCAGTACGGTAAAGGTGCTTCTGTGGGGACATCCGGGACACAAAATCGGAGGTCTTGCAGGTACCTGCGCAGGTGCCTTAGTCTCGATTTCTTCTCCGAGAATTGCTTTCCGAAGCATATTAGCGCTGTATTCTCCCTGCAGGGTAAAAATCTCTTTGCCGATGGCCTTGATTCCCCAAGACTTAATCTGCTCTTCCATCAAAGGTTCCAACTCTTCCACTACGTAAAGTGTTTCCACCTTGGAAGCAAACTCTTCAATGAGTTTTTTCGGAAGGGGATGAACCAGACCGAGTTTCAAAACGGAGGCTTCCGGCAATGCTTCCTTCACATACTGGTAAGGAATACCGCTGGTAATCACACCGATTTTGGTATCTTTGTACTCTGCTTTATTGATTGCCATGGAAGAAGCATCTTCCGCCATTTTCTTTAATCTCTGCTCTACAAATACATGACGCAACTTGGCATTGCCGGGCATCATAACGTATTTTGCAGCATTTCTTTCATAGGGCTTATCTTCTACTTCCGCGCGGTCGCAAAGTTCCACAACGCCCTGGGAATGGGCAAGTCTTGTCGTAGTACGCACCATCATGGGCGTATCATACTGCTCACTGAGTTCAAATGCCAGCTTGGTAAATTCCTTTGCTTCCATGGAATCGGAAGGCTCCAGTACAGGAATCTGAGCCGTTCTCGCAACCAGACGGGAATCCTGCTCATTCTGGGAAGAATAAAGCCCCGGATCATCTGCAGCCACCAAAACAAGTCCGCCGTTTACACCGGAGTACGCAATGGTAAAGAGGGGGTCAGACGCAACGTTAACGCCGACATGTTTCATAGACGCCAACGCACGCACACCGCTGATAGAAGCACCGATGGCAACCTCCATCGCTACCTTTTCATTGGGGGACCACTCTGCGTAAATTTCCGGATAATGCACGATATTTTCGCTGATTTCCGTGCTGGGTGTACCCGGATATGCCGCCGAAACCTTAACACCGGCTTCATAAGCACCACGAGCAATTGCTTCATTTCCAAGCATTATTTTCTTTTCACTCATTCTTTTTCTCCTTCTTATATCTTATATCACTAATTCCTTAGTCAAATATTCATACTTGCAACATTCTATCACAATATTACGGTAAAAACAAATTTTCCGGCAAAATTTCTATTACTTCTACTTCCGGCGCTTTGCCGCAGCCATCTTCCCCGGAAAATACAGCCCAGAAACAGTCCTTTCCAAGCTTCCCATACCGGCCGCTCTGCAAAATAGACCCGCCTACGGTACCCTTGCCCTCGCGCAAAACCGAGGGCATTACGGAAAAACCGGAAAAGCCTTCGCTCATTCCCTTACCCGTATATTTTGCATAGGCTTCCTTCAGGGTCCAGATGGTAAAAAATGCATCCGTAACTTCCTCCGCCCCGCCTTTGCCACGCAATCCGTCCAGGTAATCATTTTCCTCTTTGGCAAAAAAACGTTTTTCCAAGCCTTCCCGTACCGGGCGGCGAACCTGGATATCCAATCCGTTTTCACTTCTGCCGATTAGGCAGGCTGCATAATTTCCTGAATGGGACAGACTGTAATATACTCCATCTACGGCCAGGGGCTTTCCGTGAGGGCCGGGTAAGCCTTCTTCCGGCACGTCCTGCTTCGGAGTTTTTCCGTTGCATGAAATCATCTTTCCCGTCCCCAAATGCTCCCGGTAGCCATAACAGAATAAAAGGCCAGCTGCTAAGCTTCTGGCCTTGTCTGCATCATTTTTACACTCTGCAATTTTTTTATTCCGGACCTGTCCCACCCTCTGCAATCCCGCAGAAAAAACCGTGGAATTCAGAAAGGGCGTCGTGTCCATATAATACAATTTACTCATCTTCATTCTTTGCGGTAATGGCAATTTCCAACTCTTCCAGCTGTTTAGGGTCTACCACATTAGGTGCTTCACTCATCAGACAGGACGCATCCTTCACCTTCGGGAAGGCAATCACTTCACGAATGTTGTCTGCCTGTACCATAAGCATGATGAGACGGTCAAGACCAAAAGCCAGACCTGCGTGAGGCGGCACACCGTACTTAAATGCCTGCAAAAGGAAGCCGAATTTTTCATAGGCATCTTCTTTTGTAATGCCCAGTTTTTCAAACATCTTTTCCTGTACATCCGACTGGTAGATTCGAACGGAACCGCCGCCCAGCTCTACGCCGTTTAACACGCAGTCGTACGCTTTTGCACGGACCTTGCCGGGGTCGGTATCTAACAGGGGCAAATCCTCTTCCATGGGCATGGTGAACGGGTGGTGCATTGCCACGAAGCGTTCTTCCTCTTCGTCCCACTCAAGAAGCGGGAACTCGGTTACCCAAAGGAAACGATAATCATCTTTCTTTAACAAATCCAGATTTCTTGCAATCTCCAGACGAAGATTTCCAAGAACATCCCAAACCACTTTATTTTTGTCTGCTGCGAAGAGGAGAAGGTCACCCTTTTCGCCTTCCATAGCCTTCACCAAACGCTCCAACTGCTCTTCGGTTAAAAATTTAGCAAAGGAGGATTTGTAGCTTCCGTCCGGCATTACCGCAAGGTAAGCAAGACCTTTGGCACCAAAGCCTTTGGCAAATTCCACCAGGGCATCAATTTTCTTTCGGGGCATTTCCGCCTGACCTTTTGCATTGATACCGCGAACGGAACCGCCGTTTTCCAACGCACTCTTAAATACTACAAATTCACAGTCTGCTACAGTTTCGGAAACATCCTTCAGTTCCATACCAAAGCGCACATCCGGTTTGTCCGAACCGAAACGGTCCATGGCTTCCTGCCAGGTAATACGCTGCATGGGAAGGGACACCTCCACATTCAGACAGTCTTTAAACAATTTCTGAATCAAACGCTCATTTACATCAATTACGTCATCCACATCCACAAAGGAAAGCTCCATATCAATCTGGGTAAATTCCGGTTGACGGTCCGCACGAAGGTCCTCATCACGGAAACACTTTGCAATCTGGAAATAACGGTCGTATCCGGAACACATAAGGAGCTGCTTAAACAGCTGGGGGGACTGGGGAAGTGCATAGAAATTCCCCGGATGCACGCGGCTGGGAACCAGATAGTCTCTTGCTCCTTCCGGTGTGGAACGATTCAAAATCGGTGTCTCGATTTCCAAAAATCCCTCTTCATATAAGAAGTTTCGAACAGACTTGGTTACATCACTACGGAACATCAGATTATGCTGAATGTCCGGTCTTCTAAGATCCAGATAGCGGTATTTCAGTCGCAGTTCTTCTTTTGTCTTGGAATCCGCTTCAATAGGGAAGGGCGGGGTCTCTGCCTCGGATAAAATACGCAAATCCGTTGCACGCACCTCGATGGTACCGGTCTTCAGATTCGGATTTTCCGCACCGCCTCGTTTTTCTACCTTACCGGTAACCGCGATAACAAACTCGCTACGAAGCTTCTCCGCTTTTTCAAATCCTGCTGCATCGATATAGTTATCCTTTGCTTCTTCGGACTGTTCAAAAATAATCTGAACAAGACCGCTTCTGTCACGAAGATCCAGGAAAATAATTCCGCCTTTGTTACGGCTCTTTTGTACCCATCCCATCAGGGTCACTTTCTCGCCGATGTTTGCTTCGCTAAGTTCTGCGCAGCGATGGGACCGTTTCAGTCCTTTCATTGATTCTGCCATTTTGCACCTCCGAAAAATTCTTTCACTTCCGTATAGCCGTCTTTTGCCAGCTGTTCTTTCTGGAATTTTTTATTCTTCATCATCTTGGACACCAAAACAATATTGCCCTGACCTCTAAGGTCTGCCGCTTCTTTCAACACGGCATTTAACTCCTCGGTGGGAAGATTTTTCTCTACCAAAAAGGCCATCTTCTTTCCTTGGGTAGGAACCTTGAAATCATTCTCCATCAAAATCGTAATGATTCGTTCAAATCCGATGGAAAATCCGCAGGCCGGCGTATCGTTTCCGGTAAACTTGCCAATCATCTTGTCATACCGTCCGCCGCCGCCGCAGCTGGAATGAAACTCTTTTAATTCTACTTCAAAAATGGTTCCGGTATAGTAAGACATACCCCTTACCAAAGTAGGGTCAAACAAAAGGGTAAAATCCGCTGTCTTTGCCGCATTTACGCTGGCAGAAATCTCTTCCAGGTTCTTCTTACATTCTTCCGGAAGATAATCCCCGAGTACGGAGGCCAGGTAGGAGACGCCGTCCTCAGCCGTCTTTAAGCCCTCAAAAAGAGCCATGTATTTTTCTACCTTTTCTGCAGCAAATCCATCGGCAATCAGACATTCCTTAACGCCGTCCGTTCCGATTTTATCCATCTTGTCCAATGTGATAAATACGCTGTCGTAAGAATCCTCTTCAAAGCCGGCATAGGCTGCCATAGCCTTTAACATCCGGCGGTCATTGATGCGGATATTAAAATTCTTAAAATTCAATTTTCCAAGAACCGTGGTAGTTGCCAGAATCAACTCAATTTCCGCTAAATTGCCGGGTTCCCCTAAGATATCGATATCGCACTGCATAAACTGACGAAATCTTCCCCGCTGGGGCTGGTCCGCACGCCATACATTTCCCATCTGCAACGCCTTAAAAGGGGTAGGAAGCTCGTTGGCATGATTGGAATAATATCTTGCCAAAGGAACGGTAAGGTCATAACGAAGACCGCTGTCAACCACATCCGCTTCCTCTTTGGCGCTCTCTAATTTCAATTTATCTCCGCGTTTCAAAATCTTAAAAATCAGTTTTTCATTTTCCCCGCCCTGCTTATTGGTCAGGTTTTCAATATTTTCTACGCAAGGGGTCTCAATGGATGTGAATCCGTATGCCTGATAAGTCTCTTTTATCAGAGCAATCACATAATCCCGAATCTGCATTTCTGCGGGCATAACATCCTTCATACCCTTCACCGGCTTTTTACTCAGTGCCATAACTCTCCTCCAACTTTTCCTGCCTTATTCGTAATAACGCTAATATTCTACTCTTTTTTTTAGTAGTTCTCAACAATTTTATTTAAAAATCTCTGCGGCGAGCGCATTTATCCCCGGTAATACGCTTCCAGTTTATCCAAACTCTTTAAAAGCACCGGTTCCATCTGCGGGTCAAAATGACTGCCCATGGATTCCAGCATAACCTTTTTCGCCTCTTCAAAGCTCATAGCATCCTTGTAGCACCGCTTACTTACCAGCGCATCATACACATCGGCAACCGCCATGATTCTTGCTTCCAGAGGGATGTCCTCTCCCTTTAAGCCTTCCGGATATCCGGTGCCGTTCCACTTTTCATGGTGATGCCGGGCAATGTTGTACGCAACCTTCACAAAATGGTCCGTCTCTACGTCCCGAAAGATGCTGTCCACCAATTCCGCACTCCGCTCCGCATGGGTCTTCATAACGGCAAATTCTTCCTCCGTAAGCCGCCCCGGCTTTCTGAGGATTTTATCATCAATGGCGATTTTCCCAAGGTCGTGAAGGGGCGCCGCCTTGATAATGTCATCACAAAACTCTTTGCTCATGGGAAGCAGTTTTTCCTCAACGATGGTAGCAATCAGCATTTTCATCACTTCGCTGGTCCGCTTGATGTGACCGCCGGTATTATCATCCCGGTTTTCCACGATGTTTGCCATGCCTAGGAGCACCTGGGCCTGGATATTTTCTACCTGCTTTGTCTTTTCATCCACCTGCTGTTCCAGTTCATCATTGTAAGAAGAAAGCAGATTTAAGTAGTCTCTCCGCTGGGTATCGTCCTGCAATTCAACAATATAACCCCGCAGTTTTTTCCTTTGCAAAATCCGTTCCACCCGGCATTCGTAATATTTTTCACCGGCCTCATAAGAGGTGCGCAAATCTTCTTTGCCCGGATGCCGGCCAATCCATTCTGCCATAACCTCCAAGCCGGGAACTTCTTTTACGGGCTGGTCCACCCGGCATTCGGTAATGGCCGGGAAAATGCTTTTGGCAAATTCATTGCACCCCATGAAACGTCCCCGTTTATCCAAAACCACATAACCGTAAAATTCCTGTTTTCCAAGAGCATCAGAAATCGTATCTTCGATATTGTACAGCGCCGCATTATTACACAAATAAATCAAGAAAAAGCCGTCCAAGGTAAACATCAGCGGCATGATTTCCAAATCCTCATGAATCGCCCGCACCACAATAAAAGAAGCGATATTGACCACTTCAATCATCGCCATGGTCCATAAACTGGTGCGCGGCACCGACGCCTTTTTCACCATACAGTAAATCAAAATAATAATCTGGGACGCAATGTGCCCATATAACAAAATATAGAAAAGCACATGTCCGGGCCCGTATTCCTGCCCCAGGGCACTTACGCCGCCAACCGTCCTAAGAAAGGCTTCCTTGTAATAAAAATCGCTGTACCCGATAAACAGAACCATCACGTAGACCACAAAACTAGCGAAAAACACCACAAACTGTAGGAGTTTGCCCAGCTTCAGATTGCAAACCGAACAAATGCAAAGCAGCATAAGCGGCGCTACAAAACAGCCACCCACATAGCCCACCTTGTTAGCGAGAATGGCTTCGTCCAGATTGGTGGATAACGCCACTGCCAAATAGCCAATATTGGATATGGCCATCACGATTGCCATCATAACGCTGTAGTAATTCACTTTTTTTCCTTCGGTCATACTCACCAAAAGGACTAGATTGAAAAATGCAATTACGGAAGTGATTACGTAATAGGGTAACACCGGCTCTGTCTCCTTTGTATCAAATCTGTTTCAAATTACCAAATATTATACTTTTTGCCGTGACATAAATCAAGATTCGGTCAGATGACTCTGCTGAAAATCTTATAATTTTGCTCATCCCGCGGGGAACAATATATCGCAAACTCAATCACGGCAAAACAGCTGCGATATTTTTCTGCCACCGCCTTGGATGCCTTAGCCACAACCTCCGGATTATTTTCAAAAGCGCCGCAACCAAAGGCTCCGAGAATCATCACCTCATTGCCGCCGGCCACCGCCACTTCCATAATTCTGGACAACCGCTTCACATGCAAGTGATACAACTCTTCCTCCGATAATTTTGCTCTCGTCATTCCGTCTCCGCTGTTCATCCCGTTGCTCGGCATCAGTCTTAAATTCGGCGCGGCGCAGGTAACTACATTTACCTTGTACCACTCTTCTTCCGGCATCAGTTTCGGGCAATCGGTATCCGTCTTAAAAACCACGACCTCCGGCGTATAGATGCAATCGTCGTTATGAACCGGATCCTGTGCACTTCTGTGGGGAGCATAAAAACCGCCCCACATATCCGACGTATTCAAGTTGAAATATAAGGTCGAGCACCGGCAAAGGCATTCTTCTTGGGCGGAGCTCCCCTTTGTAACGCCGCCTCCCGGGTTAGTGGCCGATGCAAAATTGTGCACGCACACCTTTTTTCCCTTATACGCTGCTGCCGCTTCATAGGTACGCTTCTTGGAAACCACAATTTCCCCCGCCTGGCCGTCAACACGGCTCCGTTCGCCCCGGTCCGGCATCATATCCGCCACCTGCATATATTCCGGAATCAAAATCTGATTCTTCGTGGAATACTTCACCGCCTCCGAGAGGGCTTTGCGCTCCTTTACCAGCCGCTCCGTATCCTGAAATACTTTTACATTTTCTTCTCTTCCCATATCTTTCCCTCCTGTTTAAGGCCAATAACGTTCTATCATCCGTTCCATATTGGCTCTGCCCACCGGATTTGCCGTATGTGTTGTATTCGCTTATCTTTTTCACTACTCTAATCATATCATAACTGCGACAAAATTTTTAGTTTATGATTACTTTTTTAACGACAGGAGAGGCATGGGGCTAATGTCTCATTTCGTTAAAACAAAAACACCTCACACTTATGAGGAACTATCATGCCCCATAAATGCGAAGTGTTTTCCAATTTCCTGTAACAGGCTGAAATGTTTTGTACTTTCCCCCGCTTTACCAACCGGCACTTCAAGCCGGCTCCAACAATAGGTAATCTCCGCACACTTCCGGAAGACTTTACCCATTCACACGCAAATCATCTCTCACAGCAGGTAAAAAGCAATCGCCAAATGCAAGATTTTACCTATTACCGCAATTTTCATGTTTCCTCAGTAGGTAAACTATCGCAAAAACGATTATATTTTACCCACCCGCAACTCACACTGAAGTGCCAGTAGGTAATACCACCTCTGAATCAACCGGTAACGGGACTATGAAATCCGCTCCGCTTTTGACAAAGAGAACCGTAAGCAATAGCGCCCCGACGGCGATTGCCCCTGCCAGAAATCTTCCCATACTTGTCTTTGCATAACCGATTGGAACCATTTCGTTCATATCATTTCCTTTCCGCAGGGCGTTGCACCATTCTAAATCCTTCGCCGCCGCGTCCTAAACTCCAAACAGCGCCCGCTTCCGCTCCAGCATCTCATCCAGTTTCTCCATGTAGAGTGCCACGTCTTTTACATTGTCGCATCGTTCAATCCGACCGTCTCCAAATACCCGCTTGCTGACGCTGCCGGCTCCCAGTGCAACGATGGACTGCACCTCTTCCATGATGAGAATGTTGTATAGTCCGTATTTCCCGGGCTTTGCATAACCGGTATTTTCCAAATTGCCGGCCATATTTTTTTGCCGGTACAAATAATACGGCTCCATCCCCATGTTCTTTGCCGCCAATGCCGCGATTTCCATGGCTTTTTCATGTTCCATGCACTCATACCCTTCATGGGTTTCCAACCACTGCTTTAACTTTGAGGCCCGCTTAATCGCCAAGGAATGTACCGTCAAGCTTTCCGGCGCCAGCTTTGTAATTTCCGAAAACGTATGGGTCACATCCTCCACCGTTTCGCCGGGAAGTCCCAAAATCGTATCCATATTGATATTGTCAAAACCGGCCTCCCTGGCCATGGCATACGCACGTTTGACATCCTCCACCGTATGGTTTCGCCCGATAACCCGAAGGGTTTCCTCCTTCATGGTCTGGGGATTTACCGAAATACGGCTCACCGGAAACTCCCGCATCACCTTTAACTTATCCATAGTGATACTGTCGGCCCGGCCGGCTTCCACCGTAAACTCTTTCACCGCGGAAAAATCAATCTGCTCCGCAATGTCTCCCAGCAAAATCTCCAGTTCCTTAGCCGAAAGCGTTGTGGGGGTGCCGCCGCCGATATATACGGTATCCGGCATTTTTCCTCCCATCAGCTCCATGGTAACTGCCAGTTCCTTTTTCAGGCAGGCAAGGTACTCCGGCATTTTATCCTTCCACTTAAAAATCGGATTGGAGGTAAAGGAACAATACAGACAGGTCGAAGGGCAAAAGGGAATGCCAATGTAAATGCTGTAACCATCCGTCCCGGAGAGCATCTGCATGATGCCTTCTTCCCGAAGGGCAATCTCCATGCCAAGGGAAGCCTTTTCCTCCCCTACCCGGTGCATATCGAAGAGCTTTTCCTTTACGGAAAGCGCCACCTTATCACTGCCGATTTCCTCGCCGGTAGCCGCGGCCTCTTCCTTCATCATGCCAAGAATCAGCTTCGTGGGACGAATTCCCGTAAGATTCCCCCAGGGAAGCGTCTTTCCGGTATATTCACATAAAAAATCATAAAAAACTTTCTTGAGAGACTTTTTATTGATGACATCTGTCGTTTCTCTTTCACCATCTTCGCCCCACTCTTTTCCGGATTCGACTCCGCAAAAGGCTTTCTGCTCTGCATCTGCAGCAAAAATTTCTCCCGAAACGATGCAGATGTCCACTTCGCTCCCATTTATATTCACGGAAAGGAAATCCTTTTTTTCCATAGAAGGCTCCGGATTTTGTAAAATCTCCTCCCCCGGCCAAAAGGATTTCACCAGAGTATAAATATCATATTGGTATTCCGGCTTACTAATGCTTAATGTAATCATCGTTTCCTCCGCTGTCTATGAATAAAAATATAAAACTGCTATGGTTATCACCGTGGTAATAAGCCAAAGCCATTTATTGTAACGGTAAATACGTCCCGCACCCAAATGCTCGAAGGGGTAAATCGGAATCAGACTATATACCATAAATACCTGTGCCAACTGCGCAAGACTTTTTCCGTAAACGGTTCCGCCCAGCTGCGCTAACGGAAGAAAAAGAAAAACAAACCACCTTACCAGTTCCGTACATGCCATACTTTTTCTGTCTTTTTCGCTGTTTTCATAATCTTCCAAATACCAGTTTCCATTCATGGGAAAAAGACTGTTCCCCAATCCGAGAAGAAGGGTCAAAAGTGCACCACCGTTATTGAACCTGAATTTCCACTTTCTTTTCGCTATCAGAGCCCCCAAAGAACGGGTTGCAAACAAAGCAAAAAGAATGGTAGCAAAGGCCAAAAACATAAAACAAACCTTCTCGGGGTTATTATTTTCCAGCAATAACATTCCAAACATGGGAAGGAGCAACAAAAGGTTCGACAAAAAATAACACAAAATCGGGAACCGCTTCTCCTCCTGTTTTTCCTTTTTCCGCTCAGCCATATAAAAATCCATACCGCCGGCCAGGAACCACACCGTCCCAAGATACTGCTTAAAAAATCCCAGAAAACCAAACTTTTTCAAAACTTCCTTGCAGCTTACCCTGCGGTATCCGTTTTGCAAAAGCGGCTTGTAAGAGCCGATATTATCATCCTTTACCAGCGCTGTCATATAATCACAATCCGTCTCCCAGAGCATCCGGAAGGTTTCGGAATAAAGTTTTTTCCCTACGCCCATCCCCTGATAATCCGGATGAACAAAACCGATGTCCATATACAATACTTTCTTCCCGCCGGGAAGGTTCATGGGTTTATATAGAATACCGCCGGCAATGTTACCTTCGTAATCTGCCACCATAGCATGCCTTGGTACCGATACAAACAGTGCTTCGAAAAACCCAAAGGCACTTCGGCCGATTTTGGCGATTGTTTTTTCTTCCCCCGGATTCATAGGGCGAATGATTACCCGCTCTAAATCAAAATTTTCTTTTTCCATCTTTTCCATCCTGCTCTTTTTCCTTGTTCTTTTTCTCTGTTCTTTTTCCCTGTTCTTTTTCCCTGTTCTTCTTCCCCGTTCTACCGCTTCTGTTTTCATTCTGTTTCCGCTCGTTATCAGAGACCACCCTGTCCGTAAAACAAAAGAATACCCGTGGCATAGAAACTATGCATACGGGTTATATTTCTTTTCATATCCTATCGAAGTTGGATTTCCGTGTCCGGGATAAACGGCTGTTTCTTCCGGTAATACAAAAAGCTTTTCCTGCAGGGAACGCACCAGTTTGCTCATGCTGCCGGTGGGTAAATCCGTCCTTCCCACCGATTCCTGAAACAGCGTATCCCCGCTTATCAGGATACCGTCTTCCTCAAAATAAAAGCAGCAGCTTCCGATGGTATGTCCCGGCGTTACCAGCACCTTACAGGAAATGTCCCCAAAGGTAAGGACCTGTCCGTCTCTGATATATTCGTCCGCCTCCATCGTGTAGGGCTTTGCCCACTGCGCCGACACATTCACATACGGGTCCTGCAAAAGCACCTTGTCCGCTTCCGTAGCATAAATCTTTGCTCCGGACAATTCTCTTAAAGCCTTTGCCCCCAGGATATGGTCAAAGTGACCGTGGGTCAGCAATATAGCCTCTACGGAAAACCCCTTTTCCGCAAGCTTGTCATAAATGTATTTTCCCTGGTCTGCCGGGTCAATGAAAATCACCTTGGTCTCTCCCTCCCGGTACAAAAAGTAACAGTTGGTCTGACACATTCCCAGCATAATTCTGCCGATTTTTAATTTTGCCATAGTTCGTAGCTGCCTTTCTAAAATTAAAATGCTAAATGCCTATCCGTTCGCCTGCCGGTCCACATCCAATACGCTGGGAACCTGCTTAATCTTCTCGGCAATCCGGTTCAGTTCTTCACGGGAAGAAACCTCAAAAGACATTGTGGTAGTCGCAACACCCTGCTTGCTGGCCTTACTGTGCATAGCCATAATATCAATATTGTTATCCGTCATAATCTTGGAAATATCCGCAAGCAAACCGCTGCGGTTGTTGGCATAGATGGTAATTCCCACCATATATTTTCCGCCGACTTCGCCGTCTGCTCCCAGTTCCCACTCTGCTTCAATCAGGCGGGCCCTCTCATCTTCCGGAAGTTGCAACACATTCACACAATCCGTACGATGAATGGAAACACCACGGCCTCTGGTTACGAAACCTACAATTTCATCGCCGGGAAGAGGATTACAACATTTCGGGAAACGGACTGCCAAATCATTCATGCCCCGGACCAAAATACCGCCTTTGCCTTTTCCTGCCGGAAGCATGTGCTTTTCACCGGCTTCGTTGATTTCCTCCAGAACCTGTTCATCCGTAATGGTTTCTTTCCGAACACGCTCCGCTTTTTCCAGCATTTTATTGATCACCTGTCCCTCTTTCAGAGCGCCGTGACCAATCGCCGCCATAACCGCATCCCAATTGTGGAAACCGTATTTTTGTACCACTACGTCCATATACTCCGGCTTCATCAACTCCGAAAGGGCAATGGCTTTCGCCTTACAATAATTTGCCAAAAGTTCTTTTCCTTTGACAATGTTTTCTTCCTTAAATTCGTTCTTGAACCATTGGGAAATCTTATTCTTGGCCTGGGTACTCTTCACCACGCTGAGCCAATCCCGGCTGGGGCCTCTGGAATTCTGTGACGTCAGTATCTCAATGCAGTCCCCGTTCTTGATTTCATAGTTAATGGTTACCAGTTTTCCGTTTACTCTGGCGCCAATCATCTTGTTTCCTACCGCCGAATGAATGCTGTAGGCAAAATCAATGGGCGTACTTCCCACCGGAAGGTTCTTTACATCGCCTGTGGGAGTGAAACAATATACCTTATCGGAGAACAAATCCAAATCGCCTTTTAAGAGATTCATAAATTCCTTGTTATCCGACATATCCTTCTGCCATTCCAAAATCTGGCGCAGCCAGGAAAGCTTCTCTTCTTCCTGTGCCTCCGGCTTCTTTCCGTCGGAAGCTTCTTTGTATTTCCAATGGGCGGCAATACCGTACTCCGCTGTCTTATGCATTTCATAAGTACGAATCTGGATTTCAAAGGGCGTACCGGTAGAGCCAATCAATGTCGTATGCAAGGACTGATACATATTGTCCTTGGGTACGGCAATGTAATCTTTAAATCGCCCCGGAATGGGCTTATACATTTCATGAATCACACCAAGCGCTGCATAGCAGTCTTTTACGCTGTCCACAATAATACGCACAGCAAACAAATCGTAAATCTGGTCAATGGTCTTATTCTGGTTCTTCATTTTCTTGTAGATACTGAAGAAATGCTTTACACGCCCGTCAATCTGGGCATTGATGCCGGCATTTTTGATATGCACACTGACTTCATCCACAATGCTCTGTACATACTTTTCCCGCACGCTTTTCCGCACGGCAATTTTCTCCACAAGATCCCGGTATACTTCCGGCTCCAGATACTTCAGCGCCAGGTCATCCAGTTCAACCTTGATTTTGGAAATACCGAGTCTCTGGGCAATGGGCGCGTAAATATCCATGGTCTCCCGGGCTTTTTCCTGCTGCTTCTCCGGGCGCATGTAGGTTAAGGTACGCATATTATGCAAACGGTCTGCCAGTTTAATCATAATTACGCGGATATCCTTTGCCATAGCCAGGAACATCTTACGCAGATTTTCTGCCTGAACTTCGATTTTATCCGTAGAATACTGCAACTTTTCCAGTTTGGTAACTCCGTCAACCAAAAGTTCCACTTCCGCTCCGAACTCAGCCCGAAGCTCCTCATTGGTCATGATGGTGTCTTCCACCACATCATGAAGAATTCCGGCAGCAATGGTTTCCTTATCCATCTCCATATCCGCCAAAATAATAGCCACGCAAAGCGGATGAATGATGTAAGGTTCTCCGGATTTACGCACCTGTTCTTTATGAAAATCTTTGGCTGTATTATAGGCCTTTTCAATCAGAGAAATATCGTCGGAAGGGTGATACAGACGCACTCTGGAAATCAGTTCCTCATACAGTTTTTCCGGGGACTGAAACTCTGCAATATTCTCTATTCTACCATCATCAATGACAACATCTATCGCCATACAATGTCACTCCTGTTTCTGCTGTCTTTTTATTTCCCCTCGTATGTAATCGCCGCTTTTAGCGGATATCCCGAAATTTTTTCCCGGCCGTTCAAACCGGCCAATTCCATAAGCACAACAACACCTGCCACGGTGCCTCCGAGTTCTTCCACCAATTCAATCATCGCCTTTGTGGTTCCTCCGGTAGCAATCAAATCATCCACCAAAAGCACCCGATCCCCCGGCTTAATGCTGTCTTTATGCATCTCAATCGTAGCCGTGCCGTACTCCAAGGCATAGGACTTCTCCACGGTTTCCCGGGGCAGTTTTCCTTTCTTACGAATCAAAACAAAGGGTTTGTGTTTATTATATGCGATGGGCATTCCGAAAATAAATCCTCGGGACTCCGCTCCTGCCACAACATCAAAATCCCATTCCGATACCGCATCCTGCATGGTATCAATGGCAAGTTTTAATCCGTCCGCATCCTGCAAAACACTGGTTACATCTCGGAAAATAATTCCCGGTTCCGGAAAATCCGGAATACTTACTACATAATCTTCCAATTGTTTCATACGCATCTGCCTTCTTTCCTATAGTATTCCAACAATATTATAATTCACACAATGGTGAAAAGTCAAAATTTTTCTGTTTTCCGCGCCCATGAAAATAACACAAAAAAACCGCTCCGGACAAATCGTCCGAAGCGGCTGTATTATACCGATGTTTTTCTTACATCATTCCACCCATTCCGCCGCCTGCAGGCATTGCAGGTGCATCTTCTTTAATGGTTGCCACTACAGATTCCGTGGTAAGAAGTGTGCTTGCAACGCTGGTTGCGTTCTGAAGTGCGCTTCTGGTAACCTTTGCAGGATCCAAAATTCCGGCACCAATCATATCCACGTATTCTTCCTTCAACGCATCAAATCCGACACCAACCTTGGATTCTTTTACTTTGTTGATGATTACGCTGCCTTCCAAACCTGCATTTGCAGCAATGTGGCTAAGAGGCGCTTCCAATGCTTTCAGCACAATCTTTGCACCGGTCTTGATATCGCCGTCCAAAGTAGCTGCCAGTTTTTCCACCTGTTTGCTTGCATGGATGTAAGCAGAACCGCCGCCGGCGATAACACCTTCTTCCACTGCTGCACGGGTTGCTGCCAAAGCATCTTCCATACGGAGTTTTGCTTCTTTCATTTCGGTTTCGGTAGCTGCACCCACACGGATTACTGCTACGCCGCCGGAAAGTTTTGCAAGTCTTTCCTGTAATTTTTCTCTGTCAAATTCAGAAGTAGTCTCTTCAATCTGGTTCTTAATCTGAGCCACTCTTGCCTTGATGTTCTTAGCGCTTCCTGCACCGTCTACGATTACGGTATTTTCTTTCTGAACCTTAACGGATTTAGCACGACCCAGCATATCCAAAGTAGCGTCTTTGAGTTCATAGCCGAGTTCGTCGCTGATTACCTGACCGCCGGTAAGAATTGCAATATCTTCCAGCATGGCTTTTCTTCTGTCACCGTATCCGGGTGCCTTAACAGCCACTACATTAAAGGTTCCGCGAAGTTTATTTACAATCAATGTTGTGAGGGCTTCGCCTTCCACATCTTCTGCAATGATGAGAAGTCTTGCGCCGGACTGAACAACCTGCTCAAGAAGAGGAAGGATTTCCTGAATATTGGAAATCTTCTTGTCTGTAATCAAAATATAAGGATCATCCAAAACTGCTTCCATCTTATCCATATCGGTTGCCATGTAAGCAGAGATGTATCCGCGGTCAAACTGCATACCTTCTACCAAATCCAGTTCCGTCTTCATGGTCTTGCTTTCTTCGATTGTGATAACACCGTTGTTGGAAACTTTTTCCATAGCGTCAGCTACCATATTTCCAACTTCATCATCCCCTGCGGAAATTGCAGCAACTCTGGCAATCTGTTCTTTGCCTTTTACTTTTGCGCTCATCTTTTCGATGGATGCAACTGCGCAATCCGTTGCCATCTTCATACCTTTTCTGAGAATGATAGGGTTCGCACCTGCTGCCAGGTTCTTCATTCCTTCGTTAATCATAGCCTGGGCAAGAACGGTAGCTGTTGTGGTACCGTCACCGGCTACATCATTGGTCTTGGTTGCTACTTCTTTTACCAGCTGTGCGCCCATGTTTTCAAAGGCATCTTCCAATTCGATTTCCTTTGCGATGGTTACACCGTCGTTGGTAATAAGGGGTGTACCAAAGGATTTATCCAATACCACGTTACGGCCTTTCGGTCCGATGGTTACTCTTACGGTATCTGCCAATTTGTTTACACCGGCTTCCAAAGCCGCACGCGCTTCTGCGCCATATTTAATTTCTTTTGCCATTGCAAAAACCTCCTGTCAAATATATTTCTGATACTTATTTTACTACAGCCAAAATATCGCTCTGTTTTACGATGATGTACTCTTCTTTTTCAAGTTTCACTTCTGTTCCCGCATACTTGGAATAGATAACCATATCGCCCTTCTTTACTTCCATCTTAACGTCTTCCGTACCGGGGCCTACAGCAACCACTTCTGCCTGCTGGGGTTTTTCTTTGCTCTGTCCCGGCAATACAATACCGGATTTGGTTGTTTCCTCTGCTTCCATCTGCTTCAAAACAACTCTGTCACCTAAAGGTACTAACTTCATAATTAAATGCCTCCTTTTATAATTGATAAATATTTTTCTTCGGATAATATCAAAACTGCCATATCGCAGTTTTTTCTTTTTTGTTAGCACTCTTTTGATTTGAGTGCTAACCACAACCACTATATTAGTTTTTCACCACTTCTTCTGCAACTCCATATTTTCCGATTTGCATCTTGTTTTCTCATTTTTTCTCTCTTTTTCTTTTGTTTTTGTTGTTTTTTAGAGCCCGCTGCCTTTTTTCAAAAAATTCACATTTTTTTAAGCAGCCCGAAATGGCTCAGTCCGTTCCATATTCCGTCTTCGTATAGCGGCGATGTCACATAATCCGCGTACGCCATGGCCGCATCCGTCCCGTCTCCCATAACAATACCGGTATTCGTCGTTTGCAACATTGCCACATCATTGCAACTGTCACCAAAGGAAAACGTATCCGTTAATGCTATGCCGAGTTTTTCGCAAATATGCCGGATTCCGGTGCCTTTGGAATGGCCGTGGGGAACAATTTCCGCAATATTCGGCGTGTGACGCATTACCTGAAAACGTTCCTTAAGTCCCGCAAATCCTCGTTCCACCGTATTCTCATCGCCAAAAATGTGCACTCCGCACTTGCAGGCCCGGACATCCCCTTCCTTTGCAATCGGCAGAAAACATTCCGGACATTTGGCCAGAATTGCCTTAATATACCAATCCGCCCCGTGTTCCCTGTATTTTTCTTCTTCGTAAAAAATCCACTCGTTGCCTTCCATAATGAAGTTACTTTTGTAGCCAGCCAGATAACGGCGCGTCCAATGCACCAATTCCTCCTCCATCCGGTACTCAAATACCTTCTCTCCCCGAAATTCACCGTACATTCCGCAGGTGGCAAGAATTCCGTCAAATCCGATATCCAGAATTTCTTCCGGCACCATGAGACGCCCTCTTCCGGAACAAACAAATGCCAAATGTCCGTTTTCCCGCAGTTTTCGAATCCCTTCCCGGGTACTCTCCGGCACTCCCCTGCCCTCTTTATATAAAGTTCCGTCCACATCGAAAAAAACCGCTTTCCTCATTATATACCACCTTTTTATGTCCTCATAATCTGTGACTGTTTTCATTCGTATATCAATCATATCGTAAAATAAATCTCTTTTCAATCCGCTAAAAAAATGCTATGATTTTATATATATGTGCTTTTTTGCGATTTAAACATTTTAAATCCGTCTTAACACTAAGGAGGCGTCGCCATGGGAAATTTAAAACATTATATTAAAGCCCTTAGTTCCGGCGAAAGTTATTATACACTCAAAGTAAAACTTACTTATATTTGTAATTTCCTGGCTGCTTTTCATCTGCTCCTGACAGTGGCATTTTTCCTTACGGAAATATACCCTATGATGATATACTGCGCCTTTTCGGTCTTCTTTTTTGCGGTCTATATTCGCGGTTGCATCCGCAAGGAACAATTTGGCTTCTCCGTTTTGGTATCCATATTTGAAGTTCTCTTCTGTTCCTTCGCCGCCACCTTTTGTGTTGGTATTGAGGCCGGCTTTTCCGTGTACAATTTCGCACTGATTGTAGCCTGCTTCTACCTCTCCTTTGTGATTGAAAAATTCCGGAGCAAGGAATCCATTCCCTTTTTCCTTTCTCTGTTTTCCGCTCTGTTATATGTAATCGGATATATTATTGACAATGTAAACGGTCCCATGTATGCACTTCCCAATGAGCACTGGGTTCATGCTTTTCATGTTGCCAATTACGTAGTTTCCTTCGCGGTTATGATTATCTTCAATTTCCTGTTCGTATGGGAAATTAAATCCAACCAGAATATTCTGGAAACACAAAACGATAAATTGACGGAAATGGCACATATTGATCCACTGACCCACCTGATGAACCGCCGCAGCATGAATACGCACCTGCAACAGAGTATGGATGCACTGCGTTCTTCCGGCAAACGATTCAGTCTGGTTCTTTGTGATATCGATGATTTCAAAAAAGTAAACGATACCTACGGTCATGATGCCGGGGATTTGGTATTGGTTAATGTGGCAGACATTATTTCCCAAAATATGCGCTCCGGCGATGTGGTATGCCGGTGGGGCGGCGAGGAAATTCTCATTCTAATCCATGCTCCTTTGGAAACCGCCACCAATGCAGCCGAACGTATCCGCCAGATGATTGCGGAAAAGGTTACCTACTATGAAGGCCAGGCCATTCAGGTTACCATGACCTTCGGTATCGCGGAATCCATTCCCGGATACAAAATTGAACATCTGGTTCAGCAGGCTGACGATAAACTTTATATCGGAAAGAAAAACGGAAAGAATATTGTTGTGTTCTAACAACAATTTCTATATAAATTATAATGCAGAAAGGTTTTTAGTTTTATGATTAGTGCAAACAATGTAACTTTACGAATCGGCAAGAAAGCGTTGTTCGAGGATGTAAATATCAAATTTACCGAGGGAAACTGCTACGGTCTTATCGGCGCCAACGGTGCCGGCAAATCCACCTTTTTAAAGATTCTCTCCGGCAACCTGGAAACCACCAAGGGCGATGTTACCATCACTCCAGGTCAGCGTCTTTCCGTGTTGGAACAGGACCACTTTAAATACGATGAGTATTCGGTTATGGATACGGTAATTATGGGTAACAAGCGTCTCTATGACATTATGAAAGAAAAAGACGCCATCTATGCCAAGGAAAATTTTACGGACGAAGACGGAATCCGTGCCAGCGAACTGGAAGGCGAATTCGCAGAGATGGACGGCTGGGAAGCCGAATCCAATGCAGCCATGCTCTTAAACGGTCTTGGCATTGATACTTCTCTTCACTATTCCACCATGAGAGACTTAAACGGTAATGAAAAGGTAAAGGTTCTTTTGGCCAAGGCTCTCTTTGGTAATCCGGACATCCTGCTCCTTGACGAGCCTACCAACCACTTGGATTTGGATGCCATTGCGTGGCTGGAAGAATTCCTGATTAACTTTGACAATACGGTTATCGTGGTTTCCCACGACCGTTACTTCTTAAATAAAGTATGTACCCATACCGCAGATATTGACTACGGCAAAATCCAGCTCTACGCAGGAAACTACGATTTCTGGTATGAATCCAGCCAGCTTTTGATTAAGCAGATGAAGGAAGCCAACAAAAAGAAGGAAGAAAAAATCAAAGAGTTGCAGGAATTTATTTCCCGTTTCTCCGCAAACGCTTCCAAATCCAAACAGGCTACCAGCCGTAAACGTGCATTGGAAAAAATCGAACTGGATGAAATCAAGCCTTCCAGTCGTAAATATCCCTATATCGACTTCCGTCCCGAACGGGAAATCGGTAATGAAGTGCTTTTCGTAGACGACCTTACCGTAACCGTGGACGGTGAAAAAATATTGAATCACGTTTCCTTTACCCTCGGTCGTGACCACAAGGTGGCTTTCGTGGGCGGAAATGAACTTGCAAAAACCACTTTGTTCAAAGTACTGATGGGCGAAATCACACCGGACGAAGGAAGCATTAAATGGGGCGTTACTACTTCCCAGGCTTACTTCCCCAAGGACAACACCCAGGAATTCGACAATGATTTGACCATTACCGACTGGCTTATGGGATACTCTCCTGTCAAGGACGTGACCTATGTCCGCGGATTCCTCGGACGTATGCTGTTCCCCGGCGAAGACGGTGTTAAGAAGGTTCGCGTGCTTTCCGGTGGAGAAAAGGTGCGTTGTCTCCTTTCCAAGATGATGATCAGCGGCGCAAACTGTCTCATCTTCGACGAACCCACCAACCACTTGGACATGGAGTCCATTACGGCGCTCAACAACGGTGTTATCAAGTTTCCCGGCGTTATCCTGTTCTCCTGTCACGATCATCAGTTTGTACAGACTACAGCCAACCGAATCATCGAATTTTTGCCGGACGGCACCATTGTAGATAAAGAAACCACCTACGACGAATATCTGGCAAATGACGAAATGGCCAGAAAACGTACCGTATATCAGGCACAAATCCAGGAGGATGAAAATTAAATGCGTGCTGTTGATTTACATGTGCATTCCACCAAATCGGACGGTTCTTTAACACCGTCCGAGCTGGTTGATTATGCAATTTCCAAAAATTTAGCTGCCTTTGCCCTGACCGATCATGATTCCATTGACGGTTTGGAGGAAGCCATTTCCTACGCGAAAGGCAAACCCATTGAAGTCATTCCCGGAATTGAGTTTTCTACCGAATACCAAGGCCGGGATATTCATATTGTAGGAATTTATTTTGATTATGAAAATCCGGCATTTTTGTCCCGGATTCAGACATTCCGGGATTCCCGCACCCTGCGGAACGAAAAAATGTGCCGGCGGCTTCAGGAGGAAGGCATTGATATTACCTATGAAAAACTCCTGGCAGAGAATCCGGATTCCGTAATCACCCGCTCTCACTACGCAGAATACCTGTTCCGGCACGGCTATATCAAAAACCGGAAAGAAGCCTTTGAACGATACATCGGCGACCATTGCAAATGCTTTGTACCCCGGGAAAAAATCACTCCTGCCGGAGCCGTAAAACTGATTTTGGAGTTCGGCGGAATTCCCATCCTGGCCCATCCGGTACTCTACCACATGACCAAAGGGCAGTTGGATACCTTGGTCAGCGAATTGAAAGCCGCAGGACTGGTTGCCCTAGAAGCGGTATATTCCACCTATGCGCCCGCTGACGAGCGGGAAATGAAACGGCTTGCCGAGAAATACGACTTACTCGTAAGCGGCGGCTCGGATTATCACGGCGATGCCAAACCCGGATTGGAACTTGCCACCGGCTACGGAAAACTCTTTGTTCCGGAGGAATTACTGGATAAAATGAAACAATATTTAGCCGGCAGAGACAAACACAAAAATATATTCTTTACGGATATGGACGGCACACTGTTAAATGATGAAAAAATCATTACTCCGAAAACCCGGGCCGCCCTGGATGAATTCCTGGCAAAGGGAAATGTCCTTGCCCTCTCCTCCGGAAGACCGCTTAACAGCATTTTGGAGGTTGTGGAAAAAAGCGGCCTTTGCGGCGATAATCTCTATGCCATCGCCTATAACGGAACCCTGATTTATCATTGCAAAACCAAAACCGTTGCACGGAAAAAGACCTTGCCGCTGCGTCTCCTTCCGGAAATTCAAAGCATCTGTCAAAAAGAAGGAATCTACTGCCAGACCTACGACGATACTTCTATTTTGGCACCGGCTATGGAAAAAGAAACACAGTATTACACCAAGACCATTCATTTACCGGTAAAAATCGTTCCTGATTTTTCTGCAATTACGGAACCTCCCTGCAAAATGCTTTGCATTGAACTTACCGACACTGAAAAACTACGGGATTTTTCGAAAAAACTGCAAGAACGCTATGAAGGTCAAATCAGTTGCGTCCTTTCCCGCCCTACCTTATTGGAAATCTTTCCTGCGGATGCCGGAAAGGGTAACGCGGTAAAAGAACTGTGTCAAATGCTGTCCGTTCCTTTGGCGCATTCCTATGCCGCCGGAGATGAGCAAAATGATATTTCCATGCTGGAAGCTACGCAGCACGGCATCGCCATGGCCAATGCTACTGACGCGGTAAAGGCCGCTGCCGATTATGTCTGCGACTTCGACAATAACCACGACGGGTTGGCAGAGTTTTTCAAACAAGCCACCACTAATAATTGACATTATTCAGCAAAAAATATATACTATACGAAGAACAATTTTGTTTATTAACGAACAAGAGAAAGGGAGAAGAAGAAATGAAAAATTGTCCTAAATGTGGAGTTCAGCTTCCTGATGATGCTGTATTCTGTAACAATTGCGGAAATAATCTTTCTGCAGAACCTCAGCAGGCTGCTCCTGCAGCAGAGCCCGTTGCAGCTCCGGTTAACAATGCAACCTTAGATTCCGCAGTAGAAAAAAATAAAAACACCAAAATTGGTATGATTGCCATCATCGGTGGTGCTGCTGTAGTTGTAATTCTTTTGCTTTGCTTACTGATTTCCTCACTTGGCGGAGGCTACAAGAGCCCCATTAATGACCTTGTTAAGGCACTCAACAAAGAATCTACAAACTATGAAGACTTTGTAAATGCCGTTGCTCCGGATTTTGTAGCAACAGCTTGCTTTGACCTCGTTGACTTAATCAGAGACGTAGATGCTGACGTTATCGAAGATTTCGAAGAAGACATTGCTGATTCTTTGGAAGACGGTTATGATGACTGGGCCGATGATTACGGCGACAACTGGAGAATCTCTGTAGATTTCCGTGACGAAGAAGAACTTGACGAAGATGAATTGGAAGAAATTCAGGAATTGTACGAAGACTTCTATGATTCTTTGGATGATATGGATCTTGATGACGAAGAAACCTACGAAGACCTTGCAGACTACCTTGAAGATTACTATGATATGGAATTATCCGATTCCCAGATTAAGAAACTTCAGAAAATCTGTGAAGCACTTCTCGGTGAATTCGAAGAAGTAGAAGTTACCGAAGGTTATGTACTTGACATTAAGCTTACCATCGAAGGCAGCGAAGACGATGATGACGAAAAGATGGATATCACTGTAATCTGTGTAAACGGTTCTTGGTGTATCGACCTTCTCGGTATGATGGGAATCAACGATATCGGTGATTTGTACTGGTACTTATAATTTTAAGTTTCCTATTTCAAAATTTCAAAAAGTAAGGCGTGGACTTATCATCCACGCCTCTTTTTATTATAGTTCCGCATTCTTTCTGCCCGTGCTTCTTTTTCCCGAGACTTTTCCGGCTTCTTTTCAGCTGCCTCTATGCTTCAACAATCAGATAACGTCCGTCACCTACCGGGAAAACTTCATCTGCTTCCTCGATATCTTCCATGGACAATTCTGCGATGTCCACACCGGCGTCTTCAAAGTATTTCCATACCTCCTTTAAATTATCCACAACTACGGCAAGACATTCCTCCAAAAAATCTTCTGCTTCTTCCGGGGTCTCTGCTACTGCTTCCGGAAATAACTTTAACTGTTGCTCCAAAAAACATTGTAATACTTTTTCATCATAAATCTGCATAGGCTTACATCCTTTCTGTATTATTTTTCGGCACCTATCGCCGTTAATTTACTCTTCCAAAAAGCGTTTCTTAAGCACCTGGTACACTCCTTTTTCCTGATACGGAGGGCAACTGTATTTTGCCTTTTCTTTGACTTCTTCTCTGGCATTTTCTACCGCATAACTCTCCCCAGCTGCTTCCATCAGCCCTACATCATTGGAATTATCACCAAATACCATCGTCTCCTCAGCCGTAATACCGAAATGCTCCTGCACAAATCGCAGGGCTTCTCCCTTATCCACATCCGAATGCATGAAATCCACCCATTCTTCACCGGCCATACAAGCCTTAAGACGTTTCTCCCAACGGGGAATCAGCACAGTTTCTCCCAATTCCCGGATGGTCCCTTTTTGATAAATCGCAATTTTGATGGAAGGGATATCCAACTCCAAAAAGTCTTTTGTTAATGCATACTTGTTCCGGTAGAAATCCCGGATAAATGCCTCAAACTCCGGCTTTTTTGTCTCCAAATAGCATCCGTCTGCCGTGGAAATTACATAATCATACTCCGGTCCGCAGGCCCTAAGTTCCTGTAATAATTCCCGGGTATCGTTTTTGTCCATTTCCTTTATATGAAGGTTTTCTCCTTTATATACTACATGGGCACCATTTTCACAAATATAGATAATATCATCCGCTACTTCGGCAAACATATTCCGGATGCTGGCGTACTGCCTTCCGCTGGCAATTCCGAACCGAATTCCTTTCTTTTGCAATGCCCGAATTGCTTCAATCATCTCCGGATAAATCTCCGGGGAGGAATCCTTTACCAAGGTTCCGTCGATATCCGAAACCACCAATTTTATTTTACACATTCTCAATACCGGTTCTTTCCTGCAAAGGATAACCTAACGCTGCCAGTTCCTCGCATAATCTGTCAATGGGTAACCCCACTACATTGTAGTAATCCCCCGTAATTGCGTCAATATACTTTGCAAAAATCCCTTGAATTCCATAGGCTCCGGCCTTATCATCACTTTCCCCCGTCGCCACATATTCCAAAATTTCCTCGTCAGTCATGGATTTTACCAAAACATCCGTCTTTTCTGCAAAACAGATACAGCGGGGCTCCTTGCATTTCTTCTGTCCGGTCACTACTGCAATGGCAACACCGGTATAAACCTGGTGCACATTTCCCTGCAGCATTTTAATCATCGCTGCCGCATCCTCACGGTCACTGGGTTTCCCTAAAATCTTCTCACCGAATGCAACCACCGTATCTGCGCCGATAACGCATGTTACAACTTCCTCTCCGGAATTTTTCAAAGGATAATCTTCTGCTACTGCCAGAGCCTTTTGCATCGACAAATCTTTCACCACCTCGGCCGGCAGTACTTCCTTTGTAATTTCCTCCGTATCCTTGGTCCTGATTGTAAAATCCAGTCCCCGCTCCGTCATAATCTCTCTCCGTCTGGGAGAGCCGGAGGCCAGTATCAATTGCCACTTTTGCATTTTGTTACATCCTATTCTGCTTCATTTTAAATATCATCTGCACTTGTTTTCGGAATAAAGACGCGTTTTCCGCCTTCGCCGCCCTTTTTCTTTTGTTTTGCCGCCTTCTTAGCTTCCTGACAAAAGATTTCCTGACAGGCAAATCTTTCATCCTCACCTCTTTGGACTTTTTCATAGGTTCCGTCCGGCATCAAGCGATGCGCCTTCACATTATCCCTAAACTGCAAATCCAAGATATGCATAACTTCTTTCTTCAAATCCGGGTTTTCAATCGGGAACATAATTTCCACACGCCGGTCCAGATTTCTTGGCATCCAATCTGCACTGGCCATATATACCTCCGGCGACAAATCATTTTCAAAATAGAAAATCCGGCTGTGCTCCAAATAATCGCCCACAATGGAACGGACAAAAATATTTTCGCTGACGTCTTTAACCCCGGCCCGCAAACTGCAGATTCCGCGCACCAGAAGATGAATCTCTACGCCGGCGCAAGACGCTTCATAAAGCGCTTCAATAATATCCGGGTCGCAGAGGGAATTCATTTTGGCCGCAATCCGCGCCGGTCTACCGGCCTTCGCATTTTGCGCCTCCCGGTCAATCAAACGCAAAAATTTCTTTTTCAGCCAAAGAGGTGCCACAGACAACTTGTTCCATCCGGGTGGCTCGGAATATCCGGAAAGCATATTAAAGACTGCCGTTGCGTCTTCTCCGATGGCTTCATCGCAGGTCAAGAGACCGGTATCCGTGTATAATTTTGCCGTGGCATCATTGTAGTTTCCGGTGCCCAGATGCACATACCGGCGAATGCCATCCTCTTCCCTACGCACCACCAGCGTAATTTTAGAATGGGTTTTTAAACCAACCAAACCGTATATTACGTGACATCCTGCCTGTTCCAGCATTTTGGCCCAGACGATATTGTTTTCCTCATCAAAACGTGCCTTCAGCTCCACCAAAACCGTTACCTGTTTACCATTTTCCGCTGCTTTGGAAAGCGCCTTGATAATCGGCGAATTGCCGCTGACACGATACAGGGTCTGCTTGATTGCCAACACCTTTTCATCCGTGGCAGCCTGTTCAATAAAACGCACCACCGGCGTGAATGTCTGATACGGATGATGCAAAAGTACATCTCCTTTCCGTATTTCCTCAAACAGATTACATCCGGAGGGCAATGCCGGCACGGGCTGCGGTTCAAATCCTTTCCGCTTCAAATGCTCAAATCCCGGCAGGGAATACATTTTCATCAAAAACGTCAAATCCAGCGGGCCTACGATAGGATAGATATCTTCCGAAGAAACCTTTAATTCTTTTTTCAGAATCTTCAAAAGTCTTTTATCAATTCCGGCTTCCACTTCCAGGCGGATTGCTTCGCCCCACTGACGCTTCTTAATCTGCTTCTCAATCTCTTTTAATAAATCTTCCGCTTCTTCCTCTTCAATGGTAAGGTCCGCATTTCTCATGATGCGAAACGGATAAGCGCATAACACATCATAGTTTAAGAACAACTTGCTGATATTGCGCTCAATAATCTCTTCCAGGCGAATCAGCGTCACCGTATCACTATCGGCAGACGGGAGTTCCACAATACGCGGCAACACACTGGGAACCTGCACCGTAGCAAACTCCACCTCTTTACTTCCGTCTTTTTTGGACAACAATGCGCACAAATTCAAAGACTTATTTTTTATCAGCGGAAAGGGTCTGGAAGAATCCACCGCCATAGGAGTCAAAACCGGATATACATTTTCCGCAAAAAAGCGGTCCGCATAGGCTCCCTGTTCCCGGGTCAGTTCCTCGTGATGCTCCACGATTCCCACCCGGTTCTCTTGCAGGGCCGGAATAATCAGTTCCTTATAGGTATCATACTGCAAATCCACGAACCGGTGAATTTCCCCATACAATACCTCCAGCTGTTCCTTTGGCGACAATCCGCTGATGTCCTTTTTATTGTATCCTGCATGCACCATATCCTTTAACGATGCCACACGCACCATAAAAAATTCATCCAGATTCGATACGGTTATACTCAAAAATTTTAAACGTTCAAACAGAGGAAGCGAAGCATCTCTTGCCTCTGACAAAACCCTTGCATTAAAACGAAGCCAGCTCAGTTCCCGGTTCGTATAAAATTCCGGATTTCTGAAATTCATTTGCATCCACCCCTAATCCATCTTTTTTTGCTTAATCACCGGCTCGATACTGAAAACTTCTTCAAAGAAATCAGACCGTTGCCGGAAAATTGCCTGTTCGTACATAATATCCTGTTTGCCTTCCACCGTAAGAATTAATCTCTCTTCCTCCAGCGAAGCTTTAAATTTCTTAAACTTTTGCTTATGACTCTTATCCAGTCCGTTGGCAATCCTTATAATTGCAGTTAGTTTTGCAATAATCAGATAGGTTTCTTTATTCATATCCGACGCCGCCGCCATCTCGTCATAATACGAAAAATCATCATGTATAAACCGGGCCACATAGGCCACGATTTCCCGTTCTCTGTGAGACAGACCAATCATCTCGGTATGCATGATAATGCTGTAAGAGCACATCCCCACATCCGTCATATTGATGAACTTCCCGCAGTCGTGCATAATTGCAGCCAGCTGCAACAAAAGCCGCTCCCGTTTACTCATGCCGTGCACTTTTTTCATGCTGTCAAAAATCGTCAGGGCAGTTTCTTCCATGACTTCACTACGCTTACGACTTCCCATGTACCGTTTGCTGATATTTTTTGCACAGGCAATAATATCCTTTTCAAAATCGTGACGGGTCATATTGATACGTTTCTTTTCCGCATACTCATACGCGATTCCGTCGCAAAGAGTCACCCCGGGGGCCCATATGGTCTCGGCGTTCATCATCTCCATAACATGAGACAGAATCCGCGCCGAAATCCCCATCAGTTCCACATTTTCTTCTGCCACGGCATAGGTCTCTGCCAATGCCTCACGACTCTTAACAAAAAAGGAATCTGCAAATGCCCCGAAGACCTCTTTGCTCACAACACCATTTTTGCCTTCCGCCAGCTGTCCTTTAATGGTGCCGGAAATATAATCATCCATGACAATCAGGTTACTTACAATCCGGTCCTTCAAATACATTTTTTTAAATACGGACAATTGGCTGTCCATCATCTCATCCAAAATCGCAGCCTGCTGTCCCGGTTTGGGACGCATCTGCATCAAAAGCTCATGCAATCGCAACACACCGATTTTGACGTTCTGCGTTGTTACCAAACTGTCATTTTCAAATAGTGACAGCTGGATGGTGCCACCGCCGATATCCACAATTGCCGTTCCCTTTCCGATGAAGGAACGAAATTCCTCCCCTTTTGACGCTATGGATTTGTAATCCAAAAAGCGCTGCTCGGAATTACTGAGCACCTGAATCTCCACACCGGTCCGGTTTCGGATTTGATCCAGAATAATTAAGGTGTTTTCCGCCTCCCGTATCGCGCTGGTTCCGTAAGCACGATAATCCGTAACACCGTAGGTCTTCATAATTTGCTGAAATTCCCGAAGGATACGGCAAAGTTCATCCATTTTTTCATAGCCGATTTTCTTTGTATTGTAAGTATCGCTCCCCAGCGCCAGATGATGCCGGATATAATCGATTTCCCGCATACCACATTTGGCGGATATTTCAAAGATTTTCATTGCCATTTCAAAGGAACCAACATCAATTGCCGCAAATGTTTTAATTGCCATAACACCCCAAATTCCTTTCTCTTATATTGACTCTTGTCCCCGCATCGCATCAATAAACTGTCTTGCACAGCGGCCGGACAATCCCCCGTGGGAAAGTTCCCATTTATTTGCCTCTGCCAACAACTGCTCCTCAGGCATACGAAGCCCATACTTTTTTGCCAATCCCAGCACGATTTCCTGGAACTCTGTTTTGTTTGGTGCTCCGAAATAAATGGATACACCAAATCTTCCAAACAAGGACAATTTTTCCTGCACGGTTTCGTTCTTGTGAATATCTCCGCCGTCGCCATCCTTATCCGTAAAATTCTCCCGGATTAAATGCCGGCGGTTCGACGTTGCATAAATCAGCACATTGTCCGGCTTGCTTTCCAGCCCGCCTTCAATCACGGCCTTTAAGTATTTGTATTCGGTTTCAAATTCTTCAAAGGACAAATCATCCATGTAGATGATAAATTTGTAATTTCGGCATTTCAAGCGGTCAATCAAGTCATTTAACTCCTGGTACTGGTGCTTATAAACCTCTATCATACGCAGCCCACGACCGTAATACTGATTCAAAATCGCCCGGATACTGGAGGATTTCCCGGTACCGGCATCTCCGAAAATCAAGCAATTATTGGCTTTCTGCCCCTGCAAAAAAGCTTCCGTATTATCAATCAGTTTTTTCTTCGGTATTTCATAACCGATAATATCATCCAAGCCCGTCACCGCGATGTTATAAATCGGATTAATCTGCAGGCATTCTCTCGTATGCTCTACGCGAAATGCTTTGTGCAGCCCGAAAACGCCCACACCGTATTTTCCGTAAAATTCATCCAGTTCTCGGCGAAATGCTTCTGCATCTGCCGCGCCTGCCAGACGGACTGCCAAGGCACAAATCTCTGCGCTGATATGACGGTTGTACTTAATTGCCTTTTTTTGCGACGCTTCATAATGCATCGCTTTAACGAGGCTGTCTGTTTTAAATACTGTATCCAGTTTGTATAAATTATATTTGAAAAATTCCATAAACAGCCGCAAATCATGCAGCACTGCCTGGCGCAATGAGCCCTGCACTTCTCCCCGCATCTCGCAGGCGATGGTATAGGGATTTTCGTTATATACCAATAGCTCCGTCAAATAGCAATGCCAAAGATTTCCGTAAAAACCATTTTCGCTGGCATATTCGTATAACTGTGCCACACAGGAAAAATATTCCTGTTCTTCTGCGTCATTAAGTTTTTGCGAAACGCCGGCAATCCTGCGTTCCATCAGACGGCACATGGAATACAACAGTCCATGTTCGCCCGCATCCCTGTAAAATATAAGTTGTTCTGCTTTCATATATTCAATCCTTATCTGAAATTTTTCGCCGTTCTAATAATTTCCCAGTACCCGAAGGTTGATGGCCTCTTCCCTAAGACCGCAAAGAGCATTTCGCACCCCGCTGTCTGCAAGATTTCCTTCAAAATCCACAAAGAAGCGATATTCCCAGTTTCTTCCCTCAATGGGGCGGCTTTCGATTTTGTTCATATTCAGCCCATTAAAAATGAAATGAGACAAAATCCGATAGAGAGAACCGCTTTCATGAGGAATCTCAAAGCACAAACTGATTTTTTTTGCATCCCGCAAAAAAACTTTCCGGTTACTGACAATGATAAATCTGGTAGAATTGGAATCCGAGTGATTTATTCCCTTCTTGATAATCTCCAGACCATACACCTTTGCTGCATACTCTCCGGCGATTGCCGCCTGATTGCACTTTTGTTCCGTGGCAACCTTCTCGGCCGCAAATGCATTATTCTTCATGGAAATCTGATTCCAGGACCCATGTTCCCGAAGGAAATGTTCCGACTGCATGAGGGACTGGGGATGGGAATAAACCGTTTCAATGGTATCCAATGTGGTACCCGAACATCCCATCAGACAGTGCTCGATTTTGATTACCTGCTCCGCCACAATAAAATGTTCAAACTCTGCCAGCAAATCATAGATTTCACTCACCATTCCGGCAGTGGAATTCTCGATAGGAAGTACGGCGTATTCCGCACTGCCTTCCTCCAAAGCCATCATGGCATCCCGGAAAGTCTCCACATGAAAACTATTGGCATTTTCGCCGAAAAATTCCCGCATCGCTGCTTCCGAATAGGAACCGGCCGCTCCCTGGAACACTACCCTTGCACTTTTATTGATTTCAGCCATCGGAATAAAAGGAAGGCGCAATTCTCCATCCTTTGCCGCCTCGCTTTCCATCAGCATTTTATATTGTAACTTCCGGCTCATGGACATCAGCTGTTCATATAATTCCTGAATTCCCTGCTCATTTTCCGGCTTTTCCAACAGGGATTTTACCGCCGCGATTTTAATTTTTTCCCGTTCTCTGTCAAAAACCTTTTTGCCGTTGGCCAATTTATATTCTGCCACACCGGCTGCCACTTCCATACGCTTTTCATACAGGGCAACCATCTGCGAATCTATTTTGTCAATTTCTTCCCGCAATTCTTTTAAGTCTTTCATTTTATCCCTTCGCTTTCTTTATAAATACGGATTATAAAATCCTTTTTGGTGGAGAAAAACCGGTGTCACCACCCCTTCTTCCCCTCCTTAGTTTACTCCAAAAAACTACGTCCTGCAAGGTTGAAAGAAACCGTTTCCTATGCTATTATTTATAGAGAAAATAAAGGGGGTATTAAAATGGACGTTAGAGAATGTATCTTAGGCAGACGAAGCATCCGCAAGTTCCAACCCAAAGCGGTGGAAGATTCCGTTTTACAGGAAATTGTAGAAGAAGCTTCCTATTCACCCAGCTGGAAACACACCCAGATTGTCCGCTACATCGCAGTAAAAGACGTAGCACTGAAGGAAAAAATCAGCGAGTGCACCAGCGTATATCCCGGCAACGGCAACATTATCCGTAATGCTCCCGTACTGGTGGCTGTAACCGTCATTAAAAACCGGTGCGGTTATGAACGTGACGGCTCTTTTACCACCGAACGAAAAGATACCTGGCAGATGTTTGATGCCGGTATTGCATCCCAGACATTTTGTCTCGCCGCCCACGAACATGGTGTAGGCACTGTTATCTTGGGTATTTTTGACAATGACAAAATCACAGAATTGTTGCAACTTCCGGCAGACCGTGAGTTGGTGGCATTGATTCCCTTAGGATATCCCGACGAATCCCCCACCGCTCCCAAGCGTAAACCCGTGGAGGATTTGTTGCAGATTTTATAAGGAGAGAATTATTCTCTCCTTTTTATTGAGCAAAACCAAAGAATGAGAGGTAGAAAAAATGAGACATCTGTTACGACCTTTGGATTTTACAACCGATGAATTGGAACGTCTTTTCGACCTGGCCGGCGACATCGAAAAAAATCCATCCAAATATGCCCACATGTGTAACGGCAAGATTTTAGCAACCTGCTTTTACGAGCCCAGTACCAGGACAAGACTCAGTTTTGAATCTGCCATGTATGGTCTCGGAGGACAAGTCCTCGGTTTTTCCGATGCCGGATCCTCTTCTGCAACGAAAGGAGAAAGCGTCTCCGACACCATTCGAATGATCTCTTGCTACGCAGACATTTGCGCAATGCGTCATCCCAAGGAAGGAGCCCCCATGGTAGCCGCTACCAAGGCATCCATTCCCGTAATTAACGCAGGGGACGGCGGACACCAGCATCCCACTCAGACCCTGACGGACTTGCTTACCATCCGTTCCTTAAAAGGACGCCTGAATAATTTTACCATCGGTCTTTGCGGTGACTTAAAATTCGGCCGGACGGTGCATTCCCTGATCAATGCTTTGGTACGATATGACAACGTCAAATTCATTTTTATCTCACCGGAAGAATTAAAGATTCCTGAGTATGTCAAAGAAATGCTTATTGAAATGGATATTCCTTTTAAAGAAGTCATCCGTTTGGAAGAGGTCATGCCGGAGTTAGATTTGTTATACATGACCCGTGTGCAAAGAGAACGCTTCTTTAACGAGGAAGATTACGTACGTTTGAAAGATTTCTACATTTTAAACAAAGAGAAAATGGAACTTGCCAGAAAAGATATGCTGGTGCTCCATCCCCTCCCCAGAGTCAATGAAATTTCCGTGGAAGTGGACGAGGACGAGCGCGCCGTTTATTTCAAACAGGTACAATACGGTGTTTATGTGCGAATGGCACTGATACTGACACTGTTGGAGCTGGTATAACAAGAAGCCGAATCAGGCAAAAACTACAAGAAAAGGAGAACGATAATGTTAAATGTCGGACAAATCGAAGAAGGCTTTGTATTAGATCATATTCCTGCCGGAAAAAGCATGTCCATTTACTATCATCTCGGTCTGGACAAATTGGACTGTTGTGTGGCAATCATAAAAAATGCCAAGAGTAATAAGTTGCAAAAGAAAGATATCATTAAAGTAGAATGCGATATCAATACCTTAAATCTGGATGCCCTTGCAGTGATTGACCATACCATCACCGTCAACGTGATTAAGGACGGGGAAATCGTGGACAAAAAGGCATTGGTACTTCCCACAGAGGTAAAGGGGATTTTGAAATGTAAAAATCCTCGATGCATCACCTCCATTGAGCAGGAACTTCCTCACATTTTTTATCTTGCAGACAGCAAAAAAGAAGTTTATCGTTGTAAATACTGCGAAGAAAAAAACAGCGAAAAAATGTAAAATAACAAGAGCCATGACATCTGCCCGGTGCCATGGCTCTTGATTTTACA
>SVFE01000065.1 GCA_015057055.1 Lachnospiraceae bacterium | reverse complement strand
AAATCCAAAAAGACATCGATGCTTTGGCACCGGTTATTTCGACCGGAAAACGGGCAGCGCAGGATTTGTCTAAAGCCAACCTTCGATTGGTAGTCAGCATTGCAAAACGTTATGTGGGCCGCGGAATGTTGTTCCTCGATCTGATTCAGGAAGGAAATCTGGGGCTGATTAAGGCGGTAGAAAAATTTGATTACCGGAAGGGATATAAGTTTTCTACTTATGCAACCTGGTGGATTCGTCAGGCAATTACCAGGGCTATTGCTGACCAGGCGAGAACCATTCGTATTCCCGTGCATATGGTAGAAACCATTAACAAAATTATTCGAATTAACCGTCAGCTTTTGCAGGAACTGGGAAGAGAGCCATTCCCTTCTGAAATTGCAGAGCGGATGGACATGCCGGAAGACAGAGTCCGCGAAATTTTAAAAATATCCCAGGAACCGGTTTCTTTGGAAACCCCCATTGGTGAAGAAGAAGACAGTCATTTGGGCGATTTTATTCAGGATGATAATGTCCCCGTTCCTGCTGATGCGGCTGCTTTTACGATGCTTCGTGAACAGTTGGATGAAATTCTTGATACCCTCACGGAGCGTGAAAGAAAGGTTCTTACCCTTCGTTTCGGTCTTGTGGACGGAAGAGCAAGAACATTGGAAGAGGTGGGAAAAGAATTCTCGGTTACCCGTGAACGAATTCGTCAGATTGAGGCGAAAGCCCTCAGAAAACTTCGTCATCCCAGCAGAAGCAAACGAATCAAGGATTATTTGGATTAAATAGAGAAGAACATTAGAATAATGGAACAGAAAGTGAATATATTGGATTTGTCAAAACGTTTGACTGCGCTGGTGCACCTGGCGGTTCCGGGGAATGTGGTTGCAGATGTGGGATGCGACCACGGTTATGTGGTTATTTGGCTGCTTTCTCGCGGGATTTTTAATAAAGGTATCGCCATGGATGTGCGGAAAGGACCGCTGGAGGCGGCAACGGCCAATTGCCACCGTTACCGGATGGAAGATAAGATGGAACTGCGGCTGTCAGACGGATTAACAAAATACGATCCGGGAGACTCGGACGCAATCATTTGTGCCGGAATGGGCGGTGCTTTGATGCGCAGTATTTTGGAAAGGGAACCGGAAAAACTGGCCGGTGTAAAGCAATTGATTTTACAACCCCAGTCAGAGATTTTTCTGGTCCGCCGGTTTCTTAGGGAAAACGGATTTGTTATTGAAGCGGAGGATATGATCCTGGAAGACGGTAAGTTTTATCCTATGATGCGAGCTGTACCGGTAAAACCCGATAAGGAAAAGAAACGGGAAGAATTGTCCAATGAGCAGCAGGAAGCGGAAGATTATTACGGCCCTGTGTTGCTTCGGGAAAAACATCCTGTTTTGTATGCCTATTTGGAAAAGGAAGCCGGTATTATTTCAGGAATAAAAGAGAAATTGGAACAGGGAAAACAAGGCTCGGAAAAAAGCGAGTCAGACAAAGCGGAACTGGAGAAGCGTTCGAAGCGGGTTATGTTAGCAAAGGCCCGGTTTGAATAAGCAGACTGCATTTGACAAAGGAAGAGGTCAGGAAAGGAGTGCCGTATGCTGTTAAAGGAAGTAATAGCGGAACTGGAAGCGTTATCGCCTCCGGATTTTGCGGAAAAGTGGGACAACAGCGGTTTGATGTGCGGGCGCGAAAAGAAGGAGATAAACAAAATCCTTCTGGCCGTGGATGCAACCGATGAAGTTGTGGAGGAGGCAATCCTCTCGGAGGCAGATTTGCTATTGACTCATCATCCTTTGATTTTTCCGACCATTTCTTCTGTAACGGAGAAAGATATTGTGGGCCGCCGGTTATTGAAACTGATTCAGGCGGATGTCTGTTGCTATGCCATGCATACAAATTTTGATGTCATCGGAATGGCTGATGAAGCGGCGGATAAATTAAATTTATCGGACCGGAAGGTGCTGGATGTCCTGTATGAAGATACCCTATCCCAGGAAGGAATCGGCAGAGTCGGATTGTTGCCGAGAGAAATCAGTCTTCGGGAATGTGCGGAGTTGGTAAAGGAAGTTTTCCTTTTGGATGATGTCCGAGTGTTTGGCGATTTGGATAAGCGGATACGAAAGGCAGCGATTTCCCCGGGGTCCGGGAAAAAAATGTCGAAACATGCCTTGAAAGCCGGAGCGGAAGTACTGATTACCGGAGATATTGATCATCATGAAGGAATCGATTCGGTGGCGGCAGGATTATGCGTAATTGATGCAGGTCACTACGGTATTGAGAAAATTTTTGTGGACTACATGAAGGATTTTATTTTACGAAACATGCCGAATATTACTGTAATCAGGGCATCCCAAAAGACGCCTTTTGTGGTAATATAGAAGTAATACGGGGGTGCATCGGCACAATACATTTACGGAAGAGATTATGCGGAAAGGAAGCGAAGGTATGGAAAAAATTAAACTTATGGTGGAAGGCACAGAAAAAGAATTTGATGCCGGGGTTACTTATGAACAGGTTGCGGAAGAATATCAGAAAGATTATGAAGGTCTGATTTCGCTTGTGTTTGAAAACGGAAAGATTACCGAATTGATGAAGCCGGCGAAAGATGGCGTGTCCGTTAAATTTATCACGGCAAAAGACGATATCGGACATAAAACCTATATGCGTACTGCGGTCTTTGTTGCGGTTAAGGCAGTAAGTGACTTATTGAACGGTGATGTCAGCAAGCAGGTTAAGGTTGAGTTTGCAATCGGAAAAGGATATTATTTCAGTCCCAAAGGCGGCCTTACGATTGATGAAGCTTTTGTGACGGCACTGAAAACAAGAATGCAGGAACTGGTGGATGGTAATTTGCCGATTCATAAGTTTTCCATGCCCACGGAAGAAGCCAGAAAGATGTTTGCCAAGTGCGGAATGAAGGACAAAGAGCAGTTGTTCCGTTACCGCAGGGGGTCTTCCGTAAACGTATATGAAATGGATGGATATCGGGATTATTATTACGGATATATGCTGCCGGCTTCCGGTTATGTGAAATACTTCGATGTAGTTCCTTACAAAGATGGCTTTGTATTGATGTTGCCGGAGAAAAAGGAGCCTACTACCGTTACCTCCTTCCAGCCTTTGGAAAAATTGTTTAATGCACTTGCTACTACAACCGAGTGGTGTGAAAAGATGGAGATTGATACGGTGGGGGATTTGAATGACCGGATTTGTCACGGTGGCCTCAGCGATGTAATATTGGTGCAGGAAGCACTGCAGGAAAGGCGCATTGGGGAAATTGCCAGAGATATCGTGGAAAGAGGCGGCGTTAAATTTGTTATGATTGCCGGACCTTCTTCTTCCGGAAAAACAACGTTTTCCCACCGGTTATCCGTACAACTATCTTCTTACGGATTAAAACCCCATCCGATTGCGGTGGATGATTATTTTGTAAATCGTCAGGATACACCAAAGGACGAAGACGGAAATTACAATTTTGAATGTCTTGAAGCAATTGATATTAAAACCTTTAATGATGACATGATGCGTCTGTTAAACGGTGAGACAGTGGAACTTCCCACTTTCAATTTCATGACCGGACAGCGTGAATACAAAGGCAACTTTAAGACACTGGGAAAAGATGATATCCTTGTAATTGAAGGAATTCACGGGTTGAATGATAAGATGTCTTACGCCCTTCCCAGAGAGAGCAAATATAAAATCTATATCAGTGCATTAACCTGTCTGAACGTTGATGAACATAACCGGATTCCCACCACCGACGGAAGACTGCTCCGGCGTATGGTGCGGGATGCCAGAACCCGAGGTGCATCGGCTAAGAGAACCATTGAAATGTGGCCGTCGGTAAGACGGGGGGAAGAGGAGAATATTTTTCCCTTCCAGGAAAGTGCAGATGCCACATTTAATTCCGCGCTGATTTATGAATTGGCAGTGATAAAGCAGTTTGCAGAGCCTTTGCTTTATTCCATTGAGCCCAATGAGCCGGAATATTATGAAGCAGTACGTTTGTTGAAGTTTTTGGAATATTTCCTCGGCGTAAGCAGCGAACATTTGCCGAATAACTCCATTATCCGTGAGTTTGTAGGCGGTTCCTGCTTTAAAGTATAAAGGCGGGGAAACGCAAATCAGGAAAAGAATAAGTGGGACGGACGGTCGCGCGGGAAACCGTGAGGAAAGTCCGGGCTTCGCAGGGCAGGATGCCGGATAACGTCCGGTGGAGGTGACTCCAAGGCCAGTGCAACAGAAATATACAGCCACGATTTCGTGGTAATGGTGGAAAGGCAGTGTAAGAGACTACCGCCCGGCCGGTAACGGCCGGGGCACATGTAAACCCCATCCGAAGCAAGACCAAACAGAAGACCATAGGCTTGCCCGGCCTGTTTTCAGGTAGGTCGCTAAAGACTGTCGGCAACGGCAGTATCAGATAGATGACCGTCCCGGCTCCTTTGCAGGGGCTATGACATAACCCGGCTTACAGTCCCGCTTGTTTTTTATAAAAGAAACGGAGATTTAATGATGAAGGTTGCATTTACATTTGACGATGGTCCGCATCCGGACACAACGCAGCGACTTTTGAAGGAAATGAAAGAGCGTGGCGTAAAGGCCACTTTTTTTCTTTTGGGAGAAAAAATAGAGCAATATCCCGGGCTGGCGAAGGAAATAGCGGAAAACGGCCATCAAATCGGAAATCATTCTTACAGTCATTTGGGCTACGCACCGGAGAAGGAAGAGGCTTTTTTGGAAGAAATAAGGCGTACCAATAGGATAATTGAAGAATTTGTGGGAAAACCCTGTGCTTTCTGTCGGCCGCCTTACGGTTCCTGGGATGATGCAGTCGCAAAAAAGTGTGAATTAACGCCGGTGTTTTGGGATGTGGAAACCAGAGACTGGGAAATTAAAGATAAAGAACAGATTATCCGGGAGGTAGAGGGAAGAGTGAAGGACGGAGATGTCGTGCTCTTTCATGATGCCTATGAAACTACCGTGGATGCCGCTGTGTATTTGATGGATGTGCTGAAGGAAAAAGGTTTTTCTTTTGTAACGGTAGAAGAATTATGGAAAGATAACCCGAAGACGGAGAAGTAATATGGATAATATAGATATTTTTTCTTATATGAAGGAAAATGCGGGGGAAAAGGAATCGCCGCTGGCAGCAAGAATGCGACCGACTACTTTGGATGAAGTGGTTGGGCAGACCCACATTATCGGCAAGGATAAACTTCTGTACAGAGCTATTATGGCAGATAAAATCAGCTCGGTAATTTTCTACGGGCCGCCCGGAACCGGCAAAACGACGCTGGCCAAGGTGATTGCCAATACCACAAGCGCGGAATTTAAACAAATTAATGCTACGGTCGCGGGAAAAAAGGACATGGAAGAAGTGGTGAATGCAGCCAAAGAGACGGCAGCAATGTACGATAAAAAGACAATTCTTTTTATTGATGAGATTCACCGGTTTAATAAAGGTCAGCAGGATTTTCTTTTGCCTTTTGTGGAAGACGGGACGATTACTTTGATTGGTGCAACCACGGAAAACCCGTATTTTGAAGTAAACGGAGCGCTCCTTTCCAGGTCAAACATATTTGAATTAAAGCCTTTGGAAGAGGCGGATATCCGGATTTTGATACAGCGGGCGGTATACGATACCAAAAAAGGAATGGGGGCTTACGATGCAGTTATTGACGAGGAGGCAACGCAGTTTCTTGCCCGTCAGTCCGGCGGAGATGCCAGACATGTACTGAATGCCATTGAACTTGGTATTATGACGACGCAGCGCAGTGAAGACGGTAAAATTCATATTACACTGGAAGTTGCCGAGGAATGCATTCAAAAGCGTGTGATTCGGTTTGATAAAACAGGGGATAATCACTACAACACGATTTCTGCATTTATTAAAAGTATGCGGGGGTCAGACCCGGACGCGGCTGTTTATTATCTTGCCAAGATGCTCTATGCAGGGGAAAGTGTGACTTTCATTGCAAGAAGAATCATGATCTGTGCATCGGAGGATGTGGGAAATGCGGATCCCCAGGCGCTGGTGGTAGCCGTAAATGCTTCTCTGGCAGTCGAGCGTGTCGGAATGCCGGAAGCCCAGATTATTTTATCCCAGGCAGCGTCTTATGTGGCGTGTGCCCCGAAGAGCAATGCGGCTTGCAATGCGATTTTTGAAGCAACCGAGTGTGTAAAGGAAAAGGGAGATTTACCGATTCCGCCCCACTTGAAAGATGCCCATTATAAGAGTGCCCATAAACTGGGAAGCGGAGTGGGATATCTATACGCCCACGATTATCCCAACCATTATGTAAAGCAACAGTATTTGCCCTATGAACTGACCGGTCGGGAGTTTTATCGTCCCACAGAGAACGGATATGAAAAAAAGATTCGAGACCATATGGCGAGAATAAAAAAAGAAGCCAAGGATGTGTAACATCTTTGGCTTTTTAGATTACGTGGAAGGAAGATGTGTTTTCATATCGTTTTCCTTGCCAGCTGTCCCTGGTTTTCATTTCTCCGAGAAGGGTGTTTAGAACCTTTTTTTTGTTGGTGCTCCAGGTGGGGGCAATCAGACTTTCCTTGGGACCGTCCCCGGTAAGCCGGTGAATCACCAAGTCCGGAGAAAGAACTTCCAGACACTCAATTACGATGTTGATGTATTCCTCCATAGTGAGTACATCAAAAACCCGATTTTCAAATTCTACCGCTAAATCCGTGTTCTCCAGAACATGAAGAAGCTGGAGTTTGATGCCGAAAATGGGAAAGGTATTCAGGTATTCCACGGTGGAGAGCATATGCTGTCTGGTTTCCCCGGGAAGCCCTAAAATCACGTGCACAATTACGGGAATCTGTAAATTTTGCAATTTGCGGACGGCCTCTTCAAAAACCGAGGTTTCATAGCCGCGGCGGATATAGCGGGCGGTTTCCCGGTGGATGGTCTGTAATCCCAGTTCGACCCAGATAAATTTTTCCGGGTAGCGCTCCTTGAGATCCCGTAAAAGATTTAAAACGTCAAGGGAGAGACAATCCGGCCGCGTGGCAATGGAAATACCGACAACCATTTCTTCCTCTAAAGCAGCGGTGTAGATTTCTTCCAAGTAGGTGATGGGGGCATAGGTATTGGTGTAGGGTTGAAAATAAGCAACAAAGTGTGCGCCGGCGTATTTGGAGGCAAGGCGTTTTTTGCCTTCTTCCAGCTGCGCCCTGATATCGGGATGTTCCCGGTCAATCGGTACGGCAAATTCGCCGCTTCCTCCCCGGGAACAGAAAATGCAGCCTCTGGTATCAATGACTCCGTCCCGGTTAGGGCAGGTCATTCCGCCGTCTAATGCAATTTTATATATCTTTTCACCGTAACGATTCTGAAAATAATAATTTAAGGAATTGTACGGCTTCGAATCCCACACGCGTTTTTCCATAGTGTCTCCAAGGAATGACTTATCCGATGTTTTCCATTACAGCCTGAGCAACGACATTGGCAACATCCGGATGAAATGCTTCCGGTAAAATGTTTTCTTCGTTCAGTTCCTGTTCCGGCACGAGACCGGCGATGGCAAGTGCTGCTGCCATCTTCATTTTTTCGGTGATTTGCGGAGCACGTCCTTCCAAGGCACCTTTGAAAATGCCGGGAAAAGCAACAACGTTGTTAACCTGGTTGGGGAAATCGCTCCTTCCGGTACCTACAATCCGTGCACCGGCAGCTTTCGCTGCGTCCGGCATAATTTCCGGCACCGGATTGGCCATTGCAAATAAAATCGAGTCTTTATTCATGGAAGCAACCATTTCCGGAGTGACAATACCCGGGGCAGACACTCCGACAAAAATATCGGCACCGCGTAATGCATCGGAAAGAGTTCCGCTTTCCTGGTTCGGATTGGTTAAGGAGGCCATTTTTTCCTGCATCCAGTTTAAATCCGGAGAAGTTTTGGTTATGATTCCGGCTTTGTCACAGAGAAGGACATTACTAAATCCGTAGTTTAGTAAGAGCTTGGTAATGGCAATTCCGGCAGAACCGGCACCATTTACTACAACCTTACATTTTTCCGGTGTTTTGCCGACTACCTTAAGGGAGTTAATCAGAGCAGCCAAAACGACAATGGCAGTTCCGTGCTGGTCATCATGAAAAACCGGAATATTTAAAGTGGCTTTTAACCGTTCTTCAATTTCGAAGCAACGGGGCGCACTGATATCTTCTAAGTTGACGCCGCCGTAACCGGGGGCAAGCCAGGTAACCGCCTGAATGATTTCTTCGGTATCCTGGGTATCAAGGCAAATAGGA
>SVFE01000064.1 GCA_015057055.1 Lachnospiraceae bacterium | reverse complement strand
GCGTATTGTTTATGTTGGGGGTTTCCATGATGCTGGTATCGGCCGGCTATGACGGGCTTTCCAAAGTTCCGCCACTGGCAGGATTGCTGGTGTCCGGTGCACTGTTTTTGCTTACCAAGCCGATGAAAAGAGGGTATCTTGGAATCGGGGATATCCGGCTGTGGAAATTGCCGGAGGAACTTTATGATATGGGGTATTTTATGACCTTTTTGGGGTTGAAAGACAAAGATTTTTATTCTTCGGATTATTTTCCGTTGTTCCCCTGGCTTTTTCTTTTCCTGGTTGGCTTTTATTTGTTTCACCTATTACAGAAAAAAGGGCAACAAAAAAGAGCAGGGAAAGAATTTCGGCGTATTCCGGTGTTGTCGTTCCTCGGTCGTCATTCCCTGCTCATTTATATGCTGCACCAGCCGGTACTCTACGGCGTGGCGATGGTGGTTAAGTTATTTATGTGACGATGGGTTTTATCGGATTAGTTCGGTGTGGAACTATCTTCCTTCAAAAAGTGACGGTATTTTCCAAAATTGTATTTGTCCTTATCCTGTGTAATCGTACCATATTCGATGGCTTCGGTAGGACAGTTTCCGATGCAGGCCATGCAGTGGGTGCACTGATTGCCCCAGACCGGCTTATTGCCTTGCAGGGAAATGTTGTTTAACGGGCATAAGTTGGCACATTTTCCGCAACCGATACATTTGTCGGTAGTGTAAAAATCATCGGCTTTTAGCTTGACCTTGCACCATACCGGATTAAACGGAAGAGTGATTAGGGTTTCAAAGAAAAAGACATGGCGGGCGGTGAGTTTTTTTCCGGCCTTAATGTCAGAAACCACAGAGGTAATCTTTTGGTTGGAATCTAAAATCCGTTCCTTGATTTCCTCCGGAGAAAGCATGGGATAAGCCGTATTGGCTACATAGTTTCGCGGCATACGAAATTCCGCATGACCGTGATAAATCATTTTCTTTTTCTTGAAAATAGATTTTGCCAAAGGACCGGATATTCCGCAATATCCGCCGCTGGTAAAGATGCAATAAACGTCCTTGCTGCCGAGAAAGGTTTGCTTTTTTAAATATTTGCTGAGAAAACGAGGCATTTCACAGACATAAACCGGTGCGCAGATGATATATGGTTTTTCGGAGGTTAAGTCGCTGTAGTCCTGCTTTTTGATACGGGTGAGCAGGTTGATGCATTCGTCATCCAATTGCTTTGCCAATTCTTTTGCAATAAATTCTGTGTTACCGGTTGCTGAAAAGTATAAAATCATGTTGTTTTGCTCCTAATATTTTGTCATGAAAGTAATTATAAAAGGGAGAGCACGCAGCGTCAATGATAATGTGTAGCAAATTCCACGAATTTCGATTGTATAGTGGAAACCTTCAAATTGAGCAGCGTATAAAAGTGTGGTATAAATTCAATATAATCAATGTCGTAATTTTGGCCGGCAGGTCGAAAACCGGAAAAAAGAAGGGGGATATGTATGAAGTATCAAGACAATATAAGAAATCATTATTTTTGGGATTCGCACGAAATGCCCAATATCCATGAAACAAAGATGATGATTCGGGAGTATTGGAGAACGGCAAAGGAAGATGAAGCATATCGCAAAGCAAGGAATAAGGCAGACATTATTTCGGGGCTGGCTATTTTTGGCGGAATGGGCTGTTTGTTTGCAATGATTTATATGATTTCCTGTGACAATACAGTCGGGGCACTCCTGCTTTTTTCGTTGTTTGGCGTTTGCTTTTTGATTAACGGCATTGTTGGAAAGAAGGATATGATTTCTCTGGATTCATATATATCCGGGTTGATTAACGGTATCGTCATTTTTGGGGTGTCGGCAGGACTGGCCTTGTGGATTTGGTTAAATCCGGCAGAGTGGGCGCAGTTTGTGGATGCCGGTCCCCTTATTGTGAAACTGGTGTATACAATTTTTGTTTTAATTCCTGTGGTGGGTATGGTAAGTCAGGTGCTCGGTATTCTTATCGCAAAGGCAATGTGTAAAGAGGAATGCAATGCCCGGTGCATCGGGCTGGATTTGAAAGTGGTAAAGAAAAGAAAGAGTTCGCTTCGGCTTCTTAAGGGAACCCCGGTATTTTCCTATCGATATCAGGGCGTTGACTATGTAGCAGTGGATGGCTGGTATTCACAGGATCTTGCGAACATGCCGAAAAAGGATCATTATGCAACGGTTTATGTGAACCCTAAAAAACCGGATATAATGTACTATCACACGGATTGGAAAGGAAGAATACTTCCGATGATTGGATTTACCGCAATCTGGGTCGTAGTAGTACTGTTTATGATGGGCGGAAAAATTTAGGGAAAACCCCAAAGGTCTTAGGGCCTTTGGGGTTGTTTATTTTGATCTGGCGTTATATTTTTTTTCTAATTCTTCCATGGAATTTCGTATGATGTGGTTACTTTCCGTCAGAGAATACGAAAAACCGTGCTTCTCCAAATGGTTAATAAAATCACAAAATTCCGTGATTACACTGGATTCGTGTATCTGGCATAAATGATATTGATTCTGGGAATCCGAGTGATAAAAAAACAGGGATGAATTATCATAAAGTAAAACGTTTCGTTTTGGAGAAAACGATTTTTCCCGTAACAGGATTGTAAAAAAACTTCCGTTTTCGTTTGCTTCTAAAATTTTGTTCAAAATAAGAAGACGTTCCTGAATGGAGAACGGTCGACCGATTTGTTTCGGGATTTCATAAAGGATACCGTGTTCAACAAAATCTTGATAACCTTCATAAGAAATATAGGAGAAGCATTCTTCCAGATTCATCAGATGGTCATGCCGAAGATTGATAAGATGAATCAGAGCTTCTTTTTGGTCAGAAGGCAACTGATTGGCTTCAAGAACATTTAAAGGAGTATGCACGTCCATAAAACGAAATACACAGGGTTGTTTTAGCAGAATGTGCGCAGCACGGACATTTGCAAGCGTCTCTGTGGCTGAGAGGAAGATTTCTGTGCCGAGTTTGGTGCTGAATAACAGTTTGGAATTATTCATAATTTGCGTCTGGGATGCCAGAAAATATGCATTGCATTCCTTCGGCAAAATCAGCGCATGCTGAAAATCGGAAGAGAGTAAAATGGTATTATAATTGGTTGTCATATAAGCAGAATATGGAAAGGATGAAAAAACGGAAATATCATTTTCTTCGTAATAGTAATAAAAGGTGATTCTTGATGCCGCGGATATTACGTAGGGCAAAATAGCCGAAAGTTGTTGCATGTTATATTGCGTATACTCATTGTTGGAGAATGTATTTTTGATAAAAGGAATTGTATGTATTACATTTAATTTTTCATACGTTTCCGCATGAAAACAGGAGTATAATACGGGGAAAAAATCGCTATCAAATTTTGAAACAGTATGCAAAAAAGGCTTATCGCAGTTTTGGGTGCAGGTATCAATCAGATTTTGCACAACAGTTAAGATGTTGTGCAGGCCTTCTATGACAGTGCTTTGATTAATGGTAATGGGATTATGGGAATAAGTAACAGAAACTGGTTCGTGGAACCAGTTTTTTTCATTCATGGTAATGTTTTTAATCAGCATATGTTTTTTATAAGTTTCTTTTCCCAGATGAGAAATTAAAAATGCTTTTTCAAAATCGGTCTTTTCGTAGGGGGTCAGCTTTAAATACGGAAGTATTTTTTCTAAATTTTCCGGGCTTAAAGGCCGGTCACCGGAAATGGCTTTTTGCAGGGTGGTTCGATTAATTTTGCTTTGGTAAGAAATGGAGTAAATGGTGTAACCACTCTTATCTATATATTTTCTGAGTAATTCTCCAAAGTATTTCACTGTTACAGTCCCCTTTTTCATAAGTAAATACGTTTTTTTTATTGTATGTCAGCATATTAAAAAAAATCTAGACCACAAAAAACTGTCACAAAAAATGTCACACGTTGAGGTGAGCGAGTATGCTATGTAAACTTATTGTGTTAATGATAAATTGCTGATAAGACTGCAAAGGTGAAATTGGGAAGGCAGTGTATATGAAGAAAAAGAAAGCGAATAAGAAAAAAGGATTTGTCGTAGTGGCATGGATATGCGCCATAGGTTTTGCAGCGTGTATCGTGTGGCTGATTTCTTACTATAAAGATTTGCAAAGCGCCCGGCGGGAATTAGAGGCAATGCGAGAAAACTATGTTACGGAGGAAGTTGTTACCGTTTCGGAACCCGTGATTGAAGTTTCGGAGAATGAAGTTTTAATCCCGGAAGAAGAGGCGGAAGGCTATCCCGGGATAGAGGATTATGATGTGCCGGTACGAAATATTGATTTTGCGGCGCTTCATGAAGAGAATGAACACATTTATGCCTGGATTCACGTGCCGGGGACGGTAATTGATTATCCGGTTTTGCAACATCCCGAGGATAATGCATTTTATTTGGAACACAATGTGGACGGCAGCGCCGGCTATCCGGGCTGTATTTATACGGAGAATTTTAATTCTACCGCATGGGATGATCCCAATACCGTATTATACGGACACAACATGCGGGACGGTTCCATGTTTGCCAACCTCCATTATTTCGAAGATGGTGTTTTCTTTGAAGAAAACAGGTTTATATACATTTATACGCCGGAAGAAATTCTGGTATATGAAATTTTTGCGGCCTACGAATTTTCCAACGTGCATTTACTCATCGGTATCGATACGCATAATGAGGAGAATTTCGGAAGGTATTTGGAGGGAATCTATCAAAATGAAGGAATTAACAATCATTTTGATGAATCTATAGAGGTTACTTCAGAGGATAGAATTATTACGCTGGCTACCTGTATTGCCGGGAAACCGAATAAACGTTTTCTGGTCCAGGGTGTTTTGACAGCAATCGGTACGACGGATGAATAGAACACAGCAAGATAGGGATGCAAAAAGAAAGAAAAGGAAAAAATCCATCAAACCGCTGGTGGTTGTGGTGGGGGTTCTTGGCATCTGTGTACTGATTTTGGTGATTATGTGTCTTCGTGCCAAACACCGTTTATACAGTGAGGCTGCTTCGTTAGCCCCGCAACTGACCACATCCGAAAATGCGGTTAGCGGAAATTATGCGGAAGCATTGGCGGAGGTGTATTGGGAAGAAGGCTGGGTTCGTTACAATGGCAAAATATACGAATACAACGATGATATTTTGACGTTCCTTGTTATGGGAATCGACGAATTTGGCGTAGTACAGGAAAGTACGGATGGTGTGAGCGGAGGACAGGCCGACGCACTTATTCTGGCAGTGCTGGATGGAGCGAGTAAGAAAATCAGTTTGATTGCAATCAATCGCGATACCATGACGGACGTGCTTATGTACGGCTATGGAAGCGGTGATTACATAGAAGCCCAAATCGCGGTGCAACACGGATTCGGTGACGGAATGGAACTGAGTTGCGAACTTACCAGGGATGCAGTTTCAAGATTGTTTTACGATCTTCCGATTCATGGATATGTATCAGTGAACATGGGAGTTATTCCGCAGCTAAACGATGCGGTTGGCGGTGTCTCCGTGGTAATTCCGGAGGATGTTGCAGGCGATTTTGAGGGATGGAACGAGGGAGAAACGGTTGCCTTGTACGGAATCGAGGCGTTCTATTTTGTACAACAGCGGGACTGTGAGTCCTTCGACAGTAATTCTACCAGATTAAGCAGACAAAAACAGTATTTGACGGCGTTTGTGAATACTTTGCTGACCCAGACGGCCCAGGATTTAACCTTGCCGGTGGATGTGTATCTGGAACTGCAGGAATATATGGTGACGGACATTTCTACGGACGAAATGGCGTATTTGGCAGGGGAAGTAATTTCTTATTCTTTTGAAGACGGTTCCATTTATACCTTGGAAGGAACCACACAAATGGGGGAAAACTTTGAGGAGTTTTATGTGGATCATGAGGCTCTGAAAGCGTTAATGATTGATATCTTTTACCGCGAGGTGGAAAACACCGGCAATTAGATAATCGGATACGGTATTAGTCCGGAAACGGATTGATATATACCACATGTACTTAACAAAAGAAAGGAGGAACTACCAAAATGATGAAGAAAATTATCGCACTTGGTAGTGCAATGGTTCTTAGTCTTGCATTCAGTTTGACTGCTTTCGCAGCTCCCAGTGTTGACACTGAAACTGTAGCTACAGACGGAACTGTTTATTCAGAGGAAACCGTGCAGGCATATGCTGCTACAACTACAGTTACTTCCGCAACTGTACAGGCAAGCGTAGGTGCAGTTTCTACTGAAACAGCAGCTGCTGCAGATAACCTTGCAACCGCTTATGTCGGAAGCACGGCTGTAGTTGCTACTATCGTTGATATCGTTGTACCGGAAGGAACAGGCGCAGCTACATTTACGCTTACCTGCCCTGCTGTTGCAGCTGGTATGGACGTAACCATCTTGCACCAGAAGGCAGATGGAAATTGGGAGGCAATTACTCCTGATGCTGTAGATAACGGATCTGTAACATTTACTATGACATCTTACTCACCGGTTGCAATCGTTGTTAATGCAGCAGCACCTCAGACAGGTGACGTAGCTGTTTATGTGGCAGCAATGTCAATGATTTGTCTCGCAGGTCTTTGTGTATCAACCAAAAAAGCTTATAACTAATGAGTGGTAAGGGGAAGGCAACTTCCCCTAAATTCATTTGACGGGAGATTCCTGTCGGTTTAGTTGCTCCGTAAGGATGCGCAGCTTGCGGAGCGGAAACCGTTGCGTTGCAACGTTCGCGCGCAAGGTGCCAAGGCACTTTGTATGATAAAAAATGCATGTGGTAAAAGTGGCATTAACCGCTGCGTCCGACGGGGCGCGGCGGGGAAGCTGCTTATAATTACGAAAAAGAAAAAAGCAGTTAAGAACGAAGGATTTGTTGGAAGATGAAAAAAGCACTGATTGTAACGGCGATTGGAGGATTTTTGCCGCAGTTTGAATTAAATGATGTGAAAATTCTGCAAGACTATGGCTTTCAGGTGCACTATGCGTCCAATTTCACTAATAACGTGTATTCGTTGGATCAGGCGGAGCTAAAAAATAAGGGAATCCATTTACATCATATTGATATTGAAAAGTCGCCCTTTGCGGCAAGGCACAATATGAGGGCATTTCAGCAGATCAGAAAAATAATCAGGGAAGAAAATATAACACTGGTGCATTGCCATAATCCGGTAGGAGCGTTGGTGGGACGTCTTGCGGCGCATTACAGCAAGGAGAAACCTTACACAATTTATACTGCCCATGGATTTCATTTTTATAAAGGTGCACCGCTGAAGAATTGGTTGTTTTATTATCCCGTGGAGAAGTGGTTGGCAAGAAAAACGGATTTGCTCATTACCATCAATCGGGAGGATTTTGAAAGAGGAAAGAAATTTCAGTTGAAGAGCGGCGGAAAAGTGGAACGAATTTACGGCGTAGGCGTTGATATGAAAAAGTTTCGCAAGAAGCAGGAAAAGAATTTATATTATCGGAAGAAAATAGGAATTCCTGCAGGTGCATTCCACATTGTAACGGCTGCCGAACTGAATGAGAATAAAAACCAGAAGGTTGTCATAGAGGCAATTAAACTACTGGGAAGAAAAGATGTTTACTATACCATTTGCGGCAAAGGGAAAAATAAAGAACGTCTGGAAAAGATGATTCGGGAGTACGGCTTGGAAAAACAGGTAAAGCTTCTTGGTTATCGGACGGATATTGCGGATATTTTACAGACGGCAGATTGTTTTGCATTTCCATCTATCCGTGAAGGACTCGGGATTGCTGCGATTGAAGCTTTGGCGGTAGAGGTACCGCTTTTGGTTGCGGATAACCGCGGGACCAAAGAGTATACCAAGGATGATTACAACGGTATCGTATGTGAAGCCGGAGACGCGGTGGGATTTAAAAATGCTATCGAAAGATTATACACCGATTACTCTTATCGGGGATTTTTGTCCCGCCATTGCAGGGAAATTGCAGAACGATTCAGCGTAGAGGCGACAGACAAGGTGATGCGCAGAATATACGGTGAAGTGGCGTCAAAACTGCGCGGAGAGGTTTTGCTGCGTGCAGAAGAAAACGGAAGGCAAGCAGTGTCGTGCTTTTGTGAACAGGCAGAAGAGAAAACGGAGGGGAGCGCTGTGTCATGACGGATATAAAAGTATCGGTCATCATGGGCGTATACAATCCGCCCGGCAGAGAAATTCTCCGGCAAGCGGTGGAATCCATTCTTACGCAGAGTCTCACGGAACTGGAATTTATCATATACGATGACGGCTCCGATGAAGAAAAAGCGGAATATATCCGGGAATTACGGGAGCTGGATAAAAGAATTGTTCTTGCGG
>SVFE01000063.1 GCA_015057055.1 Lachnospiraceae bacterium | reverse complement strand
CTTTCAGTTAGTAGGTGTATCGCCATGCCGACAGACTCGTAAGCTAGCGCTTACTCGTTGTCGCGGCGTTCGCCGTATTGTCCACTGTCTAAATATGCTCTTACGTGTGCAAGCACCCGACGAGCAGAATTTAGCCACTGTCCAGCATGGCTCATTGCTACGCGCAAACTTTCAGTTTTCCGAATTGACAATATAAGCATTCTTTTTCCTGTTCACTCAACCAAAACCGCTGCAAATTTTTTGTGCAGCGGTTTTTGCGTGCATTGATTATGACGAAGTTTTATGGTAGAATGGATAGGTATTCGAAATCCTTTCCAATCTACGGAAAGGAGGCACATATGGGTAAAACACTCAAGGGAAAAGAACTTGATCAAAAACTAAAAAGGCGCAAAGCCATGAAAATAGGAGGTTTCAAAGAAACATGGAAGCATACAAGCAGGAATTTATTGATTTTATGGTGGATAGCCAGGTTTTGAAATTTGGTGATTTTACACTGAAGAGCGGAAGAAAATCCCCGTTCTTTATGAACGCCGGCGCATACGTAACCGGTACACAGCTCCGTAAATTGGGTGAATATTATGCAAAGGCCATTCACGATCAGTTTGGCCTTGATTTTGATGTATTGTTCGGGCCGGCCTACAAAGGGATTCCCCTCAGCGTGGCTACCGCAATGGCCATCAGTGAACTCTACGGAAAGGATGTACGGTATTGTTCCAACCGTAAAGAAGTGAAGGACCACGGGGATACCGGTATTTTGCTGGGAAGCAAATTACAGGACGGCGACCGGGTTATTATGATTGAAGACGTAACTACGTCGGGAAAATCCATTGAGGAGACTTATCCTATCATTAAAGCCCAGGCAGATGTGGAAATCAAAGGACTTGTAGTTTCTTTGAACCGTATGGAAAAAGGAAAAACCGAGAAGAGTGCGTTGGCAGAAATCAAAGATAATTACGGTATTGAGGCAACGGCGATTGTGACCATGGCGGAAGTAACCGAGTATCTTTACAACAAGGAAGTAAACGGCTGCGTACTGATTGATGATACAATGAAAAAATCCATTGATGATTATTATGCCCAGTATGGTGCAAAATAAGAAAAGAAGATAAAGAGCGGAAAATAGCAAGCGGAAATAACAAACAGACCGGAAAGGATGGATGGTATATGGAAGAAAGAACATACAAAGTATTGCGCGGTGCCGGAGCGGCTAATATTACTTTGGGAATTGTCAGCCTTGTGGTAGGTGTTGCTACCGGAGTGCTCCTTATTATATCCGGTGCAAAATTACTTGCAAGTAAGAAAAACATTATGTTTTAATCTGTGTACTTGGAGTTTGTAATGTCATTTATCGGAAATTATAAATTTACCAATCGAAAACACCCAATGAAGGGGGGAATGTCGCTGATTCTCGGAACGATTGCGATGTTCTCTTCCCTTTTGGTAGTGTATTTGACTTATCAGGGACAGGGAGATGCACCGGCCAGATACGGCATGGTGTGTTTTTTGTGTGTGCTGATGGCATTTGCAGGATTTATCCTGGGTATTTTGGGCAAAATAGAAAGAGATGCGTATTTCTTTTTCCCGGTGCTGGGAATTATCGTAAATTTAATTGTTTTGGTTATCAACGGGTATTACCTGTATGTAGGAATGTAGGAGGCTTGATATGAGCGAGACAATGCTGTGGGAGCGGCTGGAATTGGCCGAAGAAAGAATAAATACCTTGGGAGAGGATTCTTTAAAAAGCCCGGAATGGGATCTTTTTTTTGCAAAGGGAACTGCGTTGTTAAAAGATATCTGTAAGGTGTATCATCGGGTGAATGAGCTTACCATTGCCAAAGTTCCGGTGGAGGAGCTAAAGGCATGGAACAGGGAATTATATGCAGATATTTTGCCGGAAAATTACGGAGAAAGCTTTGCCAATCCTACCTATGCGGCGGCCTGCTTCGGCCTTGAACGCGGACAGATTATGTCGGCTTTGGCGGCGGAGCTTCGCAGCGCAATTCCCTATGCCTACGAGACGAATCTTTCGGAAATTGTGATTCGTGCAGAACTGTTTTTGGAAATTTATTCTGCCGTCCGGGATGCCTGGGAGGAAGAAAAAAGCGAGCCGGAGTGTGAGACGCTGCGTCGTATTTTGTATTGGTATGCCAGCGATTATTCGGAACCGGAATCTCTGCAAAGAGTTGCGGAGATGGTGGATCCTAATTTGAATTTTGCGGCAGATATTCTGCTGATGGAGGATTTATCCAATCCGGATTACTTGTACCGCTACGGAGAGTATGTGACGGAAAACGAGATTGCCATGGCGAAATTCATGGCAGAGCTTCCCCAGGAGACCATTGATACTATAGCAGATACTTTTTCCGAAGGGTATCGCATCGGATTCGTAAATGCCGGAAAAGACCTGGGCCGAAAGGAAACCGTAAATATCCGATATCCGCTGGGGTTTGAGAGAGTAGTGCGCCGGGCCCACAGAAATTTCGAGGTGATGGGCTTAAAGAGCGTTATCTACCGGGCCGGCAGCAGCGTATTTCGAAGACAAGGCACCCACAAGGTGGGGTATTTCGGCGCAAATCCCAACAAGCAGTATGACTATGACCATAAAGAGGATGAGGCACTGTTTTTGGACGGACAGTTTATCACCAGAAAAGCAGAATGCCTAAAAGCTGCTTTTGAAGAATATAAACAGAAAGCCGGTGAACATGCAGGGCCGGCGGTCATTGAAATATTCGGCGAGAAACCCTTTGTACCGGAGGTAAAAAAAGAGGCACTGCGGTTAAGCGAAGAACAGCAGAAACTCTCGGTAAAATATGCGTCCCTTTCCGGACAGATTACCAATGAATATATTAAAGGCGAGGAGCGAAGCTTTACGATTATCGCGTTCCCGGTGCCGGATATCGGAGCAAATTTTGAGGAAATTTTCCGGCAGACCATCCGGATTAATACCTTGGATTACAAGACGTATCAACAGATTCAGCAGACTCTGATTGATGCTTTGGATGAGGCTTCCTATGTCCGGGTGAAGGGCTGCGGAGGCAATAAAACGGATTTAACCGTTTCCCTTACGGAATTAAAGGATGCCACCGCCCAGACCAAGTTTGAAAACTGCGTGGCGGATGTAAACATTCCGGTAGGAGAAGTATTTACCTCTCCGGTTTTAAAAGGCACGGAAGGTGTCCTTCACGTCAGCCGGGTATATTTAAATGAATTGGAATACCGGGACTTGGAAATAACGGTAAAAGACGGAATGATTACCGGGTACGACTGCAAAAACTTTGAAAGTGAAGCGGAAAACAAAAAATATATCAGGGACAATGTGTTGTTTCATCATGATTCCCTTCCCATGGGCGAATTTGCTATCGGTACCAATACTACGGCATACGCTGTAGGCCGCAAATATGATATTGCAGCAAAGTTCCCCATCCTGATTGCGGAAAAAACAGGACCCCATTTTGCCTTTGGCGATACCTGCTATTCCCATGCAGAGGATATTAAAGTGTATAATCCGGACGGAAAAGAGATTATTGCCAGAGACAATGAAATCTCGATTTTGCGAAAAACGGAGCCGGAGAAGGCCTATTTCCATTGCCATACGGACATTACCATTCCTTATGATGAACTGGGAAGTATTGCGGCAGTATCGAAAGACGGAGAGGAAACGATGATTATTCAGGACGGTAGATTTGTTTTGCCGGGCTGTGAGGAATTAAACAAGGCATTTTCTGAGGAAAACGTGTGAAAAGAGGGTACGAAATGAAAAAGAAATTAGTGCAACTAATAATCGTAGGAATGATGGCAACCCTTTTGGGATGTCAGGCTAATGCGGAAGAATCCGGAACTTCTTCCGAGGAGGAAACAAGAGAGGTCATTGAATTGGACGATATGGAAGAAGACGCTTCTAATGAGGAAACTTTGGGGGAGGGCGATTCGCAGGCAGAACAAGAAAATGATGGGGAGCCGGAACTTTCCCGGGAAAGTGATTATTTGGATGTGACCTTCGCTTACGAAGGGGACAGTTATTATACCGATACGTTACTGACGATGTATCATTTCAATACGATTGTATTGGAAAACAGTGATTATCCGGAACTTTCCCAAGCGGTGGAACAGTGGAACGAAGCGTATCGCAGCGAAACCATGGCCTACCTGGAAGAAATGCAAACCATGGCAGAGGAAGAATACGAAGCCTACGGGCCGGATTCCTTTATAGGACCTTATACGATGGAAGCGGATATGTTTTTGCGCAGGGCGGATTCTACGGCATTATCCGTAGTGCTTAGCGTTTATTCTTACGCCGGCGGAGCTCATGGGATGACGGCGTTTGACTGTGTCAATCTGGATTCCCTGACCGGAGAAGAGATTACGCTGGATGCGGTAGTTACGGATGTAAACCGGCTCCCGGAATTCATTGCGGATGAGATGATGGCCGCTTATCCGCATATTACGTATCTTACGGAGACCCTGGAAGATACGATTCAGGAATATGTTACGCCTACTGACCCGGCTTATGCACCGGAGTTTGTATGGACCCTTGGCTATGATGGGATTACGTTCTATTTTGGCAGTTATGCCATTGGCAGCTATGCTGACGGCGTGCAACAGGTAACGCTTTCCTACAGCGAATATCCGGAACTTTTTCAGCCGGAATATTTTGAAACGGCGGCAGAAAATTATGCGGTGGATGTGGTAGGATATTACAGTGATACCGACTTAAATCGGGACAGAGTGGCCGATTATATTCAGGTAGTATCCAGATACGACGCAGAATACGGTCTGGGAGAATCCTATGAAGTAAGAGTAAACGATGCGGTATTTTCACAGTATTTATATTACTACGAATTAGACGTACATTTGGCAGAGCATGCAGGGAAGAACTATTTGCTGGTGGAGCGAACCATGGAAAATGCATACCAGGTGGTGGACATTTACGAAATTACGCCGGATGCCGTTACCTTTGTGGCAGATGCAGAGGGCGGATTGGAGTGTTTTACCAACACGGATGAATTTACCATGCTGCGGAGAGCGGATTTACTTAGTACCTATCAGGTTCTTGCGGATTGTCAAATGCAGGAAGACGGAACCGTAAGCACCTTGAATCCCCGCCATGAAATTACTTGGGATATTACTTTGGTGACGATTTGTGATCTTCCGGCAGAACTTGTTGACGAGGAGGGAAATTTACTGGGCGAGAGCGTGGTTTTCCCTGCCGGCACGGAATTTACGCTGGAAGTGACGGATGGAAGTACTTTTGTGGAAACAGTTACTTCCGATGGAAGTCGTTGTATCTTATATACCGAGTTTGGCGAGGTACAAACCGTGAACGGATATCCGGTAGAAGAGGTATTTGAAATGATGTTTTTTGCGGGTTAGAAAAGGATTTGGATAGAATGTAGGAAAAAAACTGCATTCTATCTTTTTTTCTGTAAAAAATTAAGGTCTAAAATCTTGACTGGATGCTTGCATGACTATCATCTTTTTAGTAAAATAAATGTGTATGCGTGCGCGCATATTTAAATAAGAAGTTTATGTGATGACAAATCACAAAATCAGGAAAAGAAAAATTAACAAACGGAGGACGAAGCAGTGGCACAGGTTGGAATTGTAATGGGAAGTGATTCGGACATGCCGGTAATGAGAAAAGCGGCAGAAATTTTGGAGGAACTGGGAATTTCCTTCGATATGCGGATTATTTCCGCCCACAGAGAACCGGATGAATTTTTTGAATATGCAAAAACAGCAGAGGAGCGGGGTTACAAGGTAATCATCGCAGGTGCAGGAATGGCAGCTCATTTGCCCGGCATGTGCGCAGCGATTTTCCCTATGCCGGTTATCGGAATCCCGATGCACACCACAAGTCTCGGAGGAAGAGATTCTCTTTACTCTATCGTACAGATGCCCTCCGGTATTCCGGTGGCAACCGTAGCGATTAACGGCGGTGCCAATGCGGGGCTTTTGGCAGCTAAGATTTTGGCAACTTCCGATGAAGCACTTTTGGCAAAATTGAAAGATTACAGTAAAAATTTAAAAGAAGCGGTGCAGAAGAAGGACGATAAATTACAGGAAGTAGGATATCAGAACTACTAAGAAGTCTGTTTTCGTCGAAAGAAATACATAGTGAAATGCAAAATTAGGCAGACAAGAGGAATACACAAAAATAATATACAAGCAAAAAGGAGATACAAAAATGGATTACAAGAAAGCCGGAGTTGATATTGAAGCAGGATATAAGTCAGTAGAACTCATGAAGAAATACGTAAAGGAAACCATGCGTCCTGAGGTATTGGGCGGCCTTGGCGGATTTTCCGGGGCATTTTCCCTGGCAGCCATTAAGGATATGGAAAAACCGACTTTGGTATCCGGTACCGACGGTGTGGGTACCAAGTTGAAATTGGCATTTATCATGGACCAGCATGATACCGTGGGAATTGACTGTGTGGCTATGTGTGTGAATGACATTGCCTGCGCAGGCGGTGAACCGTTGTTTTTCCTGGATTACATTGCTTGCGGAAAGAACTATCCCGAAAAGATTGCCACCATCGTAAAAGGTGTGGCAGAGGGATGTAAGCAGGCAGGGGCAGCCTTAATTGGCGGAGAAACAGCAGAAATGCCCGGTTTTTACCCCGAAGATGAATATGATTTGGCAGGATTTGCCGTTGGTGTGGTAGATGAGAAAAACCTGATTACCGGACAGAATATCAAAGCCGGTGATGTGTTAATCGGTATTGCCTCTTCCGGTATTCACAGCAACGGATTTTCTTTGGTTCGTAAGGTGTTTAGCATGAGCAAGGAAAGCTTAAGCGTACACTGCGATGAACTTGGAAAGACCTTGGGAGAAGCTTTGATTGCTCCTACCAAGATTTATGTAAAAGCATTAAAGAGCGTAAAAGACAGCGGTGTAATCATCAAGGGTTGCAGCCACATTACCGGCGGCGGTTTCTACGAAAACATTCCCCGTATGCTTCCGGATGGTATTCTTGCCAAAGTGGAGAAGAACAGTTATGAAGTTCCTGCTATCTTTAAGATGTTGCAGAGAACAGGAAGCATTGAAGAACAGATGATGTACAATACTTACAACATGGGTATCGGTATGGTGCTGGCTGTGGATAAGGCAGATGCAGACAAGACCATGAGCGCGTTGGCAGCAGCCGGTGAAAGCGCTTATATCATTGGTGAAGCGGTAAGCGGAGATAAAGGAGTTACATTATGCTAAGAGTTTTGGTGTGTGTATCCGGCGGCGGAACCAACCTTCAGGCGATTTTGGACGGCGTGGCAGCAGGGACAATTCGCAATACGGAGATTGTGCGGGTTATCAGCAATAACCCCGGAGCGTATGCTTTGGAGCGGGCAAAGAATGCCGGCGTGGAAGGCGTTTGTGTATCCCCCAAAGAGTATGAGAATCGGGAACTTTTTCATGAAGCTTTTTTGAAGGCCGTGGATGAAGTGTCTCCGGACTTAATTGTACTGGCCGGTTTCCTGGTGGTGATTCCGGAAATGCTGATTGCAAAATACAGAGGCCGGATTATTAATATTCATCCGTCGCTCATTCCGTCTTTTTGCGGTACCGGCTATTACGGACTTAAGGTACACGAAGCGGCATTGGAACGCGGCGTAAAAGTAACCGGTGCAACCGTGCATTATGTAGATGAGGGGACGGATACCGGGCCCATCATTATGCAAAAGGCAGTGGAAGTCCGGGAAGGGGATACCCCGAAAGAATTGCAGCAACGGGTAATGGAGGAAGCAGAGTGGGTGATTTTGCCTGCAGCGATTGATGCCATTGCCATGAATCATACAAAATAAGAAAGGCGTAGGGTAAGCGTATGAAAGTACTTATTGTTGGTAGCGGCGGAAGAGAACATGCCATCGCCACAAGTGTGAAGAAAAGCCCGAAGGTAAGCAAAATCTATTGCGCACCGGGAAATGCCGGCATCGGACAGATTGCACAGTGCGTGCCCATCGGAGCGATGGAATTTGATGCACTGGTAAAATTTGCAAAGGAAACAGCCATTGATTTTGTTATTGTAGGTATGGACGATCCTTTGGTAGGCGGTTTGGTGGATGCCATGGAAGAAGCCGGAATTCGGACTTTTGGTCCCAGAAAGAATGCGGCGATTCTGGAAGGAAGCAAGGCATTTAGCAAAGATTTGATGAAGAAATACAATATTCCGACTGCGGCATATGAGAATTTTGATGATGCGGATGCGGCATTGAAATATTTGGAGACAGCATCTTTTCCCATCGTATTAAAAGCAGACGGATTGGCTTTGGGCAAAGGAGTACTCATTTGCAATACCAAAGAAGAAGCGGTTGAAGGCGTAAAGAGCATTATGCTGGATAAACAGTTCGGAACTGCCGGAAACCGGATGGTTATTGAAGAATTTATGACAGGCCGTGAAGTCTCCGTACTTTCCTTTGTGGACGGCAAGACCATTAAGACCATGACCAGTGC
>SVFE01000013.1 GCA_015057055.1 Lachnospiraceae bacterium | reverse complement strand
GGGATGCGTCACACTGAAAGGGCAGGCAGATTTTGCCCTGGGAATCGTAACCGGCGATAACAAAAAACACCTGCTGACCAAGGATTCCCCTGCCGTTTCAGACGGCTCTGCAGAAATCGTAATCCGGGGCGAGAACCTGATACCCTACGGCTTTACCGGCGATTTTTCCTATCTGGTATTTTCACCGGAAGCCTTCCAGCAATGCGCGCCGGAAAAATTGTACCGGGCCGGCGGAAAAATCCTCTATCGTTTCATCGGAAACACACCGGTTTTTTCCTACGACGAAGAAGGCCGGCTGTCCCTAAACAGCTGCAATATCATCCTTCCGAACTTACCGGACTGCTCGGCCAAATATGTGCTCGCCTTTTTGAACAGCTCCGTAGCCCGTTTTTATTTCACCACGGCCTTTGATTCCGTAAAACTCCTGCGAAGGCACATTGAAAACTTCCCCATTCCGGTGGTGGACAAAGCCCGGCAAGGGGAAATCGAAAACCGGGTCAATAAATTGCTTACGCTGCAAAAAAACCGTGGTATAATGGGAGACAATCCGGGAAATGAATTTGAAAAATGCTATTCGGATTTGGATTTGCTGATACAAAAAATATATCGTGAAAAGTTTGGAGAATAGAAATGATTCGTTTTATTATCGCAGTTATCTTTTTGGTTTTGTTTTTAATCGTCTCCGTGGTTTTGCTTTTGGCAGAACTTTTGGTAGGCGTCTTTAGCAAAGAGGCCAAAGACAAAAGTTCCCTGGCCATTGTCAGCTGGGGCTTTCGCGTCATCCTCTTTATTTCCGGCACGAAGCTCACCGTCATCGGCGAAGAAAATGTACCAAAGGAGGAACCGGTACTCTATATCTTAAATCACCGGAGTTTCTTTGACATTATCATTACCTATGCCCGCGTACCCCGCCCTACCGGCTACGTGGCCAAAAAGGAAATGCTGAAATTTCTCACCCTGACCTGGTGGATGAAAAATCTGCACTGCGAATTCATGGACCGCTCCGATCTGCGAAAGGGAATGCAGTCCATCAACAACTGCGCCGACAAAATAAACCGGGGCATCTCGATTGCCATTTGTCCGGAGGGAACCCGGAACAAAACCGATGCACCGCTTTTGCCGTTCCACAAAGGAAGTTTTAAAATTGCAGAAAAAACCGGCTGCAAGATTGTCCCTGTAGTTTTGAACAATACTTCAGCCGTTTTTGAAGATCATTTTCCTGCCATTCACAAACAGGAGGTTACCGTAGAATACCTTCCTCCCATTTCGGTAGGCGATATGAGCCGCGAAGAAAAGCGAGGCCTCGCAGAGCATGTAGAGAAACTCATGCTGGAAACCTATTTGAAGAATCAGGACAAATATTTCCGGAACCGTCCGTAATCTTCCGCTTTTAATTTCGCATGTATTTTCACGCCGTCTTCGATATATTCCGATGAATACACCACGGCAGTTTCATTGAGATAAGAGACCGCAGCCCCCATGGAATACGGGAACAAAAATTCCCCTTCCCGGAAGCGGTCTTTTAATGCATCTTCCATCATTTCCAAAAGTCGTTCGATTCCGATGCCCTTTTTCGCCGACAGATAGATACGGTTCCCCCGCACAATGGGAAGCAGACTTTCCTCCATACAAAGATCCGCTTTATTGTATACGTATATGACAGGCACTTCGTCTGCCCCCAGTTCTTTCAGCGTCTCGTTGGTCACATTAATCTGGTCATCCCTGTGAAAATCCGAAAAGTCCACCACTTGCAAAAGCAAATCCGATTCCACCGCTTCCTCCAAAGTAGAGTGAAAGGCCTCAATCAGATTGTGGGGCAGTTTGGAAATAAACCCTACCGTATCCGACAGGAGAAAAGGAATATGCCCGGGCGGCGCAATCTTCCGCACGGTGGTATCTAAGGTCGCAAACAACATATCCTCTTCAAATACTTTTTTCTCTTCCGAAAACCGGGTATCTTGCGTAAACTTCTCCAGCATGCAGTTCATCATTGTAGATTTTCCCGCATTGGTATAACCCACCAGCGCGACCCGGATTGCCCCGGTATCGTTTCTCTTCTTCCGCTGGGTCACTCGCTCATTCTTAATGTGATTCAATTCCTTGCGAAGCTCCGTCAGACGTTGCTCCAGCTTTCTTCTGTCCAGCTCCAGTTTTTTCTCTCCGGAGCCCTTATTGGCAAATCCGCCGCCGCCCTGTCTGGACAATGCTTCATGCATTCCCACCAGCCGGGGCAACATGTATTGGAGTTTCACCACTTCTACCTGAAGCTTGGCCTCCCGGCTTTTTGCCCGTTTTTCAAAAATCTCTAAAATAAGCGCCGTTCTGTCCATAACGACGCAGTCCAATTCCTTTTGCAAATTCCGAATCTGCATCGGCGATAAGGTATTATCAAATACCACCGTCTCCGCGCCGGCCTCTTCCTTGGCCGCCAGCACCTCAGCCACTTTTCCGGGGCCGATGTAGTACGCTGTATGAGGACGCTGAAGCTTTTGCTCCACCTTGCCGGCAATCTCCATGTTGCAGGCCTCTGCCAAATCCCACAGCTCCGCCATAGACAGCGTAAAATCATCTTCCGTGCATTCCTGCAAATGCACTCCTACCAATAGTACACGATTATCCAAAGATGTCCTCCAATTTTTTTACAATTGCATCAAACGCCATTCCGTGGGAAGCTTTTACCAAGATTGAACTTCCGCCGGGTACCAGTTCTTCCAGCGCCTCCATACATTCATCCCTGGTGGCAAAATAGTAAACTCCTTCCGAAGCTTCCTTTGCCCCCTCGTACATATTGCGGGACAACGCTCCCACGCAAAGAAGAAGATCGATTTTTTTCTCCGCCGCATAGACACCGATTTCCCTGTGAAGGCTGTTTTCTTCCTCTCCCAGTTCAAACATATCACCTAAGATTGCCACCTTGGCAGTCATTGCCGTGGTCAGCAAATCAATGGCCGCCTTCATGGAGGTGGGATTGGCATTGTAGCAATCGTCAATCACCGTAGCCCCCGGCAACACAATGATGTTGCTTCGTCCGCTCACGGCGCGGCACTCTTTCAAACCTTTTACAATTTCGTCTTCCTGCATACCGAAATGTTTCCCTACCGCCGTCGCTGCCAGTGCATTATAAATCATATGCACACCGGGAAGAGGCACTTCCGCCTCCTTGCGATTTCCCGCTTTATCACAAATCACAAACCGGCTTCCCAAAAGCCCTTTGTTTTCTATATCATCCGTGAAATAATCCAATCCATCCGTTTCCTTCAAACCAAATCGAATCGGCTTTTTCCCGTGGACCTTGGCGATACTGCAAAGCTTATCATCATCACCGTTTACCACCACAATTCCTTCCGGATTCATATGTTCAAAAATCTCGGATTTTGCCCGGAGAACTCCGTCCCGGTCTTCCAGATTTTCCAAATGACACATCCCGATATTAGTCATGACCGCCACGTCCGGTTTTACCAGACGGCTCAACCGCTGCATCTCTCCGAAATGATTGATTCCCATTTCCACAACGGCAATCTCATGTTCTTCCCGTATGCGAAGCAACGTCAACGGAACACCCACTTCATTATTGAAATTTCCGCTGGTCTTAAGCACGGAAAAACGCTGCGACAATACGCCGGCAATGAATTCCTTCGTACTGGTCTTCCCAACACTTCCGGTAATACCTACAATTTTAACATTCAGATTACTGCGGTAAAATGCGGCCATATCCGTAAGCGCCCGAAAACTGTCCCGGACCAAAATGCAAGGCCCCAGCGGTTCCTCCGGAAGTACTTCGCAAACTACCGCCAACGCACCTTTTTCAAATACATCCGGAATAAACCTATGACCGTCCACCCGTTCTCCCTTGGTGGCCAAAAACAGGTAATCCTTCTCCACAAGGCGGGAATCCAAAACCACACCTTCGACTTCTCTTTTCGCTTTCTCCTCACCGTAATACAACGTACCGCCGCACACCGTTGCCAGCGTTTCCAAAGTCATATTTTTCATGCGCTCTCTTCGCCTTTCGGATTAATTTCCGGACTGCTCCGGTACTATTTTAATGACACTTCGATTAACTTCTCACAGAGGGCCGGGAAATCCATTCCGACTGCTGCCGCCTCCATGGGAAGAAGGGATACCGGCGTCATACCGGGAAGCGTATTGGCCTCCAGACAGAAAATATCTCCCTGCCGGTTCATCATAAAGTCAATTCTTGCATAAGCGCGAAGACGAAGCGCCGTAAATACTTTCTCTGCAACTGCCTGAATTTCTGCAGTCTTATCCGCAGGTAAATCCGCCGGGCAGGTATCCTTCGTTTTTCCCGGCTGGTACTTATTGGTATAATCGTAAAAACCTTCCGACGGCGCAATCTCCACCACCGGTAAAGCCTTTCCGTCAATGACACCGCAGGTAAATTCCCTGCCATCAATAAATTCTTCCACCACTACCCGGTGATCAAATGCAGACGCCTTTTTCAGCGCCTCCTTCAATTCCTTTTCATCAGATACCATGTAGACACCTACGGAAGAACCGCCGGTATTTACTTTCACCACCGCAGGATATCCGATTTCTTTTATTTCACCGTCGACCTCCATGGAAAATCCCTTTGCCATGGGAATTCCTTTTGCCGTGAGAAGTTCCTTGGTAAGCGCTTTATCCATGGCAATGGCACTGCTCAAATAATCCGTTCCGGTAAAGGGAATTCCGTACAACTCCAAAGCTGCCTGAATTCTTCCGTCCTCGCCGCAGGCTCCGTGAAGCGCCATAAATACAACATCTGCCTGCTTGCAAATCTCGATTACGTTGGGGCCAAAAAAACATTTTCCTCCGTCCTTCCGGAGCGCCTTTATTTTTTCCAAATCCGGATTTTCCGTACTGACTGCTTCGATTCCTTCCGACCAATCTTTTTCCACCGCAAAAATATGATCTGCATCCGGGCCATCGTATCCAAGGTACACATCCAACAAAACCGTTTCATGTCCTTTGGATTTCAACGCCTTATAGATTTGCATTCCCGAAATCAACGATACAAATCTCTCCGTACTGGTGCCGCCTGCCAAAACTACGATTTTCATATTATTTCTCCACATCCTTTTTTATTAAAGTCACTTCATTCATATTCACTTCCACAATATCCGAAAATGTCTGGATAAAGGTTGCAAATTTGCTGTAGCCGAATTTCTTCGCAGAGAAATTCTTGTTCCAGTTTTTGAGACCTTCGTTTAAGGTGGCCATGTTGTTGCATTTGCCGCCGTGGCTTTTCAAAATCCGGATAATCTGCTCTTCCACTTCCGCCTTGGTCATGTCTTCTTTCTTGATGGTTACCATGGTGCTGGTATTTTTGCGGAGCAGATTAAAACTGCTCATCTTATCTTCCAGCAAAGTGCTGAGCTTGGTACAACCGTAATTTCGCACGTCGAAATCAGGGTATTTATTGGTAAGTTTACTACCGATTTCTCCGATATAGGTATCTTTCCCTTTATTGGAATTTTCATCGATAATTTTGTAAATCGATTTTTTGATTTCCTTCAGCGGCGTAATCTCCAGTGCTGCTTCTCTGGCTTCGTTTCCGACCTTGGAAGTTTCATTGTCTTCATCGCCGGAAATGATTTCCAGAAGTTTAAACGTATTGCAGGCACTTCGAAAAGCCTGGGGCGTCTTGGCTTCCCCGATTCCGATTACATATTTTCCGGCCTCTCTGAGTCTTGCCGCAAGTCTGGTAAAATCACTGTCGCTGGTAACCAGGCAAAAGCCATCCACGTTACCCGTATATAAAATATCCATGGCATCAATAATCATCGCCGAGTCCGTTGCATTTTTTCCGCTGGTATAACTGTATTGCTGCACCGGCAAAACCGAATGCTCCAAGATCGGTTTTTTCCATCCGGAACGGATGCGATCGGTCCAGTCGCTGTATATTCTTTTATATGTTGCAACTCCGTTATCCGCCACTTCTTCCAGAATGGATTTCAAATATTTCGGCGCAATATTATCTCCGTCAATCAGTACTGCAAATTTCATTTCCGAAGCCATATTTTCTTCACTCTCCCACTAAAAAATAATTCCGATTCCATGCTATTTGATTGTAACAAAGCAGGGAATTATCGTCAATGCGGATTCCGACGAAAAAGAGCTGTCGCGTTAACGACAGCTCTTCCCTTTTCACACTTTATTTAAATCCCCTATTCATCTTCTACACATATGTATGTCTTTCTGATGTGGTCTCATCATATCATCTTAGTGCGACAAAAGTGTGACAAATGAATGGGAGTTTATAAAAATTTATTTATTTTTTATCTTTCATGCCGGATAAGTACCAGTTCGTTTCCTCCGCCCACTCATATTCCGGCAAATAATCATACTGATACGCATTTACTGCCCACTGCACGCCGCGCAGATAACTGTAGTAATCGCAGTCCACAATCCCCCGGTTTACCGCCATCTCATTTCTTTTCCGGATGACTAAATCCTCAAGACCGTGCTCACTCAGAGTCTTTTTCATATCACTGATAATTTTCCGCAAAGAGGACTGGGTGGACTCATTGTCTTCTTTTCCGTCAAACAAAATTGCAATCATCTCGTGATTACTCACCGCCGCGCCTTTTTTGTGAATCATATACGCCAACAGTTCTTTGGACTTTTTCCGTCCGAAGGAAATTCGTTCCCTGGTGTAGGAATAAACCTCGAATCCGCCGAAACACTGCACCCGGATTTTTACGCTGGTATGCATAAACCGGTACTTCTGCATCTGCTCCAGCTCTGCCTGCAATTCTTCTTTGCTGGCGGGTTTCAAAATATAGCCGCCGGCACGCACTTTAAACGCCTCTAGGGCATACTCCTCATGGGCCGTAACAAAAATCACATAGGTATGGGGATTAATTTCTTTCAGTTCTTTTGCCACTTCGATGCCGCTTTTCTTAGGCATCTCCATATCCAAAAAAGCAATCTGCACCGGATTCTCCCGGGCATAGGCAATGGCCTGCTCAGAATCCGTATAGCCGGTTATATTGTCTTCGGGACGAAGTGCTTTCATCTTTTCCGTAATATCACACAGCGCTTTTTTTTCATCATCCAAAAGCAGGATGTTCACAAGCACTCACCTTCTTTCTGTCCTTTTAATCCACTCCGTTAAAAATGGAATCTCCTTTGTATCTCATTTCGAATTCGTTTTCTCGAGAGCATGGTTAACAGGGTAATATCCAAAATCACACACACCGTCAGCACAATGGAAGACCAGTGAATGTGAAGCGGCAATCCCCGGTATCTTTGTACCAGCAATTCAATTACCACACAAAGTATTGCAACTTCCGCAAAAAAAGTGGAACCCAGCACCAGAAAAGTACGTTTATGTTTTCCTACCGTAAGGAAAATTTCAATCAAAATACACACCGTCATGGTTATGGGCAGTCCCAGATGCCAAATCCACTCAAAGGAATCCGCAAAAAAACCGATTAATAACAGATAAATGCATACCATCAGGCAATTTACCAGAGTAGAAATCCGCATCCGGAGTTTCGGTACCACCACCGGAGGCACCGTCATCGTCCACATCAGGCCGCAAAATCCCACCACCAGAAGCGACCAGCGGTTGCCGGGAAATACAAAATAATTCAACAGACTACAGCTTACCGCAACGCAGACAAACACGCTGGAAAGCAGAATTCCGATATCTTTTCTTTTAATACCTTCCACCTGCCCGAGTTTTTCCGGAAAAGGGGAATGTTCTTTTTCTTTTACCATTTCATTGGGGTTCATTACCGGCGTCTCACACAAAGGGCATTTCTTAATGGTCGCTTCCAACTCCACCCCGCAATTTACACAATATGACATAATTCCTCGATTCTGTTTTTAATTCCGATTGGTTTCAATTTTTACCGGCACGCCGTCTTTAATGAGTTTCCGGAAAAAGACACGTTCTACATCCGACTCCTTAATGGCGCTGGCAAAGGTAACCGTCATTTCATTTTCGTATGTGATAATGGAACAGTTGGTCCGTCTGGAAAAAGGCTGCCCCATGCAGATATCAAAACGCTTTATATGGGGGCGCAAATCCTCCGGCACCTTTAGAATTCCCATGTTGGTCAGGCCGGCTGAGGAATTTTTATCCTGCACCATTTTATAAAACTGCCTCACCACCCAGTCTTTGATAAACAAAGGGACCAGTCGGATAACGGGGTTACTCTGGGTCGCGGCATTGGTGGTAATGTCTCCCCGCAAAAATTTGTCGTTAATATAGTATCGCATATAATGATGTACCTGCACAACAATTTCTTCAAACGTGTAATCTCCCAGTCTCGGGTCAATGGTAGGATACACCATGGTAATAAAATTACGAAGTGTTTCCGACGGAAAAAACCGCCGAAGGTTAACCGGCATCGCCAAAGAAACAGGCCTTAGTTTCCCGCGATTGTCCTGCTTTTGCTTTTCCAAAAGCGCATAGAGAAGAACCGCATTCAAATATTCCGTAACCGATGCATTGTATCCTTTGGCCACGGCCGCCACCTGATTTGCCGGCATGATTCCCACAATCATATTTAGTGTATAAAAAGGCTCCGGTGTACCTTTAATGCGATACATTTTTTCGCTGGCCCTGGGGGGGCGCACCTGTGCGTTGGCATAACGCATGTAGGCATCTTCCGTCTCCCCTTCCGACGGCTTTTCATGAATATCTTTTACCATATAACCGGTGGAAATCTTCTCACCCCGAAGGCGAAAATATTCCGCCAGCATGGTGTGCAGAAGATACATTCCGCCGGTACCGTCCCCCAGGGAATGATGCACTTCCAAAGACACTTTGTTTTTGTAATAATAAACCCGGAGCAGATACCGGTTATTGGATTTAAACGGCATGGGCATGCAGGGATTTTTGATATCCTCTTTCACAAAAGGCCCCGGGCGGTTATTGGCCTCCAGATACCGCCAGAAAAATCCTCTCCGGATGGCAACCTTGTAACTCGGAAAACGGGGAAGCACCGCATCCAGTGCCTCCTGTAAAAGCTGGGGCTTTACCTCTTCATCCAGAAGCGCCGACAAACGGTACACCGAACTGAAATCCTGACGCTGGAGCGTGGGATAAACAATCGCGGATAAATCCAACTTATACCATATCTTTTCTTCTTTTTTATCAATCCCCTTTTTGTTCACCCTGTTCTCCGTTTCGTAAATTTGTTTGAACCCTATTATAACTTATTTTTTTCCTATTTTCCACAAAAGTATGCTACACTGAAAACAAGGAGGAAAACAAGGAGGAAAACAAGGAGGGAAACAAGGAGGATTGCATGGATAGTCAGAAAGATATTAAAAAAAATCAGAGCAGAATGGCGCTTTTAAAGAAAATGCATGATTTATTTGCAGACCCGGATATCAAAAATCAGCGTCAGGCCCAGGAAAATCTTGCAATGCTTACCAAAGTGCCGAAGGATGTTATCGTTTCCGAAGTTTCTTTTGACGGTTTCATCGGCGAATGGCTTATCCCTTCCCGGGTTCACACAAAGAAAAAAGTTATATTGTACTGTCACGGCGGCGGTTTTTCCACCGGAAGTACGGCTTATGCCAGAAGCATCACCCTAAAACTGGCGCAGGAAACCGGGCTTGATGTATTTGCCTTTAACTACCGGCTTGCACCGGAACATCCTTATCCTGCCGCATTGGAAGACGGACTTTTGGCATGGAACTACCTGATGCATTTAGGATACGGAGCCCAAGACGTTGTTATTGCCGGAGATTCGGCCGGCGGCAATCTGGCATTGACTTTGTCTTTGTCGCTAAAACAGGACGGACGTTTTCTCCCGGGAGGACTCCTTCTGTTTTCGCCTTGGACGGATATGACCATGTCCGGCAAATCCCATCAAACCAAAGAAGCGATTGATCCGATTTTGAGCCCAGCCTATGTCCGCTCCATGATTGCAAACTATGCCCCCGGAGAGGATTTGACCAATCCCCTGATTTCGCCCCTCTTTGGTGACTATACGGATTTCCCGCCGGTCTACATCCAGGTGGGAACCAATGAGATTCTTTATCATGACGCATCCCTGCTGTATCGGAAGCTTTTATCCAAAGGCGTCTCGGCAAAACTGGATACCTATAACGGTATGTGGCATGTATTTCAGATGTCACCGCTAAAACAGGCATCCCGGGCCATGAAACAGGCCGCAGAATTCATTTGCAAAATTTTCGAATAAAGAACTATGGTTTTTCAAATATACCGACAGGAGGATTTTCCCATGAGTGTTATCAACATGAAATGCCCCCAGTGCGGCGGGGCCGTGGAATTTAATCCCGCCACCGGCACAGCCCAGTGCACCTACTGCTTCTACGAATTTCCGGTGGAGGCATTCTCGCAGCCGGAGGGTCTCGCAGAGGAGACTTCCGTCTTTGATTCACCGCTTGTAGCCCCGGCGCAGCAAGGTTCCATCTTTGATTCCCCGGCTTTGGCCCAGACGCAACAGGCCGCAGCGCCGGAAGAAAACTATATGGATGCCAACATTTACCACTGCACTTCCTGCGGTGCGGAGCTGATGCTGACCGGCACGGAGGCTTCTGCCTTCTGCAGTTTTTGCGGTTCCCCGTCCATAGTATTTGACCGGGTTTCCAAAGAGCTTCGTCCGAAGAAAATCATTCCCTTTAAAATTACGGCAGACCAGGCACTGCGATGCGTCAAAGACCGCTTCGGCTACGGCGGATACATCCCGGAAGAAATTCGGGAACTAAATGTAGAAAAAGTCCGGGCCATTTACATGCCCTACTTTCGTTTGAATACATACATGCGTATGAAAATGAATGTGACGGTGCGTTCGGACAAAAGTTCCGGCACCTATTACCGTGATGCTTCCGCCCACTTCAAAGGAATCACCTTGGACGGGGCCCGGCGCCTCAGCGATGAGATGAGCCAGCGTCTGGAACCCTTTGCTCCCAATGAATTGGTGGATTTTGATGTGGCTTACCTTTCCGGCTTTTACGCAGACAAATTTGACACCCCCATGAATCAGCTGGAAAATATCGCCCGGGAGAGAAGCAAAAAATTCGTCCAAGAAGGAATTATCAAAAGTTGTCCTTATGCCCAGGACGGATACGTGGGAAATGTCTACGCCAGCAACGTGAAAAAGGAATTCCTGGGAGAAGAATTTGCCAATGAAGGCACGGAATATTGCCTGTTTCCGGCCTACTTCATCAACCTGCTTTACAAGGGAAATAGGGAAATCATTATCGTAAACGGACAGACCGGAAAAGTTGTGGGAACCCTTCCCATGAGCAAGCGGCACCTCCGGGATAAATTTGCCAAAACGGCCGCCCTAAGCTGCCTCTCCTTCTGTCTTCTTTGCATTCCGCCCATGGTCATTCCGGAACTGACGATAATGCTGGCTATCCCCTTCGCAGCCGTAGCATTTTCCCTTATCGGCGGAATCACCGGATACAATAAATACAAAAAACAACTTTTAATATCGAAATCAAAGAACATGAATTCCTATGTAAATACAAGGGGGGATCGATAATGACAATGACAAGAATTATTTTAGGATTTGTAATCGGCATCGTATTTGGCCTGCTTTTTGCTCTGGGCTCCGTTTTGCAAGGCCTGGCCAACTCCAACACGGTAGGTAAACACGCCGCAGACGCAGAAGAATTCCTGCAGGGCGACAAGATTCATTTCCACTGATTTGATAACACACATACAAAAAGGAGACACTACTATGAAATGTCCTAAATGTCAAAAAGACCATGGCGGTTACCGCTGCCCGCTTTGCGGCTCATTTTCGTTGGATTATATGGGCGATGATATCAAAGGCGGTTCCCTTTATTATACGGAAATCAAAAGAGAGGAACGGAGAAATCTAATCCGAAGCATTCCCGGACTGCTGATTTTATTCGTTCTCTACTTTGGCCTTGTCTTTGGCGTGGCCTTTTCCATGGGCGCCGAGATTTTCCGGTAGAATATAAAAAAACTATTTTTAAAAAGCTGAACACACCGCATAACACGACTGTTCAGCTTTTTTCTGTTAAAATATTATTTTAAATTCTGCATTTCCTACAGATATTATGTCTCCGCTTTGAAGGATATTTTTCTGCTGAATTCGCATTCCTTCCAAATAGGTTCCGGATTCATCACTTAAATCAACAAGATATACTTCACCATTAATCTCTTCAATCTTCGCATGTGAAGGCTCTACATTACAATCTTCAAAAACAATGTCAGCATTTACATCGCAACCGATAATCAATGGCTGTCCGAGTATCAGTGGACTCCCTTTTGTTCTGTATTTTCCAAGGCTACCTTCCAGATATATTTTTTTACCTGTTTTCACGTCGGAATAATTTGACTCTGCATACATCGGCATTACAGTCGAACTACATGAATATTCTTTTGTTGTCGATTCTTTTGTTGTTGATTTTTTTGATAGTGCTTTTTTTGATATAAGAATAATCACCCCGACTATAAGAATTACAGCAATCGTGGTAATGACCGTTACAATAACAATCGGAACAAAAGACTCTTTTTCTTCCTCATGATCTTCTTCATCTCGCTCCGGTTCCTCCGATGGATTATCAACCTCCGGTTCCGGTTTTTCGGATTCTCCCGGAAATGTTGTATCCGGTGGAATTAGTCCTTCACCTTCCGGCATAAGTTCTCCCTCTTCCGGTTCGCCTTCTTCCGGTGAAATCTCGCCTCCCACCGGCGTAAGTTCACCTTCTTCCGGATTTCCTTCTTCCGGCAAAGGTTCTTCACTTTCCGGCGTAAGTTCTCCCTCTTCCGGTTCGCTTTCTTCCGGTGAAATCTCCTCACCTTCCTCCGGCACATCCTCCTCCGGCTTTTCCTCTTCTGCCTCCGGCACTTCTTCATTTTCCGGCTTATTTCCACTTTCCGGTTTATCCGTTTCTTCTGTGCCGGTTCTCACTATGTTTTCTGCGTTTACCTGCGTCGGCAATTGCATAAATGTCAGCATGAAAATTAAAACTAAGACCAATCGTTTTTTAAACATAACCATTTACCTTACTTTCTCTTTCATTATTATGGCATAACCATTAAGGTGAGCATTGTCAGATTATCATTTCCGCCTTCGATTCGTCCCATCATTCTGACCAACATATTCTCTGCCCATTCCTTCGCAGATGAAGCTTTATGTAGGTCAATCAGAATCTCTTCATCCGAAAGGAACTCCCACACACCGTCAGAACAAAGCATAAACGCATCTCCTATTTCTATCGTTGTATCCTTATCATAGAGTTCGGCTTCATTGCGGTCTTCACTTCCAATAGAACGAAGAAGGCATGATTGATCTTCGTCTGTTCTGATCTGGTCCCTTGTAATTTCACCTGCTTTATACTTTTTAAATGCAACAGAATGATCATTCGTAAAAGAAGAAATTTCACCCTGATGAAGAAAATACAATCTAGAATCTCCTACATTTGCCCATACTGCTCTTCTGTTGTCAATTGCCAACGCGACTACCGTGCTTTTCAGTACCGCATTTTTTTCTTTTTGAATATCCAAAATAGTTTGATTTGACAACTGAATTTTATTTTTTAACCATTCAGCCGGTTGTCCATTAAATTCACCATTCCAATCATTGACCAAGGTGTCGCGTACGCAGGCGGATGCCAATTCTCCGAATTGATGTCCGCCAAGTCCGTCCGCAACTACGAAGACTCCGCTCTCTCCCATAATGAAATGTCCTATTGAATCCTCGTTATATGATCTTCCGCCCTGATTGGTATACTCAAAAGCATCTAATTTCATAATGTTAGTTTACCTCTACTCGAATTACATTAGCTTTATCACCCACATAGAAGCTATCTCCTGCTTTTAATCTGTGCGGCACATTCGGTTGTAATCTTTGACCGCTCATAAGATAGGTTCCGTAAGAAGATTTCAAATCCGTAACGAGGAATTCGTTCATCTCGGCTTTCCATTCAACGCTACAGTGCATACCACTTACACCTGCAGTTCCTTCTTTGTAAGCAATTGTACATCTCGCTGCATCACGGCCTATCATAATTGCCTGATTTTTAATTGCATAAGTCGCACCGTTATGCTGTGGAGACATAGACCGCAACATGGGCATTTTACTTGTTGCTGCCTGTGCCATTGCCGGAGTAGCTGCCGATTTCGCTTTTGCGGAAGTATTGTTTCCGTTGCTCTTTCCTTTCTTTGTCATCAAAACAGCCACAACTGCTACTGCCGCAACTAATGCTACAGCGCCAATTACAATGCCTACAATAAGTCCGACATTGGATTTACCCATTACATAGGGCACATCGTTTTTATCCAGCATGGAAATTAACTCTGTTACATTGATGGCATAATAATTCTGTTCGTTTTCTTCAATCCAACCATTGGTATTAATACCAACAACACATCCATCCTCATTCACCAAAGGGCCACCAGAATTACCGTGCTGGATTACTGCATCCATCTGAATTCTTTCCACACCGCTGCCTGACGCTTTGACAAATCGATTAATGGAACCACTGGTAACCGTAATATCATTTACTCCCCAATAACTTGCTCCGGAAAAATCATTTTCTCCAAGACCGGGAAATCCTACTGCCCAAACTTCTTCTCCCACCATATCTTCCGTGGGTTCACAAAGTGCCAGTGCATGTCTCTCTTCTGTAGGGTCTGCAATGTTTAAAATTGCCAAATCCACTTTGTCTACAGAACCGCTATCCACGATATACGCTACGTCATATTCATCTTCGGAATAATAAATTCTGATTTCACTGCTTTCATATACAAGATATATATCATATCCTTCATATGTATAGCCTGTTTCCATATAACCAAAACCACCTTCGTCACTTGCAATATAATCGTCCACGCAGTGACAATTGGTTACAAAATATTCCGGATTCTCATCCAACGCACCTACAAAAAATCCGGAACCGGAAGACATGATTCCTTCTCCATCGTCTCCCCATTCTCCTACATAATCTGCAATAGAATAAAATCCATCTGCATATATACAATACTCTGCATCATACACATACCAGGCAACTACAGCCACACCGGTGTCAACTTCATCATCATATGCATATGCCTTCATCGGCATCACACCAATTACAGATGCTACCATTGCAAGAACAAGAACATATGCTTTAATTTTTTTTACTATTTTCTTCATCTTTTTTCTCCTTCGTTTACTTCACACACTTCACAATAATTGCTGTGTAGTTATCCTGATGTTTTCTGTTGTGGCTCACAATACCACTTTCTATACGACTACACATTTCCTGTGGCGTTTTACAACTTAATGCCTGTAACACTTCCGTTTCATTAAGCACTCCGCCAACACCATCTGAACACGCAAGGAGTACATCTCCTTCTCTCAGCGGCAACGGTTTTACAAAACCATCCACTTCGCTAAGCCCGACCATTCCCAGAAACTGAGTCAATGCCGACGACTCGGAATCATTTCTCCCGGCGGCAGGGTCCATGTTTCCATCCCGTATACATTCCCGATAAATCTGAGTACACATGGTATGTTCTTCATTTAACCTATAAAGCATGTCGCCTCTTTTCAGATAAAAAAAACTGTCGCCCACGCTGGCAAAATATAGTTTCTCCTGATATATAATGCCTGCTACGACCGTACTTCCGCCATAGCCTCCCAGTTGTTCCTTTACTTTTTCCGCGGCTTCATAAATTCCTTCCTTTAACTGATAGGCAATATCAGAGGAACGGTTCATATACTGAAATGTCTGACGAATACTGGCAATTGCTGTTTCACTTGCTACTTTGCCATCCTTCATTCCACCCATGCCATCGCACACGACAAATAATAATCCGTTATTCTTTATCTGCTTTACGTCAAATGCATTCGCCAAAGTGAAAGAATCTTCCTGTCGCTCCCTTGCGCCTACTCCCTGTAAGTTACTGATCTGATAACTCAGCAACCGCTTGGGCAAAGGCATCGTCGGTGCGATCCGGCTTTCCTGAATAGCAGGATTTTCTATATTATTTTGAGATAATGACATAATACATTACTCCTTTACTCCCTCTTTCCAGGTAAATTTATCGCTGCAGAACGGTACAAAAATCAGTTTTGTTTCACCAAGTTCGATAATCATATCTGCTTCCAATTTTGTAGGTACATACACCGGATCTTCGCCGATGTAAATGTTATTTGCACTTTCTCCCGGAATCAAATGAAAAGCATTGTGCTTCTCATCATATCCGATTCTTGCATGGTTTTCTCTTGAAATAGAAGAATCACCTTTTATGCAAATATCCATTTTTTCGCCTCTTCCGATTGTATTGTTTTTCGCAAGAATTCTAAAATCCTTTCCCTTATCCGGTCCTTCAATACAAACAAACCACCCAACTACCGGTTCCATCTTCATTGTTTTCTGGAACACTGCTACGGTTTTACCGGTATCTTTATCTTCTACGTTTCTTCCCTGAGGTGCAAACTGATTCTGATATCCGGCAGGAGCCACGGTAGCTCCCACCTCCGGTGTCATGTTCTGGGGCATATATCCGGATACCGGCGCCGTTTTACCGATTCCGGAATCACCACCGCCAAATTCAATTCTGTTTCCGCCGCCATTACAATAAGGACAAGATGCATAAACCTCTGTATCATAAATATGTCCGTTTGCACATTCTACAAATGCTCCCATTCTTTACTTCCTCCTTTGTTATTTATTCAAAATATTGACATATTTCATAATCACCGATATTCATCCAGGCAACCACGAGATTGTTGTTTGCATCACTTATAAAAAACCAAATCTCATCATTTTGTGACCAAACGTTTATTCCCAACGCATTTCCTTCAATACTACATATCCATTGATAATTCAAATTTCCGGACGAACTAAATGTTGCAGAATATAAATCGGAAGACCCACTATTCGAATCGTATGTTGTGTAATATATTACTCCGTTACACACATTTATTGCCGACAAAGAATTTCCGTCATCTATAGTTCCCGTATGCATATCACCGGTAGCTGCATCGACACGAACCAAATAATGATATCCATCCTGGTCAAATCCCAGTAAATATAAATATCCGTTTTCTGCTGTCAAACAAAATGCCTCATCATCTGACAGACTCAATATTTCCTGTGCTGAATTGTCTAAGGGCTGAGTTCCAAATGTTGACATCTCTTGCTTATAAACAATCCTCTCCGATTCAGATATAAAATAAATATAGTCACCCATAATGGTAACTCCCCATTGACCATTTACATAATAGGAATAAGGAGTTATTCCGGTATTCCAATTCATATAATTCAGAAGATAACGTCCTTCCGAGGTACGTGTAACAAAGAAAGCTCCTTCCGAATTAGCCCAAATAGCATATATGCTTCCTGCATATTCATCTAATTCACTTATTGGGTAAGCCGCTCCCTCTGATTTGTAATATACATACGCTGTATTTGAAGCAACATACACAATTCTATCATTATCGACAATATTGAGACTTCTTATGCCCGCCCGACTGTCAGCATTCAATGCTCCATTTGCGGAATCCCAATATGCTAATCCGTTAGAAGGATGAACGTACCACTGTTCCCTCGAATTTCCTACCATAATTCCATAATTAGCTACATTATTTGCCGTCGTTGTATCGAAGCTACCCACATCATTAACTGTAACTTGAGTATCCTGTGTTTGAGGCACCTGTGTTTCCGGCTCTTCCTCCGGCACCTGTACAACCGGTTCTTCCTCTTCTTCCGGCTCCTGTACTACCGGTTCTTCTTCCTCTTCTTCCTCCTCTTCATCATCTTCCTCATCTCGTCTTGATTCTTCTTCCTCTTCGTACTCCTCATCTCTGTCTCTTCTGGAAGAACTTTCATTCTTACTGTTTACCACCAATACGATAGCTGTGATAATACCGGCAAGAGCCAAAAGTCCTAACACAATCCATAGCGGAAGCAATGACTTCTTTTTCTTTGGTTGCGCAGCTTCAACTGCCTGTATTGCTGGAATCGTCTGCGAATAATCAACCGGCTGTTGCATTGAACCGGCCGTTACTACCGGAACACCCCCTTGAGCAGGCGCCGTAAATACCCTCTGTTCTACTACGGAAGGTTGTACTACGTTCCCGGCATCTGCAGTTTCTCCAAGTAATGCCTGCTTGAAAGCTGCCATAGATTTAAATCGTTCCGCAGGTTGCACACTCATTGCCATGAGAATGGCATCTTCTTTCATTCTCGGGATACTAACCCCTAAACTACTGGGGGGAATCAGATTATCCTCTTCAATTCGGTCGATAGAATCCGGCGGACGCTTTCCGGTTATGGCAAAGTAGAAACTGGCACCTACCGTATAGATATCCGTATATGGTCCTTGTTTTCCATGTCTCGTATACTGTTCCTTCGGAGCAAAACCATGTTTTAACACAACGTCCAAACTCCTGCTTTTGTCTCCCAAACTATATCTTGCGGCTCCAAAATCCAGCAACTTTACCGTTCCGTCTTTTGTAATGTAAATATTGTCCGGTGTGACATCACGATGAACGATGCCTTTACTATGAACAACTGAAAGAGCATCAATAATTTTTATTAATACATTTTCTGCTTCTTCATAACTAATCTTTCCGCCTTTTTCTTTGATGTAATCATCAAAACTGATACCTTCCACGAAATCCATAACAAAATATGCAGTGCCATTTTCTTCAAAATAACTATGGATTCGCACAATGTTTTCATTACCGATAAACTGTGCTAGCGTTTCTGCCTCCTGCAAAAAACAGGTCTTTCCGTATTCATAGCTTTCCCCTCGTTCACCGGTGAAAGGCATTACCGTTGTCTGTGTTCTTGTTGCCATAGAATCAGGGAAAAATTCTTTAACAGCTACTTTTTCACCCGTCTTATGATCCAGTGCACGATAGGTAATTCCAAATCCCCCTTGTCCCAGCGCTTCTTCAATAACATACTGACCCGCCAGAACCGTCCCCGGCGGTAACGCCAATGGATACTTTTCGTTCATTGTTTCTCTTCCTCCTCGTTGTACTTTACGCCCACTTTTTCACTCTAAAATCCCTTTCTAAAAAAGTGTACTTTTTTGAAAAGCCAAACATTACAATCATATATTCACAATTTTTTGATTATTCTTGAAAAAAAGGTATGTATTTGATATGATGAAATAAGTTTTAAAGATATAAACTCAAACTACAAAAAAGTACACTTTTTTGCATTTTATGCAAATTCTTCTGCGTATTTTTTTGCCCTATAAAAAAACGTTGATATGGGCATTCCACACGCATCTGCAGCTTCCGTTCCCGTTATTTTTCCTTCTTTCCATTTCTTATACATACAAGTAAAATTTTCCGGCAATTCTTTGGACGGACGACCAAATTTAACACCCTTTGCCTTTGCTACGGCAATTCCTTCTGCCTGCCTCTTTTTTATATTAGCTCTTTCATTCTCCGCAACAAAAGAAAGTACTTGTAACACAATATCGCTTAAAAAAGTTCCCATTAAATCTTTTCCGCGTCTGGTATCCAACAGTGGCATATCAAGAACAACAATATCTATTTTTATTTCTTTTGTTAATTTCCTCCATTGCTCTATAATCTCTTCGTAATTTCTTCCCAGGCGATCTATGCTCACCACATAAAGTACATCATTTTCTTTTAACTTACTTAACATACACTGATACATGGGTCTGTTAAAATCTTTTCCTGATACTTTGTCCATATAGATATGCCCTTTAGGTATTTTTAATTTCTGCATAGAGACTATTTGTCTGTCTTCATGCTGTTCTTTTGTACTAACTCGAATATATCCGTATACATTAGCCAACCTCTTTTCCTCACTTTCACTTTTTTTATATTCATTAACTAATTTATTTTTTATATCCGAATAAATCAAAAGTTCTTTCAACAAAAAAACTCTGCAAGCACACAAATTGTGTACCTTGCAGAGTTTTCCTATTTGTCTTTTACATCCCAATCTGGTTGCCAGTATAGAGACTGTAGTATTTTCCTTTTGCTTCCAAAAGCTCCTCGTGGTTACCCCGCTCGATTATTTTTCCTTTTTCCAAAACGATAATGCAATCACTGTTTTGAATTGTGGAAAGACGATGGGCAATGACAAAAGTAGTCCGGCCCTTCATAAGGCGGTCCATTCCTGCCTGCACCAGTTTTTCGGTTCGGGTATCGATGGAGCTGGTGGCTTCATCCAAAATCAACACCGGCGGGTCTGCAATGGCGGCTCTGGCAATGGCGAGAAGCTGCCGCTGGCCCTGACTTAAGGACGCTCCGTTGGCCGTAAGCATGGTATCATACCCTTGGGGAAGTCGGGAAATAAATCCGTGGGCATTGGCCAGCTTTGCCGCTGCAATGACCTCTTCCTCGGTCGCATCCAGCTTACCGTATTTAATATTGTCCCGGACAGTTCCGGTAAAAAGATTGGTTTCCTGCAATACGATTCCCAGAGACCGGCGCAAATCATCTTTTTTAATTTTGTTGATGTTGATTCCGTCGTAACGGATTTTGCCGTCCTGGATATCGTAAAATCGGTTAATCAAATTGGTGATGGTGGTCTTTCCGGCACCGGTAGAACCTACAAAGGCAATCTTCTGACCCGGCGTTGCAAATAAATCAATATTGTGCAATACCATCTTTTCTTCCGTGTATCCAAAGTCCACATCATCAAATACCACATCGCCCTTCAGTTCCACGTAAGTCGTGGTATCGTCTGCCTTGTGGTAATGCTTCCAAGCCCAGATTCCGGTCCTTTCTTTTGTCTCCGTGAGCGTACCGTTTTCATATTTCGCATTCACCAGGGTGACATATCCTTCATCCGTCTCCGGTTTTTCATCCATCAGTTTAAAAACTCGCTCCGCACCTGCCAGCGCCATAATGACACTGTTGAACTGCTGGCTCACCTGGTTAATGGGCATGTTGAAGCTCTTGTTAAATGTCAGGAACGATGCCAGGCTTCCCAGCGAAAGCATCTGGAAAAAGGGCACCTCATAGATCGCCAGTATACCGCCAACCACGGCACAGACAACATAGCTGAGGTTTCCGATTTGCGCGTTAATGGGTCCCAATATATTGACGAACTGATTGGCCTTCTTGGCATTTTGGTACAATTCCTCATTCAGCTCATAAAACCGTTCCAGACTCTTTTCTTCGTGACAGAAAACTTTCACTACTTTCTGGCCTTCCATCATCTCTTCGATGTATCCGTTTACCGCACCCAGTGATTTTTGCTGGGAAATGAAGAAGCCGCCGCTCTTACCCGCTACCTTTTTGCTGACAAACAGTGTCACGGTAGTCATTATCAGTGTTACAACAGTCAGGGGCACACTGGTAATCAGCATGCAGGCAAATACCACCACAATGGTAATTACACTGGAGAAAAGCTGAGGAATACTCTGCCCGATTAACTGTCGCAGCGTATCCACGTCATTGGTATACACCGACATAATATCTCCGTGGGAATGGGTGTCAAAATATTTAATGGGAAGGCGCTCCATATGACGGAACAAATCCACACGCAATTTCTTCAGGGTTCCCTGAGAAATGTAAATCATTAGTTTATTGTACAAGTAAATAAACGCAATTCCCACCGCATAGACGATGGCCATGGTGAAAATTTCACCCTTCAAATCCGTAAAGTCCGGGTTTTCGCTTTGCGTCAGGGGCACGATATATTTGTCAATCAGCTCCTTTGTAAAAAGCGTTCCTCTTGCCTGACAGAGCACGGAAACGATTATTCCCACAAACACAAGAATAATTTGGATTTTGTATGCGCCAAAGGAATAGGAAATCATCCGTTTAAGGGTGCCCATGGGGTTCTCCAGTTTGGGCCTGGGTCCCATAGCCCGGCCTCTGCCCATCTTTACTTCTTTTACTTTTCCGTCTGCCATTATGCTTCACCCCCTACTTCATCAAAGTCCGCATCCCGGCCGGTCTGAGCCTCGTACACATCACGATATATCTCATTGGTCGCAAGAAGCTGTTCATGGGTTCCGAAGCCGTCAATCCGCCCCTCTTCCATTACGATAATGCGGTCAGCGGATTCGATACTGGAAATTCGCTGGGCAATAATAATCTTGGTAATACCCGGCAAATCTTCCCGAAAAGCCTTTCTGATTTTGGCATCCGTAGCCGTATCCACCGCACTGGTGCTGTCATCGAGAATAAGCACCTTCGGTTTTTTCAAAAGCGCTCTGGCAATGCAAAGACGCTGCTTCTGGCCGCCGGATACATTGTTTCCGCCCTGTTCGATATAAGTATGGTATCCCTCCGGCATGGCCGATACAAATTCATCCGCGCAGGCAAGGCGGCACGCCTCCCGGCACTCTTCCTCCGTGGCGTTTTCATTACCCCAGCGGAGATTCTCCAAAACCGTTCCGCTAAACAGCGTATTTTTCTGCAGCACCACGGCCACTTCATTTCGAAGGACTTCCAAATCATAATCCCGCACGTCCCGTCCGCCGACCAAAACTCTTCCCTCCGTAACATCATACAGGCGACTGATTAAATTAACCAGACTTGTCTTGGCACTACCGGTACCACCCAAAATTCCGATGGTTTCGCCGGAACGAATTTGCAAATCAATATCCTTCAGCACCGGCTCCGAAGCCCCCGACTGATAAGAAAATTCTACATTTTCAAACGTGATGCTTCCGTCCTTTACCTCATAACAGGGCTGCTCCGGATTCTTGATATCCGGCTCTTCGTCCAGCACCTGCACAATACGCTCCCCGCTGGCAATACTCATGGAAAGCATTACAAAAATCATGGAAATCATCATCAGACTCATCAAAATATTCATGCAGTAGGTAAGAAGCTGCATCAGTTCGCCGGTGGTAAGTGTCTCCGATACAATCATGTTGGCCCCCAGCCAGCTGATGAGCAAAATACAGGTATACACCGTAATTTGCATGAAAGGCGAGTTCAAAATAACCATATTTTCCGCCTTCACCAGGGTCTGATAAATACTGTCACTGGCCTTCTCCATACGGGACATCTCATGTTCTTCCCGTACATATGCTTTTACCACACGGATTGCACTGACATTTTCCTGCACGGTAGCATTCAAATCATCGTATTTTTTAAACGCATTGGAAAAATATTTCATGGCAAAGCGGATAATGATTGCCAGCACTATCGCAAGGAAAAATACCGCGATCAGATACACGGTGGCAATTTCGGGAGAAACCAAAAACGCCATTACCATAGCAAAAATCATACTCAGCGGCGCGCGTATGCACATTCTTAAAATCATCTGATACGCATTCTGCACGTTGGTAACATCCGTAGTCAGACGGGTAATCAGTCCCGCCGTGGAAAATTTGTCGATATTGGAAAAAGAGTAGGTCTGGATTTTTTCAAACATGGCCTTCCTAACGTTCTTGGCAAATCCGGTAGAGGCCTTTGCCGCAAATACTCCGCCGCCGATACCGGTCAGCAGGCTGCCCAAAGCCAGGGCCAACATAATCGCGCCCATTTTATAAATGTGCTGCATATCGCCTCCCGGCACGTTGATTCCGTAATCCACGATGGAGGACATCATTTTGGGTATCAATGTTTCGAATACAACTTCCAGCATCATAAAAATGGGCGTGATAATAGAAACCCATTTATATTCCCGGATATATTGCCCTAAGGATTTAATCATTTTCATTTATGTATTCTCTTCCTTCCGTTTATAATTCAAACTATGGTTTCGCTTTATTAAAGGCTTTGCAGCCTTGCCGAAAAAATAAGTAGCATGCCATAACACTGCATGCTACTTTTCTATTATATGTTTCACATTTCTAATTGTCCACACGGAATTTGTGAACTTTTCGTAACACTTTTCGCCTTCTTTTTAATAAAAAGATAACTGCTTAAACTCGTCCATTCCTACCGGACGGGAATAGTAATATCCCTGATAACTGCTGGAATTAAAGTTCCCCATGAAATTCTTCATATCTTCATCTTCAATGCCTTCCACGCAAACATTCAAATCCAATTCCTTTGCACAAGTGGTAACCGCCTTAACAATGGACTGGTTCTTGCAATTGGTCGTGATATCCGATACAAAACCGCGGTCAATCTTGATGCCGTCAATGGGCAATTCCCGAAGCAGATTCAAGGAAGAAAATCCGGTTCCGAAATCATCCAGAACCACTTTGATTCCGTAGGATTTCAAGAAAATAATTTCATTTCGAAGGAAGGTCAAATCCAGCAACCGGCATCGCTCCGTCAATTCCAGACACAGGTTCCTTGCCGGGAACGCGGTCTTTTCCAAAAGTTCCACAAGACACTTGCGAAACTCACTACGTTCCAGTTGTGCGTAGGACAAATTAATATTAATCACAAAATCCGGATACCGGGTCAAAATCTTTTTACCCTCTTTAAATGCTTCTTCTAAAATCCAATTGCCCAAATCAAAAAAGCATGCATCCCTCTCCAACCAAGGGATAAATCGATCGGGAGGCACGTTTCCGTAAGGCTCTTTTTTCCAACGCAGCAACACTTCCATGCCAAGCAACTTCTCACTGATGGAAGATACAAAAGGCTGATAGCAAAGATAAAAGCCCTCGCACTGATTGGCCACGCAATTGCGGATTTCATTTAATATTTCAATATTTTCTTTATTGTTTACACTGATATTACCGTCGTCATGTACGATAACCAGCTCCCCATGCTTTTCATTTTTGGAAGCATCCAGGCCGTATTTCGCCTTTGCATAAATATCATGTACATCCAACCCATAATTTTCGGTTACAACGGCGCCGCCGCACAAATCCACCGTCACTTTTTCGCCCTGAAGCGTGATTTCATGACGGGCCATATTCTGTAACGACTGATACATTTCCCGGAGAGATTTATCATCTCTTACATTGCAAATAATGCCGTAACGCGTACCATCCAAACGGTACACCCAGGATTCATCCTTGAGGATAGACATAAATTTCTTGGCCAATTCCCGAAGCACCTTGTTGCCCAAGGTATAACCATAGATTTCATTAATTTCAGAAAATCGTTTTATTCCCAGCACCATGATGGCGATGGGCTGCTTCTTTCCTTTAAGTAGTTCCAGCGCATGGAAAAATTCATACTGGTTGTACAGATTTGTCGCCGGATCAATATTATCAATCACACCATGGTTCCAAATCGTTCCCGCAAAGTACGCCGGCTCTCCCGCATCATCCCGAATCACCTTTCCCTTGCAGGTACAGACCACGTAATTCCCTTCCTTGTCCATAACCCGGTATTCCGCATCCACGCTGTCCCGCTTCCCGGAAAAAGCCTCCTCTATCTGTTTATGATGAATCACCCGATCTTCCGGATGCATCCGCTCTTCCCAGATTCCGCCGGCATCTTCCATATATTCCCCGGGCAGACCAAAATACTCTACCGCCTTTAAGGACCATTTGGAATAATTCTTTTTTATATCGCACATGAATACATAGCTGGTGCCCGAAGTCATGGCAAATGCATCAAACATTTTTTCCACAAGGTTCGAAACTTCTGTTCCCATCGCGATAATAACCCCCCTTTCCAATCGGAAAGCACAAAAAGTGCACAAAAATACCCATATCTAATACAATGTTAGCACTATTTACCAATAATGTAAAGTATTTAACGGATATTTTTGTGCAAATTAGTCCAAAACTACAATATATTGAGTTGCTTTTTTTTCAGCCACAAATTTATGTGGTTCATGTGATTAATTCATGTAGGCCTCGATAATTGCCCAGACATCACTGCTCTCCAATCCCAGCTTCCATGCCGCCACACCGGCCACGCCGTAATTATCCATAACCGATAATTTGGTCTCCAGGGACTGGGCATCCTCTACCCAAACCTCGAAAAAGGCAGTTCCGTCCTGATAGCTAGCATAATACTGACAGCACACATCATCCCACGTAGGGGTAATGCCGCGGTTGGCAAGCCATTCCTGCGTCGTATCCATACCTACGGCTTCACTGTTGGTTTCCACACCCTCCGTGCGCCAGATTCTCGTATAGAAGGGTACACCGTTAATCAACTTCGCCGCCGGTACTCCCGCTTCGATTGCAGAAGAAATACCCCGCTCCACAAAATCAATGGAGGCCACGCTTCCGGCTTCCGAACCGGCCCAGTGCTCATCATAACCCATGACGATAACATAGTCCGTAATCAGCCCCTGCTCGCCCAAGTCATAGTAAAGATTTCCTTCATTTAAAACGTAGTTGTCCACGGAGAGAATCAGCCCATGGGCTCTAGTCTCTATGGAAAGCTCCCGAAGGAACTGTACGTAATGAGGACCGGTCTCTCTGCCGACTTCCTCACAGTCAATATTCAATCCGTCCAGACCGTATTCCACCGCCGTGTTAATCAGATTATCAATCAAAGCCCTGCGGTTCTCCGAAGAAGCAAACAGCGCATACTCGTCAAAGTCGTTGGTCATGTCTTCCAAAAGTCCCCACACCTGTAGTCCCCGGGCATGGGCATTTTCCACGTAGGAATAATTCGCCAATGAAGTAAACGTACCCTCCTCGCTGTCCAGATAAAACCAGGTGGGTACCACCACATCAATGCCGGAAGTGGTCTCCAAAAGAGAATTCAATCCGCTTCCGTCATCCTCGGAAAATATCTGATGGAATGCAACAATAATCTGGTTGCCGCTGACTCCCATGCTGTAATCTTCCTCCGGCCGGTATGCACCCGTAACCGCTTCCGGTGTCACCATCACATAATCAGAAAGATAATCATTTTCAATATAGCCGATAAAACCGTCGTAGGTCTTTACCTTAGTCCAGGTCTCCATAATTTCCAAAACAACCACAGTCTCGCCTGCTGCCACTTCCCGCAGCACATCACTCTTAATACCGCCCTGGTAACGTACCTGGGTATCATCCAAAACCTGGGCCTGGCGCTCTTCTTCCCATACGGTATAAACCTGCATGCGGTTGGGGTCCGCATAGAATTCATAAGAAAAATCCGCGTACTTTTGTACGTAATCAGCCGCCACCAAAAGCGTTCCGTCGCTGTAATACCTTGCAATCGGATAGTCTGTAGACGTCACTGTACCGCCCGCCTCATAACCGGTAAATTCTTCTCCGATTTGCACCGTAATCACTTCCGTAGAAGTGGTATACAAAAGAACTCCCTCTTCTTCATTTACGTAAAAACGGTCCGTGAATAACCGCTCCACGGTATCAAAGGAAAAATATACCACGCCGTCAAGCAGTTTACCCCGATCTTCAATCCGCTCGTTTTGCAGGACAATGGCTATATCCTCCGGTGAGAAAATCTGATAATACTCATTCAAATCCGCGGTCTCCACGGAATAAGAATATTTGTCCGGATACAGTAGCGCCAAAAACCAGCGCATGTTAATTTCTTCTCCGCTTTTGATACTTTCATATATCTTGCCGCCAAATGCAATCGCAATAATCACTAAAATAAGGACAATTGCAACGACAACCGAAATAATTTTATGCTTTAATTCTTTCATCTCGGAATCCTCCCAATTGTCCCTATTATAACAGACCGGCCTTTTTCCGTCATTACAATTTTGACATTTTAAGGCTTTATTTGTCTAAGAGGGTCTTTTTGCCTTTCATTTTTTTGCACAACTACTGTTTTTGTCAAATTCTTTTTTGAATAGGATTGCCAAAAATGTATATGATTTAGAATGTACATTCCTTCCCAAAAGGATTGATTTCTGTGAAAAATTTTCATGCATTCCCTCCGGTCAAAAGCCGGTCTAAAGATAATAAGAGGTTCGGACGGCACCAAAAAATCATTCGTGAAAAATTTAGTGATATAATAATCTAAAAACTGGAAAACCCTGAATAAGCACATATGCTTACAAGACCCGGTCGCGTATGACTTACGACCGGCAGAGCCGGAACAAATATCCGGCAGAATTCATAAGATATCCTATAGACTGGATTATTGAAAAGTACTGCGATCCTCCGTTCCGGTGCAGATTGCCCGAAACCGCTTATTGAAATGCATTATAAACAGTTCTCGCAAAAAAAGCAATGCTTTTGTAGAAAATTTGCGAATCTTTTGTGAATATGGTATTATGCGTTATTGACGAAATTATCGCCGATTAGTATACTATTCTTATAAGATAGTAGTTAAGTAAATTTGATTATAGAATATCCAAACACCCGAAAGGATGTGAGATTATGAAGATAGAAAAAGTGAACGAAAACCAAATAAGATGCACTCTCACCAGAGAGGATTTAGATAGCAGACAGCTCAAATTAAGCGAAATCGCTTACGGCAGTGAAAAGGCCAAATCCTTGTTTAAGGACGTAATGCAACAGGCAAGTTACGAATACGGATTTGAAGCAGAGGACATTCCCCTGATGATTGAAGCCATCCCCATGAGCAGCGGATGCATCGTTTTTATCATCACCAAGGTGGAAGACCCGGAAGAGTTGGACACCCGTTTTTCCAAATTTGCCCCTTCCATTCACGAAGGCGAAGAAATGTACGAAGAGGAAATATACGAATCCTACGAGGACACCGTGGAATCCCTTCCCCAGTCGGCGGAAGAAGTGTTTGACCTGTTCCGTAAGATTGCCGGCAAGAAGCTTGGCGAAAATAACGGCAACACTTTCAAAGAAAAGAAGGCTCCCGCTCTGCCCGCACCCAAGGCTTCGGATAAATCCGGGGATGCTGCGCCGATGCTCCGCCTTTGCTCCTTTGCAGAACTCGATTCCTTAACGGACATCGCCCGCCTCTTAAACGGCTACTACAACGGCGAAAGTGCCCTCTACAAACACCCCGGCAACGGAAAGTATTTTCTGCTTCTCGACAAGGGTAATTGCTCCCAGAAGGATTTCATCAAGGTGAGCAACATCCTGATGGAGTACGGCACCGTGGAAAAGGCTACGCCCGCTTCCCTCGCCTACATGGAAGAGCATTTTGACGTGCTTTTAGCGGATAACGCGATTGAAGCCCTGTCGCAGATTGGGTAAGATTTTTTTAGAAATTAAATATTATACAAAAAAGGATGTCTGTTCCGTATGGTTCAGACATCCTTTTATTTCACAACCTATTTTCTTTACAAAAGCTCCATCGTCTGCTGGGCAATGGCAAGTTCTTCGTTGGTGGGTACAATCATGACGGTTACTTTGCTTCCCGGTTCGGACACAATGAGGTCCTCGCCGCGGATTTTCAGTTTCTCGTCATCTACCGTAACGCCAAGACACGCCAGATAGTCACAGATTCCTCTTCTTACAGCATAGTTGTTTTCGCCGCAGCCTGCAGTAAATGCAATGATGTCCACGCCCTGCATCGCCATCATGTAAGAGCCGATGTATTTTGCCACCCGGTAACAATAGGTATCCAGAGTGGTCTTTGCCAACTCATTTCCGCCTCTTGCCGCTTCGTCCAAATCTCTAAAGTCGCTGGACAAATATCCGGAAAGTCCGTATACGCCGGACTTTTTATTCAGCACATTGTTGACCTCTGCCGGAGTCAGGCCTTCCTTCTCTCCGATGAATTCTAAGATGGCAGGGTCCAAATCGCCGCTTCTGGTACCCATAATCAGTCCCTCCAAGGGAGTAAGACCCATGCTGGTATCCACACATTCGCCGTTCTTTACGGCAGATACGCTGGCACCGTTTCCAAGATGGCAAACGATGATTTTCAGATCCTTTCGGTCTTTGCCGATGAGTTCTGCCGCATGCTTGGATACAAAGTCGTGGCTGGTTCCGTGGAAGCCGTAGCGACGTACTTTGTATTTTTCATAATATTCATAGGGAAGTCCATACAGGTATGCCTTCTTTGGCATGGTCTGATGGAATGCCGTATCAAATACTGCTACCATGGGGGTATCCGGCATATTTGCCTTGCAGGAATTGATACCGATTAAGTTGGCGGGATTGTGAAGGGGTGCCAATGCACTCAGCTCTTCAATATCCTTCAGCACTGCATCGTCGATGAGTACGGCTTTTTTGAATTTCTCGCCGCCGTGTACCACCCGGTGGCCCACTGCATCGATTTCATTAAGAGAAGCAACCACGCCGTGCTCTTTGTCGGTCAAGGCATCGATAACCATCTTCACTGCCTTGTTGTGATCCGGCATCGCCTCTTCCTTTACCACTTTATCCTTGCCGGCCGGCTGATGTGTCAGACAGCTTCCTTCAATACCGATTCTCTCTGCCAGACCTTTTGCCCGCACATCTCCCGACTCGGAAGCAATCAGCTGATATTTCAATGAGGAACTTCCGCAATTGATAACCAGAATATTCATATTCTTACCTTACCTTTCTTAATATGCCTTGCCCCAATAAACCATCTTGGTGGCAGGTTTTCCGCAGCACACGCAGCGTCCGGCAATCTTCTCCTGAATAAAGGGCATACATCTGCTGGTAGCGGTGGTATCTTCCTTAATCTTTTCTTCGCAGGCAAGTTCTTCACACCACATAGCTTTTACAAAGCCGGGCTTGTTCTCGATGATATCGCAGAATTCATCGTAGGTTTCTGCCACGTATGTATGCTCTTCCACGTGTTTTCTTGCACGCTCCAGCATTTCCTTCTGCATTCTTTCCAGGATTTCGCCGGTCTTTGCTTCCAGCTCTTCCAATAAAACTTCCGTCTTTTCTCTGTTGTCACGTCTGACAATAATGCATTTTCCTGCTTCCAAATCCTTGGGTCCGATTTCGATACGTACCGGAATACCACGCATTTCCTGCTCGGCAAATTTAAATCCGGGTGTCTTATCGCTGTCATCTACTTTTACCTTGAATCCGGCCGCAAGGAGACGCTCCTTCATTTCGAATGCCTTATCAAGTACCCCTTCCTTCTTCTGCTGGATGGGGATTACCATTACCTGCGTCGGTGCAATACGAGGAGGAATGACAAGTCCGGAATCATCTCCGTGCACCATTATGATACCGCCGATAATACGGGTACTCATACCCCAGGAAGTCTGGTGGCAATATTTCAATGTATTGTCTTTGTCGGTGTACTGAATGCCGAAGGCTTTTGCAAATCCGTCGCCGAAGTTGTGGCTGGTACCGGACTGCAGCGCTTTACCGTCGTGCATCAATGCTTCGATGGTGTAGGTCGCTTCCGCTCCCGCAAATTTTTCTTTGTCCGTCTTACGTCCCTTGATTACCGGAATTGCAAGATACTCTTCGCAGAAATCCGCATAGACATTCAGCATCTGAATGGTTCTTGCTTCTGCGTCCTCTGCCGTTGCATGCACGGTATGACCTTCCTGCCACAAAAATTCACGGCTGCGAAGGAAGGGTCTTGTGGTCTTTTCCCAACGCACCACGCTGCACCACTGGTTGTAGCACTTGGGCAAATCACGATAAGACTGCACATCATCTTTATAAAAATCACAGAACAGAGTTTCAGATGTAGGACGTACGCAAAGACGCTCCTGCAAAGGCTCCATACCGCCATGGGTTACCCATGCAACCTCCGGAGCAAATCCTTCCACGTGGTCTTTCTCTTTCTGAAGAAGACTCTCGGGAATAAACATCGGCATGTATACGTTTTCTACGCCGGTTGCCTTAAACTTTGCATCCAACTCCCGCTGAATATTTTCCCACAATGCGTACCCTGCCGGCTTGATTACCATACAGCCCTTCACGCTGGCATAATCAATCAGCTCCGCCTTCTTTACTACGTCGGTGTACCACTGTGCAAAATCCACTTCCATGGAAGTGATGGCTTCTACAAGTTTCTTATTCTCTCCCATCTTTCCAATCCATTCCTTTTCTTATATTTCTTTCTCTTATAGAAGTTTAGAGTTTTCCTTGCTCTTTGTCAACCGATTTACCGCCGGAAAATGCAATTTCCCGAAACAAAAGTACGGACAACGGCCCCAAAAGCACACCCAGTATTCCGTAGAGCTTTACGCCGCCGTACATGGAAGCCAGCATAAATACCGGCAAAAATCCCACGGTTTTCCCCAAAAGTCGAGGCTCTAAAAACTCCCGGACAAAAACGCAGATAAGATAAACCAGTACTATCGTCACTGTTTTTCCGTATTCTCCCGTCAGGATAAACCAGATGGCCATAGGCCACAGAATGATGCCTGCGCCGATGAAAGGAAGCAAATCCAGTACTCCCGTCACCAGCCCTGTGATAATGGCATTTTCTACGCCGGCTATCTTGTATCCCACAGCGCACACCACCGTAACTGCCGCCATCACCGCAAGCTGCGCTTTGAGATAACTCTTCAGCCAACTGCCCACCTTCACCGCTATGGCAAAGCATTTGACCAGCAAAGGGATTTCCAAAACCTTCGCTTTGATGATTTCATAGTCCTTTGCCAGCAGAACCGCCGATACAAAAGTAATCAAAAAGAACGCAACCCCAGCCACCAGAATCTTAATGTACTGCACTGAACCGGTCATCATTTTCGGCAAAAAATCCTCCCGGAAAGAAGTTACCATTGTCCCTGCATTGCTTTCCAGAAAAATCCAAAGGCGTCCCCTCTCCATGCCCATCTTAGCTTCCGCCGTATCACAGACTCCGTGAAGAAAACTGTATATTTCCACCGTAATCCGGTCCAAATTTCCCGAAAATGCGGAGATTCCGTGCATTATCCACGCAAGCAAGAGCCAGACAATCCCAAAGACCGCCGTAACAAAAAGAATGAGAAATGCCCCGGTCAGCATCCCCTTTCCCAAAGGAATCTTTTCTCCGATTCGGCGCATCAGGGATGCAGAGGGCACCACAAAAGCCGCTGCCAAAACCAGGGGCCACACCAGCGGAAGCAGGAATCGGAAAAACGCCCAAATACCTATGATAATTGCGGCGTACGCTCCGTATCGGTATATTTTATTTTTTCTCTCCGGTTCTGAGAACCCATTAAAAAAATCGTCCATATCATCAGTATGAACGATTTCTTCAGAATTATCCCACGATATCATTTTTCCGACTTATCCTGTTTCCGTCTCCCGGATGAGCTGCTCTATTTTTTCCCGGAAAGGTTCTTCTCCCGGCAGGAAAAACTCCAGCGGTTTGCCGCTTTTCGGATGGGAAAATGCCAGATATACTGCCTTGAGCGCTACATTTCGCATTCCCAGTTCCCTGCTGCGGGCCACGGATGCTTCCGTGCCGTATTTGGTATCACCAAGAAGCGGAGTTCCTTCCGCCGCAAACTGCACCCGGATTTGATGATGTCGTCCGGTGTAGAGCCGCACCAGTACTTCGCCGGGCCCCGTTACCGCGTAGTACAGCTTTGCTTTTTTGGCCGTATTCTTTGTTTTTTTACCTGCCGGATTTTCATTTGCTCCCGCAAGCCCCACTCTTTCATCACATCTCGTCGAAACTACAATAGACAAATTGGTCCGTTCCTCTTTTTTTAAGAAATGCTCCAAATATCCGGCCTCTTTTTTCGGTTCGCCAAAAATCCGGGCGTGGTATATTTTAATCATTTCCCCGGCGGAGTTCTTTTCATTTTTTTTATTCTCATTGTGGTCTACAGCGGCCGACAAAGCTGCCGCAACCTTCGCCGTTTTGGCGACCACCATAAGGCCCTCCACCGGCTGGTCCAGACGGTGAACAATGCCAAGATAAGGCGCGCCGCCTCCCGGCGTTTTACCCTTCAAATAATTTTTCAGTTCCGTCTCCACATCCGGCTGCCCTAATTTTTTGGTCTGCACCGGAAATCCCGCCGGCTTGTGGCACACAATAATCGATTCGTCTTCGTAAATAATTTTCGTATTCATGAGGAAATTATACCGCAAAATTGCGTTGTTGTAACGGGGGATTTTCATTCTTTACTCTTTCGGGGAAGTTCTATATAATGAATTGGATAATAACAAATCATCATAACCGGGCGGGTAAGTAACCGGTTATCACAAAGGAGAATCCTACAATGAAGAAAAATCTTTTTTGCATCTTTCTCAGCGTTCTGATTATTTCCGTTTGCGCCGGCTGCGGCGCGGAGAATACTTCCGTCAACACAGTTTCCGGAGATATGACGGTAGACACGGTTTCCGGAGATATGACGGTAGATACAGTTTCCGGAGATATGACGGTAGACACGGTTTCCGAAGATATAACGGTATCGGAAGAAGAAAATTCTTTATCTGAAAATGATACCGACTCGGAGGAAAATTCTGTGGAAAACACAGAAAATCCCGAGGTGGATTCCGAAGAAGATTCCGAAGAACCGGTAGCGGAGCCGCAAGCCATCTATACTTATACGGAAATGACAGCCACCCTGTACGCAACCCAGACCGTTAATGTCCGGAATTTGCCCGACACAACCGGCGAAACCTTAGGAAGTCTTTCCACCAATCAGGAAGTAACGGTTACTGCACAGTGTAACGAAACCGGCTGGTACATGTTCGATTACAACGGACAGGTCGCATTTGCATCCAATAATTATCTAAGCGAAACCCCGGTAGAAGTGTCACAAGAAAATGGTGGTGCATCCACCCCTGCTCCTGACACCTCCGCTTTACCGTCTTTTCCTTATCCTTTGCATACCTGGACATTGCAAACTTCAGCAGAAGGGTGTCCGATTTACGTTATTTACACGACCTACACCAACATTGGCGACATTCGTTGGGGAACGCCTTCACCTACCCCGGATATCTTCGGACCGGATGGTGCCGGAATACTTTGGGATACCGTTGTTGAATTTGCGGATGCCCATGGTTGCGGTTTTCATTTCTTATATCCTGTTACAAAAGTGGGCGATTACGCGGAAGGTACGATATATCAATGCATCGCAGGTGCTCATTATTCTACCGGCGGCGCGTGCCCTGTTTTCGATCCTGCCATCTGTCAGGTCGGTACCGTAGATTAGGTTGAAATAATTAATGGGGAGGGTAAATGCAATGCCCTCCCCGTCAATATTTACTCTGCCCCTTCAAATATCAGTTCCAACCATTTCTCATAGAACCAGCTTTCGGTGAGAATATCCATGGCTTTTATGGCATTTCTGTCATAAGTTCTTAGAGTTATTATAATTCTGTCGCCCTCGTGTCTTCTTGCTTCTACTGAAAAATGTTCTTCATCACCGTTCTCCATCTCACGAACTATTGCGCCCCCACAACTAATCCATGCCTCGTCCTGCAAATTAACATTTTCCTCACTAGTCGGTATCGTATCTATCATCTCACGGAAATAATAGTCACTTTCAAAATTAACTTCTGAAATATAAAAATTTAAAAAAAACAAATCTTCTCCCGATAGTTTTCCAAGATAATATACATCTGTTACAAATTGCCACACTTCATCATTGCAATTGATAAACAAATGCTCAGAACCTGATTTGTGATACTCTTTTATGCAATAAACTGAACCATCACTAAAAATACAAAGCGTGTAATAAATATTTCCAACTTTTTCACACTCTTCTATCCAATTTTGTGTATATCTATAACGAATCAACATATTCTCAAAACTAACAATCTCCTCCTGCGTAATATCTTCCACCACTTCGCAGGTATGAATAGCCTCATAATCTTCACCGGTGTATTTTGGTTTACAGCCACTGCAAAGAAGTGAAATAATTATGAAACCGAATATTATGCTTTTTATGTTTCTATTTTTCATCTCATTCCCCCTCCTTTTAAGGCAACGTAGGCTCATTTGTTATGTTATTTAGTATTGTTAGTTGCCCATTTTCTATCTGAAGCACATCCCAAACCATTCCCGGTTCACTTAGATTCCATTGTATATTTTCTACATTTCCATCCGGATAGGTTATCGTTATTCTTACACTTGATTGGCTTAAATTTCCGTTCATTCGCGTCAACTCAAATTTCACATATTCACTCAATAATATATTTTCATACAACGTAATTCTGTAATTTCTACCATCATTTCCCTGGCTCTCACACGTTGCGCAAAGAACATTATCCAGAAAACGGAATGTAGATATACCACTATTTCCTCTGGTAAAAATGTAAGTCCCCTCATATTCTTCCATATCCCTCCAAAATAAAATACCATATGCTTCGGCATTTTGTATATCTATGGTACAAAATACAGTTCTGTCCGGTTGTAAATTCAAATACTGCATGTTTACGCCAGAATCAGCCACCACGTTATAGTAACCAACCACGTACCCTTCTCTTTTCACCTCTGCTGTATATCGTCCTCTAGGCAAAGAAATAGTGCAATGTCCATTTGCATCACTTGTAATAGTAGCGTCAGCAGCATCTGCATAACTTCCGCTTCTGTTATCCCATCCTTCTCTGATTTGTATCGTTGCTCCTTGCAATGAAATCTCATTATAGTTACTTCTTATGCATAGATTTATATCCGTAAATTCCAATAAATCCGATATGTCATCATGCATGTTATTTCTTTCTGCAACCATCGTCCCAATATAAGCGTTTTCTTGTTCTATCATTTCATAATAATAAGTAAACGCTAAATATCCCGGCTTTTCCACAACAATATAATATCGCCCCGGAGAAAGCGGAAGTGTAAAATATCCATTTTCATCCGTTACTGCAAACTGGGTATAACTTCCCGCCAGTTCATTGTTGGCATCAATTGCCTGCGCGGTAACACAAACTCCTCCGATTCCCACCAATTGCTCATCCGGCACATATTCTCCGTTATCATCTATAATGCCGCCATTAGTCTGTCCTAATCCGGTTGCACCTTCCGAAGATTCCGACTCTATGATGCGCCCCATAATTAGTCCACCGGATAGATTCGTATCGCCATTTTTTAATCTGTTTACTTCTTGTATTACATAAGAAGCATTTAACAAATATTGACCATCCTGCAACAGCGTTCCTCCGGATACAATGATATTTTTCAGTTGCACTGCACTGATTTCCGGATAAACATTATAAGCCAGTCCCGCAACCCCTGCCACAAAAGGAGCCGCAGCAGAGGTTCCGCTTTTTTCTATGTACAATGGACCATTATCCGTCGTCACCATACAACTTAAGATATTTTGCCCGGGTGCCAGTATGTCCACCCTATCGCCAACATTACTAAAGCTTGTAACGCTACATTCAGAAGCAGTTCTCCTACCATTACTATTATCCAGCATCACTGCACCAACGACAATAACTCGGCTACGTACTTCTTCACTCATGCTATAGTTAAACAGATTACTATATCTGGCATTCGTTTCATTCATAGTATACGTCGCATTGGCATTTGGTGCGCCATAGGTAACAGATGTATTTATTGTTTGATATTCATCTTCTGCATCTTCATATGCTGATTCACTCAAATATCCCCCGGTAACAGTCTCACATCGATAATATTTGTCATTATTATTGTTTCCGGCTGCCGCAATAATCAGAAAATCATATCCTTTTTCTATATAATGCTCCAAAAGCCGATTCATAAACATAACATCATGTTCCAAAAAAGAAAGTGCCGATTCATCTCCTTGCGATGCCCCAAATGTAATTCCGTCATATCCCCTACTATAATTAATTACCTTCACATCACACTCTATTAATTCGGATATCGCACACATTCTTTTCATTGCGCTATTCCACGCTACTTCCATTTCAAATGAATTAGTCACATCCAGAGCAAATCCATACAACTCATTTTTTATACATACCCCGGTTATTCCTACTCCATTATTAAATTCCGCCGCCATAATACCTGCAACAAATGTTCCATGCGACAAACCGGCATCATTTGCAAATCCTGCTTGCAAGTCTTCCAGAGAAAAAAAATCATTCCAAGTTCGCACAAAGTTTTCACTAAGATCTTCATGCCATACATCAAAACAACTATCGATTAGTCCTATGCGTACGGTCTGCAAGTGGTCTGTGCGAATATCATTTGCGGTGCAATTGTTTCCGCTGATTACACCGGCTTGGATGAGAGCTCCTTCCATATCAATTGCTTCAATTCCCCAATCATTTCCATATGGATATTCAGTCGTCCACGACGAATTCCATTCGCTGTCAGTTGTTCCAAAACAGGAACTTTCGTAAGCAATATAATTCAACATTGCCAGTTCAACCAACCCTGAATTTCTGTATAAATCCAATGCTATTTCTATTTCATCCGGCGTAATATCATAATTATATTCCACCTGATATACATTTGTTGTCTCAATATATCCTACGATTCTTGCATCTTGCGCAGCAACCAAATTCTCTATTTCTTCAAATTGTGCCGTTTCTGTACCCATGAGCAAAAACTGATTTCTGACGCAGGATAACATATCCTCGGTATAAACGATATCCTCCATGGAAGAAATCTCTTTATAGTAAATCTGTCCTACGCCATCTTCACCACCACTTATAACCCGAATATCTTCCGCGTTTTCGCCTGCGTCCCCTTCGCCGTCTCCTTCCTCATCCGCGGCATCCATTTCCACTACCACTTCCCCTGCTGTCAAATTAGTCAGGGTCTCTTCTCCAAGTTCGCCTTCAATAATCATGCTGACGATATGGCTTTCCCCGGGTGCAATATTCTGGGCATAGTCCGCATTTTGCAACTGATAATGCTGACCCTCATGGCTTACAACGACTCCATCCCAAATCTCCGAAATATTCATGGCGGAGTCAAATTCGATTCTCCAATCTTCAATGGTTGTATCCGAAATATTTTCGATGATAAGCTGCACCAGACCGCCACTTTCCCATTCTTCATAAAGGACGCAGCTCACCTCATACCTGTCGCTGCTTACCACTTTCTCCACAGAGGCGATGGCAAATTCCTGCGGTACATCCGGATTTCCCCCATAGGACGCCGTATATCCAAAGAAGACCGTACCACCTGCCGGGATATCCTGATTCCATCCTGCATTTTTAAACAGTCTGATTTCACTTTCCCCGTCCGGTTCCGCCACGTTATAAAGCCCGGATATGGAATCCGTACTTTCAAAAGAAAGTCCCCAGTTGTGAAGCGTCTCATCGGATGTATTTGTTACTGTAATTACCGCATTGTAATGGTTTTCCCAAGAAGACTGCACCACAAAATCAACCCGGAAGCCTTCCCCCTCATAATGCACATCTTCGGGCTCTGTTACCACGACCACTTCTTCTAAATCATCGTCCGGTTCCATTATAACATATCCTTCACTGCTGTTATTCTCCGATACGGTATTCTCTGATAAATCCGGTTCTGTAATATCATTCTCGGATATTTCATTTTCGGTTGCCGCGTTTTCGTACACTTCATTTTCTGATATCACATTTTCCGATACTTCATTTTCGGAAACATCTGCAGCATAGGCTTTCATTGCTCCGCTACCCGGCAACATGCCAAAGATGCCGGAAAAGAGCATCAACATTGCCAGCAGCATACTCATCATTCGTTTTTTCTCTCGCCTTTTCGTTTGTTTTGATAAATTCATAAGAATTATCCTCCCTTTTTTTTGCATATTTTGAGACTAATGCACTATCCTCACAATAGATTTTATTTAGAAAAAATCAACCCTAATGTCAAAATTTGCAATCTAGAGACCAAAATTTGCAAAATTTAATCCAATTTACACTTGTAAAAACCAATTATACACACCAAATTTATTATTACAACCCATTTTCCATGGACGTCGTCTTTTTTCCCTAAACGTAGTGTTTGGTTTACATAAAACTTGTTTATCTGCAAAAAAATATCCCCACCGTATAAAACACAATGTCATTTCATTGGGCTTATCCCGGTGAGGAATTACAGACGAATCCCTTATTTCAATATAAGTTTAATCAATACCGCGACCACAAATGCAACCACGATGGATGCAATGCAAAGAAAAGTTTTTGGTATGCCGGTATTTTTATCATTACGCCTGATTTTGTTAAGCAATCCGGTTGCCTGAAACGGAATCAGCAGGATTACCACATACACCAGAGTCTGGCTGTACATAGCAACATTGGCAAAAAAATCGTTGCCTTCTCCCATTCCGGACAAATCGATACCGTAATAAATAATCAATGCCGCCAGGCCAAGCAGGCTCAGCACCCTAATTTCTTTCAGCATACTTTCTTTTTCGGCCAGCGCATACTCCGACATGCTTTTGGCCACTTCTTTTACTTCTTCATTCATATTCTCGCTTTTCCTTTCTCCGTTAATGATTTCAGGAATACTGACATCATAGAACTCTGACAGTTCCACCAGCAGGCTGATATCCGGCATATTGCTTCCGGTCTCCCAACGGGATACGGTCCTCCCGGATACATTTAGATGCTCTGCCAGCTGTTCCTGTGTGATACTTTTTTCTTTTCGAAGTTCTTTCAAAAAACTTCCGATTTGTTTTTGGTCCATCACATCCTCCTTTCACTGACAGCGTATCTTTTTTTTGCTCCGACGCACACGACACAAAGCGAGAAAATGCCGATTTTGTGCGACCGGACAAAGGTGTCTGCCTACGAATCTACCTTTACTCCTCTAAGAAAACTATATATAATACCTATAACAAGACAAAAAATAATTCGCTGTATATTCATTCACCATACAGTTAGTGCAAAGGAGAAAAACATTATGCGAAAAACACTTTTATTATTTTTAATCTGCACTATGCTGGTTTCTGTATGACCCGGTTACAAATACAACAACCCTCTGTTCCGTTGACAATTATTGGTGGCCTGTAGGATATGAATCTGACGGAAAACCCATTTATGTCCAGTATGTTCGCGGATGCAATGGTGTTACGTTACCACATTCATCCGAAAGAGGCATATTCACCGGCGGTGCACCTTTTTAATTCTACACCTTAAAGCGATATAGCACACCCCACCCCTATTTTCTTCTCTGTATAGCCTTTTTTGCTTATTTTCGGGGTGTTTTAAGGCTTTTTACAAGATTTTAGCTATACAGAAATTTGTTTTTAACACTTTTTCTAAACTACTTTATTTTTTCTGTGGTAATATTTTTGGTAATATTCGCTCCGCCTTTTCAAAAGTGGTAATATTACCATTTCGCTGATATAAAAATTATAACTCAAAACACCCCAAAAGCAACTCATATTTTATGTGAATTTTGTGGAAATATTTCGGGGTTTTTGGCAGAGAAAAAGATACTACACATTAAGCATAGTATCTTTATATAACATAATATTTATTTGAAGAAATCTGTATTATACACTTCCAACAAATTCCCAACAGAATTAACACCTTCTGGCACTTCTCTCCCACTGCGATTTATCCATATTGCATTTATTCCAACCGCCGAAGCACCTTTAACATCACTACTTAACGAGTCTCCAATATGTACAACTTGTTCAGCGGACAAACCCGTATTACTTAACGCAAATTCAAATAATTCCTTTCTTGGTTTATACGATTTTGCATCTTCACTTGTAAATACTCCACTAGGTTTTAGTCCGTGAAACTCTATTGCTTTTAAAACATCATCTCTATCTATATTAGATACAACATAAATAGGCACTGGACATTTTTCAAAAAATTGTTTTGCCTCTTCAAAAATAGGCGGTTTTACCCAATGTGCAAACATTAAATCACTTAATGCCTTTGCGTCAGCTGATGAATTAAAATGTTGTACTGTTTTATTCAATGATTGATATTCTAATTCTCTCTGTGTCTCAAACTTATCTCCATATGCATTATTAAATGCTACTTGAAACTCATTCCACCAATATGAACCAATCTCTGATTTATCTTCTACTTTTCCAGTATCAAAAATTTCTTGTGATACTTTTTTAATCACTTCTCCATCTTCGTGTACAACTGTACCATAAAAGTCTATAAATACCGCTTTAACCATTCTTTATTTTACCTTTCGTATTTTATTCCCTTTTCATTATATCAAATATCTTCATTTTTCCAATCTGCTTCATCTGCTTCGCTCCTGCTGATACATCACTTCATAAGCCTTTTCTTTGTTCTTTCGTTCCAATTCGGCTTTATCATCAGTGAGTTTATTATATCGGTCTACTAATTCATTGTATTCCTTTGTCATATTATCTAACTTTTTGTTAAGTTCTTCTTTTTCCTGCTCCATTTTCTTCTTATATTCTTTTGCAGACAATCCGCCTTGCTTCTTTTGTAGTTATCATTTTTTCGTTTATATATTCTATTGAAAATCATTCTTTTGTCTGATAAACTATTTCTACGGGTGTTGCCATAACGGTAGCGGTTAGTCCTTCCATCAGAGGGACTGTGACCCTCTGTTTACATAGAAATCCCTGCTTTATCGGGAAATCTTGCGAAAGAGAGGGCTGACTTATGAGTGATTTTGAAATCCTTTCAATCGTACTCCTGGTTCTTACCATAGTTGTAACGATTTTGATAGCGTATATCCAAGACACAAAAAAGTAACCGCCCCATGCCAAGGTATCGGTTACTTTCTTTGTAATCAATATTAAGGACTAGCCGTCTATCGGCAACACCTTTTTATAATTCTATGATAATTTCTATTCTTCTTTTTGTCAATACCTGCTACACCTTAAACCGATATCCCACGCCCCAGATAGTCTCAATATACTGAGGCTTGGAGGAATCCTTTTCCACCTTTTCGCGAATCTTCTTAATATGTACGGTTACGGTGGCAATATCCCCCACGGAATCCATGTCCCAAATCTCACGGAACAGTTCCTCCTTGGCATAGACCCGGTTGGGATGTTCCGCAAGGAAGGTGAGCAAATCGAACTCTTTGGAGGTGAAATTCTTCTCCACTCCATCCACAAAAACTCTTCTTGCCGTCTTTTCTATACGAATTCCCTTGTGTTCGATTACCTTCTGCTTCTTTTTGGAAATACCCAAAAGTGCGTCATACAGGTCCATATGGGCATGGGCTCTTGCAGCCAAAATATTTACGTTGAAGGGTTTGGTTACGTAATCATCCGCCCCTGCAAAGAAAGCACTGCAAATATCCATTTCTTCGCAACAGGAAGAAAGAAACATTACGGGAATTTTCTTCTCACTCTTTACCTTCTTTAAAATATCAAGGCCATTGATATTTTTGTATTTCATTTCCAGAATAATCATATCGTATTTTTCGCTAAGCGCTTTGGACAGACCCTTTTTTCCGTCATGCTCTACATCCACAAGCAAACCGCTAAGCTCCAAAATCATCCGGGCGTTTTTCGCCGAATCCGTATCTTCATCAATCAGTAATACCTTATTTAAATCCGTTTCCACAAGCTTACACCTCTCTACCCCACATTGGATTTTACTGCAAAATGCAGTTCTTTACTTCTTCCAGTTCTTCCGGACTTGCTTTTCCCGGCTCCCACAAAATGTTCTGGCCGTCGCCTTCGTAACGCGGAATCAAATGCAAATGAAAGTGATGTACGGTCTGTCCGGCAACCTCTCCATTGTTTTGCACCAGATTAAATCCTTGACAGGAGAGAGCTTTCGTCATCTTCTCCGCCATCTGCTTTGCAATTTTCATTGCCTCCATCGCCAAATCTTCCGGCAGTTCATATAAATTGGCATAATGCTCTTTCGGCATAACCAGTGCATGCCCCTTTGTTGCCGGGCCCAAATCCAGAATCACCCGGAAATTATCATTTTCAAATATTGTTTTTGACGGAATTTCACCGTTTGCAATTTTGCAAAAAATGCAGTTGTCCTTCATGTTTTCTCCCTCGTCTCTCTATTTTTTGCTTCCTGCTTCCATGAACGGAAACATGGTATCTAACAATCTCAAGTTTTTAAAATCGCCCTTAAACACGATGCTGCCTTCCATAAAACCGCCCTGGAATGTCTTTCTTCCCTCGGTAACGGCATCCAGAATCGCACTGTCCGTGGTAAGCTCTGCATCGGGATATACAAGGTCGCCGCCGGTAGTATCTATCTGTCCGTTATCTATCCGCAAGGGAATAACGCGATGCTTATCCTTGAGCGTTATCTTATATTTTAAATGCACTCCCGGCTGACTGCGAAACTGTGATTGGAAAATATCCTCGTAAGAACGGCCGGAATCTGATTTGTTCCCCGTCAGCTGTCCGCGGAAAAAGTCTGCCAGTTCTCGAATGTCTTCTTTTTGCTTTTTCACATAAGTTTCGTTGGAGGCATATTCCGACAATTGCTCCGTCTCCTGCTGGGTAAGGAAGGTATTTCTGGTTTTATTCACCTTCTGAACCACAACTTTATTACTAACCGGAAGCATGGGACTTTTCTGACTGATGCTGCGGTAAATATTCTCCGCACTCTTTTCAATCAGCTTTCCGTAGCCTTCGTTTCCTTCCAATTCCGTAACATCCGTAATGTATCCGCAAAGCCCTTTGCAGGTAATGCCGCCCAGCGTCTCCCAGGCCGAGGTCAGATCCAGCTCCGCTTCCTTTTCCCCGTAGGTGGTAGAAAGTACCACCGGCGCCATATAAATCTTCTGCATCAGTTCCTTGTCACCGTACAGCCAGCAGGCATCCAGAAACTGCATCATGTAACCGCCGACGCCGTGCCATTCCACCGTAGTGGCAAGGATGATACCATCCGCCTCTTTCAGCGTCTGAGGCAGTGTTGCTATGTTATTTTTCTGATCGTAAAGGTCATATTTCTCTACCCGGACATTCAGTTCTTCGAACACCTGCATCATTTTTTTGATTACATACAAAGACGGGTCTCCGATGAGTCCGCGGCCGCCATAATAAATATTAATCCTCATTCGTTTCCTTATCCTTTCTGTTTTTTGCTAAACGGAGCTTACTGCGCTGAATAACCTCCAACACAAATGCAAAGACATAACCACCCAGGAATCCTGCCACATGAGCCAGATGATTTGTCCCGTCCGTGTAGGATGCAAAAAGGCTGGTTTCCGCAATAATCAATCCCATAAAGAGGAGAATCTGCCAAGTTCCTATTTTTTTGAATTTTTCCCGGTGGGACATAATGTAGAACAAAACCATTCCCATTAACCCATACACCGCACCGGAAGCCCCCAGCGTGTAATAGGTCAACCTTTTGTAATACATCTGTGCCAGGGAAAACGCCCCTGCCACCGCGCCGGACCAGAGATATCCAAAAAACGTCTGCCATGGCTTAAACATTCCGGCGGCAAACATGGCCACCACGTACAACGTAAAAACATTCATCAAAAGATGAGAAAAACTGCCGTGAATAAAGGTATAGGACAAAATCTGATACCAGTGTCCTTCCCCAAACACGCCGGCGCTGCTAAGCACCCAGTCCGAGGGATTTCCCTGCCCCAACACATTCAAAAAAACATAGCAAAGGATATACAGCACTGCCAGGATATGGAAGGGAAGCATTGCCTTCCAGCTGACCGGAGCCATCCCCGGACTAACCGACTTTACAATTCCGTTCTCCACAATCCAGGCATCCAATTTTTCTGCCAAATTATCAAAATCAATCTGCTGATGTTCATACAGATACATTTTTTGTTCCTGCAAATCCAAGTACCAGTAATTGGTTTTTTCCCGGCACATTTTCAGTGCCTCCTCGGAATGACTCGCCAGAACCAGCGTCAGTATTTCCATTTTCTTTTTCAGAACCGGTTCGATTCTTTTCACAATTTCATCATTGGATCGCATCAACACACCCGGGTCCATGGTTTTTTTCTGCATGTCCGCGATGGTGACAACGTAGGCCGTAGCGCCGTACTCCCGGATATACCAGAAAATGGAACTGTCTGCATTATATCCCAGAAGCCGGTATCTGTTTTGCTCCAAAAAACGACCCAAACTTTTTTCTGTTTTACTCTCTTCCGTCATTTTTCTCTAACCTTCTTCGCGTTCTTTTTCCTGTTTTAATTCCGGTTTACATACATCCGGCAATTCAAAATTCTGCACATAATCCAGAAAATCCTTGCCGCAAACCGGTTTTGAAAAATAATATCCCTGAAAATAATCGCATCCCATGGTCAGAAGCTTGCGAATCTGTGCTTCCGTCTCCACGCCTTCCATAACGATTTTAAGTTGCAATTTTTTTGCCATTCGGAATATATTTTGCAATGTAATGTCTGCCTTATCATTTTTCTCCGAAGACCACAAAATACTCTTGTCAATTTTTATAAAATGAAAGGGCATGTGGTACAGATAAGATAAATTGGAGTACCCGGTACCGTAATCGTCCAGTGACAGGGCAATTCCGTGATTTTCAAAACGGGATATGTTAAGGGCCACCGCTCGATTCGTAATCATTGCGGAGGTTTCGGTGATTTCAAAATTCACCTGTTTTGCTTTGATATTATTTTCCTTCATAATCCCGATAAACTCTTCCGCCATCTGGTACTGCATACATTGAATGGCCGAAAGATTAACCTCTATGTAATCAATTCCCTTTTCCTGCAAGGAATTCTCCGAATAAAACCGGCACACCTCCTGAAATACAAACCGGCCGATTTTCAGGATATATCCTTCTTTTTCCGCCAACGGAATGAATTTTTCGGGAGAAATAAATCCCAGTTTTTCATCGAACAGCCTTACCAGGGCTTCTGACGCAATAATTCGCTTTTCTTCCACACTGTAAATAGGTTGATAGTAAACCTGGAACAAATCCTTTTCCACCGCATTTTTCACGGCTTCCAGAATTTCCATATTTTCATCATCCCCGGCAAAATCCTTCATTGTCATGACTTCATTGCTGTCCATTTCCGACCGGGAAAGCACTGTCATAAAAGAAGTGAATTCATTATAATCTTTCACGTCCTCCGGATAAGCAATAAGTGCAAAATTAACCGGAAGCACCACATCCATGGCTCCGCTTTTCCAGGATTCCTTAAACCGCTCTTCAATCATGCCCACAAGTGCATACATCTCCTGCTCGGAAATCTCCTGTATCTTATATGCATAGGTATGTTCGTCTATGCGGAAAATCAGACTATCCGGGTGAAGGGACTGCAGATAACCGCACATTCCCCGGAGAAGATGATTCAATTCCTCTTCTCCAAAGGATTCCCGCAAAATATCATAATCATGTAACTTTAGAAAGAGAAGACGCCCGGTCTGACCGGTAGAATAATCCGCCGCCATACCCTGGGTAAAATACTTCCGGTACATGGCATTGGTTCCGTCAAAAATTTCATCCGGCGACTGCACATCATAAACAATCATGATCATTGCCAATGCGCAGGCAAACGGAACCAGCAGAACCGACGGCAACAAAAACTGCAAAAGCTGTACGCTTACCACTACTCCGTATATCGCAAACAGATAGAAAAACTTCTCCTTATCCATAGAATTTCGATACCGGATAATAACGAAGGCACACAGGATTCCGTAATATGCCATCAGCAAATACAAAAACAAAAATCCCGGCGCATGGGCATAGACCCCTTCCTCCGATACAGTAAAAATCCATTTGGTGTAATGGGTTGTGATAATCAGCGTAGCCGCAATCCAATACGGAGTATAAACAATTACCTTCCACGCTTTGTTTTTCCGGATATCCACGCTGGCGCAATACAGCTCGTATTTCATGTAAATGACCAGAATGAAATTCTGCAAAAGCAGATATGCCATATTAATCAGATAGATGGATTCTATGCTGAATTCATCCGGGCGCCGCATAATCCAAACCGACAAAATATCAAAAATCGCCGTAAATAAAATGGTCACGGAAAGCTGGTAATGCACCTGATAAACCGGCAGGGAAGCCTTACGTTTTCCCCGGTATACCATAAGCAAAAATACCATAATGATTACTGCAACATAATCAAAACTCAAATCATAAATCATTGCAAGAGCCCTCCTTTCCCATCCGGACCCTTGGTTTCAGATAAAAGAGCCATAAATGCTTCTTCGTCCATCTGCTCGTAAAAATACCTTCCTTTGACATAATCGCAAGGCATCTGCAAAACCATATCCATGTGCTGTTTCTCTTCCAGACCTTCCAGCATGGTCTTCATATGCAGGCTTTTTGCCAGCATCAAAGTATATTCTAACGTAATCTTGGCCTTATCATTCTGAAGCGCATCCTTAATGATACTGCTGTTTAATTTCATAATGGAAAAGGGCAATTCATAAACGGACGCAATATTGGTGTATCCGCTTCCGTAATCGTCCAGGCAGAACCTTACACCCCGACGCACCAGTTCCGCGGTAGTCTCCTTCAATACATACGCGGCCTTTGATACCGTATACTCGGAAATCTGAAGACAAATCATCCCCGGGTCCACCCCGTATTTGTCCATGACTTTGGCAAGACGCTTCATGTATCCGTGCTGCAGGCACATCACGGTAGGAATTTTTACACCAAAAAAGCGTATGCCTTTTTCCCCCGGTTTTTTCCGCGCGATAAAATCACAGACCTTCTCAAACATCATTTCACTGATCTGAATCATTTGCCCGCTCTGTTCCGCAAAATTATAGATATCCTCATCGTAAACGAACCCCAGCTCCTCATCGTAAAACCGGATGGAAACATCTGCTGCCGTCAGTTCCTTTTTTTCCGGCGAATATACCGGCGAATAGCGGATTTCAAAATTGTTCTTTTCTACGGCCTTTACCAGGGCATTGCTGATTTTTAAGGAACGTTCCATCCGCTCCATCTCAAAATCTTCAGCCCGAAGCACTTTTCTTTCAATTCCTCTTTTTATAAAATCATTGGTAATCGCCCGAAGCCGGTCAAAGGAATCCACCTGCTGCGGCAGACGCAAATGACACAAATTGGCATGAAATACCGTCTCGTAATTATTGTATTTCCAAGGTTTTTGGAACCGCTCCGCCAAAACGGCGAGAACCTCTTCCACAATCTTTTCCGACTCCGCAATCAGTTCCAGGCAATATACGTTGCTGTCCAGACGATATACATTTACATCCTCTTCAATCTCCGACAGATATGTTCCGATTTGCGCCATGGCCATATCCCGTCCCTGAACATCAGCATTTTTTTCCACATGGTCCATGTCACAAAGAACAATTTGAATCAAATCCAGTTCTGTCTCCCGATAAAAATTCTGTTTCATTACATCCCAAAATCCGGCCGCATTAAAAATACCGGTAGCACGGTCAATTCGGTCTCTGGGATTTTGAATCAGGAAAAACAGAATCAGACAGGAAACGGAAATTGCACAAGTCTCCACCAATATGGCAGGATAGAGGAACTGCACAACGACACTGCCCACGGAAAGAAGCATACTGACAAAAAGAGAAATTTTCCGCACAAAAGAATAACTTTTGCGATAATAAACTAAAATAAAAATCAGGGAAAAGACATAAAATAAAGTCAGTCCGTACATGACAAACAAGCCGCTATGTCGAAGGTAAGTCCCGTCCTCGGAAAAGGAGAAAATCCAATCCGTGGAAGGATTGATTACCACCAAAATGATACCGGCAAACAAGGGAAGGGCAAGGATATTTCGAATCACTTTGTTGCACTCCTTCCATCGCTTTACCATGTTAAGCGCATAGAGGAAAAAGAGCGGCGCAATAAAAAAATGGGTCAGAAAATATCCCAGCGTAAGGATTTCCAACACCCAGACCGGCACACTAAAACTGCCGTTTTGCAATACTCTTTTGACAACGTCAAAAACAGCTGTCAGAATGTTACATTCTATCAGCATGGCGAAAATCTTATTCTGAAGATTGGAGACTTTTTTTGAATTTCCGTAGTAAAACAACAGAATAAGTGCTATTAAAATGGCGGCAACTTCGTAATTTACATTGACCTCCATATACCTCTCCGACTTTATAAAAATTTAATAATATCCTATTCCAAATATACTATAATTGAGGCGTTTATTCAAGCATTTCGGGCGAATAATCCATTGTTTACACGGCTTTTTTATGCTAGAATATACGCGTTGCAAAATGACTGCCCAAAGAAAGGATACCAAACGCTTTGGAAAATGAAAAATTAAAGCAGAAAAAAAAGAATATCCTAAAAGGTTTCGGCTGGGTTTTGGCCTATTTGGCTACTTTCCTGGCAGTTCTGTTTTTGTTTCTTTATGTCCTGATGTGGATGTTTTGCAACGGACCGTCCCGCTCTGCCAGAGAAACCTTTGTGGCAACCATGCTGGAAACCGGCAACATGAAATTCGTCGTATCCTGGTATCTCACCGAAGAAGAAATTCTGGAGATTACCGCAACCGGTACCGGGGCACCTGCCGATACCATCACGGATACTTCACTGGTTACCGTGTCGGGAAATGAAGCTTCCTCTGACGAAACGGTCAACTCTTCAGAAGCACTTACCGGAACCGGGGAAGGCAACGATTCCTCGCTCTCTGCCCTGGACAGCCTGGTGGATGAAGACGGAGACGGAATTATTTTGGTACCCATTACCGGACGAACCTTCGAAGCACAGCTTATGGTCATCCGCGACCCTTCCCGGGTACAACTGGCAACCGCCTATCCCTTTTCCTCGATGGAAATGGAGAAAAACGGTCTGACCGTAGGGGAATACTGCGAAGCCTTCGAAGCACTGGCCGCAGTCAATGCCGGAGAATTCGAAACCCCCAGCGGAATTAACTGGGGCGGCCGTCCCATCGGTGTGGTAGTTTGCGACGGTCAGGTACAATTCAATGAACCTTCCCCCGGTGACGTCATGGTAGGGTTCAATGAAAACAATATCTTAATTATTGCCGAAGTAGGACACATGACTCCCGATGAGTTTTCAGCCTTCGTTGCAGAAAACGGTATCCGGGACGGTGCTTCCTTTAAGGATATCAGCGACGGAAATACCAATCATTTTACCAGACTTATCATGAACGGCACGCCGGTGGACTTAGACGGTCGGGGCGTGGGAGCCAATCCCCGTACCGCCATCGGACAATGCAGCGACGGCACGGTACTGATTCTGGTAACGGACGGAAGAGGCAGTGCCGGACATCTGGGCGCTACCGGCCAGGATTTAATACAGATTTTCCAGGAATACGGCGCCGTGAATGCAGCCAATTTGGACGGCGGAAGTTCTTCTTCCTTGTATTTTGACGGAAGCTATCGCATCACCTCTTCGTTTTTGCCCAATTCCGATGCTTCCAGACGACTTCCCACCGCCTTTATCGTAACCCGTTAAACCTTTATTTTTCGGAGTAAACATGACAGAAAACAAAGAAAATACAATACAAAATCAACCCCATACTTCTGCCGAAAAAAAGAGCAAGAAAGCGCTGGTGGCGTACCTTTTGTTCCTGGCCGTTCTTGTCATCTCGGTGGTTTTTATTCTCCGCTATGCCTGGAACAGCCTGACGCTTTACGAAGCCTCCCGGCCGGAATACGTAATGGAATCCGTCGTGGCTTCTTTGTCGGAAAACGGCTTTGCTTCCCTTTCTGCGGAGCATCTTTCCTTTCATCCCTTAGAGCCGGCAGAGGACTATTTCCGGGAAATGGAAAATCTTATTTCCGCTTACGGAATTTCCTACGCCTTTCTGAAAGAAAACTTTTCCGACGGCTCCCTGCTTTACGGGATCTACTCCGGTGACAGGAGTGAGAACATGACCCAAATTGCAGAGGTTTCCCTGCTTCCGGAAAGCAGCGAATCCCGCCTTTACATCTTAAATATTACCCACTATGTCCCCGGCGAGATTCTTCCCT